>JAFRAH010000019.1 GCA_017405525.1 Synergistaceae bacterium
GCAGGACAGTATCGACACACAGAAGGCTCCCGAAGAGTATGTTCACCGGGATACCCACAAAGAGGCTCAGGATTGAGTATGCGGCAAAGACCTTCAGTGCATTCACGCGGTCGCCGAGCAGGTACTCAGTGAGCCCGCAAAACAACGACAGCACAAGGACAAGGAACATGTAGCGCAGGTAGTGTTTCGGGAGCTTGAGCCTGACCCTGTGGGTGTGTGAGAACATGTGCCACCCCAGCCACGTCAAGATGCTCATGATGATTATGTGCAGGCACTCAGTGAGAGCATAGCTGTATCTTGTCCCGGCAATGAACGATGATACGAGACTCCCTAAACATCCTCCCAGTGCTCCCCAAGGCCCGAAGAAGAGTCCGAACGTTGCGGGCAGAAAGTTCTTCAGTCCCAACATTGGAGGCAGTAGCCCGGTCATCCTCACGGGAAGGTCTATCAGGATATACGCCGCCGCAAGAAGAGCTGACAGCCTGAGCCTTCCGCCGAGTATTCCTGCCTTGTTCCTGACTGCCTCAGTGAATGACAGTCCCGGCACACGTTGCCCGGTATTGCCTTCTGGATTGCCCGGAGCCTTCAGCCGCCCGCGAAAGTTCCCGGCCTTCTCCCTCAGTGCCTCAAGGAATGCTGGTTCAGACGTGAGCACCCCCGCAACAATGAGCCCGCACCCTATGACACGCAGCAGTGATATGCTCTCAGGCTCAAGACCGAAAAGGCGGGTTAGGAGTGGTGATAGTGCTGTGGTCATGACTACTTCGGTCGAGAAAATCAGGGAAGTGTTCAGCGGCGTGATGTACCTTTGGGCGTATACCTGAATGATTCCGTAGAGCCCCCGGATGAAGAAGCTCACGTAGATTACGCTGCCCCAGAACTCGACATTTTGCGGGAGAACTACGGGCTTTCCGTCAATGAATGCCCCTCCTACCCACAGGACAAGCGAGAAGAGGAAGCAGAAGAACATTTGCCCCATTGCGATTATTGAGGGGTTTGACGATGCCGAGAATGCCCCGATTGTTACTATGTACGAGGCAAAAGCTATTTCCGAGATGAGCAGGTAGATTACGTGCCAGTTCAGGAGCTCCGAATAATTCGCGTCAGTCATCAGGAAGAGCCCGGAGAATACGAGAACTGCCCCGTATATCGTCTCACGTCCGGGAATGCTCCTGTAGAGTATGAACATGATGATCGATATGAACACGAAGTCCATCGACAGCAAGGCATCCGTCAGTGTCGGGCCTAACTCCGAGACACTCAAGAGCAGGAAGACGTTGAACACGACAAGCTCAGCTGAGAGTATCATGCTCTGCTTTACCTGCCTCAAGTCGAGCCTGAAGAGTTCCCCGAAGAAGAACACAAGGGACATCATGAAGCCTATTAGGTTGGTGATGCAAAGGAATGCGAAATGCGGGACTGAGTCAGGTACCCAGATAAGAAAAACGTACTGGACTGATGCAAAGAATGTGATTATCAGCAGTGAAATATTTGCTTCTAGCTTGTTCATTATTGATTGTTTTCACGGAGTATGAATTTTTCGGCCATTATGTCAGGCTTGTAGAGAGTCTTTGTTTTCCGAAGGTACTCAGAGCCTAGGTCTTCCTCCCAGTTCACGAACTTGTAGCCCTCACAGCAGAGCCGCAGAAATTCATGGTTGAGCACCCTGTAGACTGAGGATATATTCCTGTCGCCCTTCTCGACCATCGCGTCAAAGCACTCATCCGACAGTGGAGCACCGTACTCATAGCCTCGTACTTCCCCGTCAATCGTGAGGACTATACCCGACAGGCCGATGCTGAAGAAGTCCTCAAGTGCCGCCTGGATGCCAGCGTTCTCCTGTTCGAGCTGAAGCCTCGCTGAAGGGTCATCCTCATTGTCCGAGAGCCGGGCCTCAAGCCATCTGTGCTGGAAGTGCCGTATCTTCCCTATGTGTTCCTCAGTGATGGGGGTAATCATGCATCTTTCGCCGTAATACCTGAAGAAGCGGACTATCTTTTTGCGCCTTGAAGCCAGCTCATGGCCGGGGAGCTCAACCATCCTGTCAATCCTGTAGATGTATTCGGTGTAGTCTCTGCTTGCCTCAACGCTGAACCTTCCGGGGAACAGGGACGTAACTATGTCTTTTGCCCTTGCTGTAAGTGTCCTGAAGATTGCCGTTGCCCCGTTTTCGTGCGCATCATTGAGGACGTTGCTGACTGCCTGACGTACTGCCTCAGTGTCTGACGTTCCGCCCATAGGGAAGAGGTAGACCCTCTCGCGTTCGTTGCACTGTTTTGCGCGGAGGGTGTAGAGGAAGCCATCATGCTCGCAGAATGAGTCGCCGTATTTGTCCCTGAGACAATAGGACGCGGCGAATGAGTGCTGGCATGACCCTTCGCCGTATCTCGACATATACGCCTGAACAACTGGCCTGATGCTGAGGCTGACAGGCTGAAACTCAAGCATGATGCTACTTCTCGATGTTGAGGATCTCGTCGAACCCTGTTACCTCGAATATCTCCAGAATTTCCTGCCCTGCGTTCTTGATGGTCATAGTTCCCTGCTTGTTCATTGCCTTCTGAGCCTTGAGGAGTACCCTGAGCCCTGCCGATGAGACATAAGCAAGGTCGGCCATGTTGAACGTGAGAGCCTTCACGTCATTGAGTGCCGTCTTGAGTTCGTTTTCGAGCTGGGGAGCTGTGGTTGTGTCGAGCCTTCCTGAAAGCGTGATAGTGAGGGTATCGCCCTGGGGGACTTTTTCGATAGTTAATGCCATTGAAACATTACCTCCTGAAAATTGCAGTGATTATGTATGACATGAACATTAACATTTTTTCATGCCCGTGTCAAAATTTTACGGCCTTGTGATATTGACAAGATAAATTTATTTTTTCTACATAATCATACTTAGAATTTAATTTATCCCCGCGTGTTATAATTCTTGTACAAAAATTTATTCATTCACAAATTCACAAAAAATTTTTTCTCGACAGCGAAAGGCTCTGATTATCCGTGCTCTTTCGTCAGTATGCAGGAAAAAAAATATTTCGAGGGGGTATATTCAGAACATGATAAAGCTCTATGATGAAGGCGTTTACCTCGTCAACGGAACTCAGATAGTACCCGAAAGCCAGGCAGGCACCCAGTACAACAAGGCCGATGCCAAGAAGGGCACAATCGCTTACGGAATCATGAAGTCCCACAACACCGCCCCGGACATGGATCACCTGAAGATCAAGTTCGACTCGATGGCCAGCCATGATATTACGTTCGTGGGCATCATACAGACCGCAAGGGCATCAGGAATGACCAAGTTTCCGCTTCCCTACGTCATGACGAACTGCCACAACTCACTATGTGCTGTTGGCGGAACCATCAACGATGACGACCACTATTTCGGCCTCTCAGCGGCGAAGAAGTACGGCGGAATCTACGTTCCCCCGCATATCGCAGTCATCCATCAGTTCATGCGTGAGATGTTCGCGGGCTGTGGAAAGATGATCCTCGGCTCAGACTCACACACACGCTACGGTGCGCTCGGAACAATGGCAATCGGTGAGGGCGGCGGCGAACTCGTCAAGCAGCTCCTTGAGGACACATACGATGTCGCTTATCCCGGCGTTATCGCAATCTACTTGAAGGGCAAACCCGCTCCGTTCGTTGGACCTCATGACGTGGCTCTTGCAATCATCAGGGCAGTCTACAAGGCTGGTTACGTCAAGAACAAGGTAATGGAGTTCGTAGGCCCCGGCGTTGCATCAATGACCACTGACTACAGGAACGGCGTTGACGTAATGACCACAGAAGCAAACTGCCTCTCCTCAGTGTGGAGGACTGACAGCGACACCAAGGCATTCCTAGCAGAGCACGGCAGGGAAGGCGACTACAAGGAACTCAACCCCGCAGACGTAGCTTACTATGACGGATGCGTTGAAGTTGACCTCGCAGGTATCCGCCCGATGATCGCTATGCCGTTCAACCCGTCAAATTCATTCACGATTGCTGAGCTTTACGAGAACCTGAAGGACATTCTTGCAGAGACAGAGAAGAAAGCAACCGAAGACGTGGCAAAGGGTCGTGCAAAGTTCACGCTCCTCGACAAAGTTACTCCGGACGGAAAGCTCATGGTTCAGCAGGGAGTAATCGGCGGCTGTGCAGGCGGAAACTACACCAACGTTGTGGAGGCGGCTCATGCACTCAAGGGCAAGTCCTGCGGTTTTGATGAGTTCTACCTGAGCGTTTACCCGTCATCACAGCCCGTGTTCGTTGACCTTGACCGTAAGGGCTTCCTCGCTGACCTCATGGATGCCGGTGCAGTCATCAGGACGGCATTCTGCGGCCCGTGCTTCGGTGCAGGCGACACACCCGCAAACAACGCGTTCTCCATCCGCCACACAACCCGTAACTTCCCCAACCGTGAAGGCTCAAAGCCCGGCAACGGCCAGATGTCAGCAGTTGCTCTCGTCGACGCACGTTCAATCGCGGCAACAGCGGCAAACGGCGGCAAGCTCACCAGTGCTGAGGATCTCGACTGCTGGGGCGACATTCCTGAGTACCACTATGACGACAAGGCCTACAAGTCCCGCGTCTACTGGGGCTTCGGCAAAGGCAACCCTGAGTCACCGATGCGTTTCGGCCCGAACATTAAGGACTGGCCGGAGCAGGTAGCACTTGCAGACAACATTCTTCTGCGCATAGTGTCAAAGATTCTTGATGACGTTACGACAACCGACGAGCTCATTCCGTCAGGCGAGACATCATCATTCAGGTCGAACCCGCTCGGACTTGCTGAGTTCACGCTCTCACGCAGGGATCCCGAATACGTCGGCAAGGCTAAGGAAGTCCAGAAGGTTGAGTACGAGAGGCAGAAGGGTATCAGCCCCGCACATGGCGATATGGCGGCAGTCTATGCGGCAATCAAGGCCATTCCCGGACAGGCAGACGTTGACCCGCTGAGCATCGAGATAGGCTCAACGATTTACGCCAACAGGCCCGGCGAAGGCTCAGCACGTGAGCAGGCGGCATCATGCCAGAGGGTACTTGGTGCACTCGCGAACATCACGCAGGAATACGCCACGAAGAGATACCGCTCCAACTGCATGAACTGGGGTATGCTTCCGTTCCACCTGAAGGGTCAGCCTGACTTTGAGGTCGGCGACTACGTATACGTTCCCGGCATCCGCAAGGCACTCGACGACAACAAGCTCGAAAGCATCAAGGCATACGTCATCAAGGGCGGCAAGGCTACGGAGATTGAGCTCTACATCCAGCCCATGACCGAGAATGAGCGCACAATCGTCAAGGCAGGGTGCCTCATCAACTTCAACCGCGACAGGAAGAAGTAATCACGATTAACCGGCAACACTCCTCCCGGCGTAAAATCCGGGGGGAATTTCACTGAATACACACAGCAAATTCTGAAGGGAGATTGATTCACCAATGGGCAAGATTAAAATGGCAAACCCCATCGTAGAGATGGACGGCGACGAAATGACCCGCGTACTGTGGCAGATCATCAAGGATGACCTTCTTACACCGTTCGTTGACCTGAACATGGAGTACTACGATCTGGGACTGCCTAAGAGAGACGAGACACGCGACAAGATCACATGGGAAGCCGCCGAAGCCATCAAGAAGCATCACGTTGGCGTAAAGTGCGCAACCATCACCCCGAACAAGCAGAGGGTAGAGGAGTACAACCTTCACGAGATGTGGAAGTCGCCCAACGGAACAATCAGGGCAGTGCTTGACGGAACAGTCTTCCGCGCACCCATCCTCACCAGCTGCATCAAGCCCGTCGTCAAGAACTGGAAGAAGCCCATCACGATAGCCAGACATGCATACGGCGATGTATACCGCGGCACTGAGTACAGGGTCCCGGAACCGGGCAAGGCAGAGCTCCTCTTCACGGGCAAGAACGGCGCACAGTTCCGCGAGACAGTCTACGAGTATGAGTGCCCCGGCGTTCTTCAGTCAATGTACAACAAGGACACCTCGATAAAGTCATTCGCACGTTCATGCTTCGAGTATGCACTGTCCACAAAGCAGGACATCTGGTTTGCCACAAAGGACACAATCTCAAAGCAGTATGACCAGACATTCAAGCTGCTGTTCCAGGAGATATTCGAGAGCGAATATGCCGAGAAGTTCAGGAAGGCCGGGATTACGTACTTCTACACGCTGATTGATGACGCAGTTGCACGTGTCATGCGCTCAGAGGGCGGGTTCATCTGGGCGTGCAAGAACTATGACGGCGACGTAATGAGCGACATGGTCAGCACAGCGTTCGGCTCACTGGCAATGATGACCTCAGTGCTCGTTTCACCGGATGGCAACTTCGAGTACGAGGCGGCTCACGGGACAGTAACGAAGCACTACTACAGGTACAGGGACGAGGGCAAGATGACCTCAACGAACCCCGTAGCAACGATCTTCGCATGGAGCGGAGCACTCAGGAAGCGCGGCGAGCTTGACGGCAATGATGACCTCGTAGCGTTCGCTGGGAAACTCGAAAAGGCCACAATCGACACGATAGAGGGCGGCGTAATGACGAAGGACCTCACGGCACTTTGCGAGGGAGTAGTTCCGCAGGTAGTGGACAGCAAGCAGTTCATCCAGGCAATCGCGGCGAAACTGTAGGACTTGCTGAAGGCGTTATAATTGACCGTAACACCCGCAGGATCTTTCGGGGTCTTGCGGGTTAATTTTTTGGAGGTGCGTAACGTGGAAGAACTTACGGCAGAAAGAATTGACTGGGCTCGTGCTCCCGCTGATACTCCCGTCTGCGAGGCGAAAGAGATATACCTTCGGGATGTTGTACAGAGCATTCTTGACGGCTACGAGACGAAAGAGGAAGTCATGGAGGCACTCTCACTCACTGACGATGACGAGGGAACGGGCGAAATTCAGGCGATACTGGATATTTTCGTGCCGGTAATCAGTGCGTGGAGGACCGGCGGCTGCGGAATGGGCTGCGCTGGGTGCACGGGGTCATGCGGAGGCTAGCGGTATCACTCCTTCTTGTCCTGCTCATGGCCGGGAGTGTCGCCGCTGATGATGCCAACATGGTGGTGATTACGGCGAAGGGGAAGAAGTACCACAGACCTGACTGCAGGACGGTCAAGCAGGCTGTGAGGACACTGACGGCTGAGGAGGCCCGGAACTTGGGCTACACACCGTGCAAGGTCTGCAAGCCATAGGGAGGCTCAGGGAATGAGGAATGTTTTTGCGGCATTGATGGCGTTTGTCTTCATGGCCGGTTGTGCATACGCCGAAGGAATGAGCATCACTATCACTGCGGGCGGAAGGACTCTCAACGCGACACTTGAGGACAACCCCGCATCACGTGCACTGTATGAACGCCTGCCCCTGACTCTCAGGATGGAGGACCTCTATGACCGCGAGATGTGCTACCACCTTGAGGACGCATTGCCGACCGGCAGGCTCGTCTCGGATGGCTACAGGGTAGGGGACCTCATCTACTGGCCGCCAAGAAAAAGCCTCGTCATAATGTACAGGCAGAACGGCGAAAGATTCTCCCGTCAGTACTTGGGACATATTGACGAAGGGGTCGAGATTTTCGAGAGCACTGGAGATATTGAGGTAACGTTCGGGAAATAGGAGCAAGAGGAAAACTATATAGCTGTCAGGGAACTTCAAGCCCTGGCAGTTTTTTTGTCCCTTCTTGTCCATGAGGTAAGGCTATAATATGGCATCAAGAAAAATTTTCCAGCAAGGCAAGGAGCTATCAGGGCAATGATAAAAGTCATTACTTACGGGACTTATGACATGCTTCACTACGGACACATAAGGCTTCTCCAAAGGGCAAAACTTCTCGGTGATTATCTTGTTGTTGGGGTTACCAGCGATGACTACGACAAGACACGCGGGAAGATAAACAACAAGCAGTCATTGATGGAGCGAATAGAGGCCGTGAGAAATACCGGCTATGCTGATGAGATAGTGGTAGAGGAGTACGAAGGCCAGAAGATTGACGACATAAAGAGAATGGGAATAGACATCTTCACGGTTGGCTCAGACTGGGAAGGGTATTTTGACTACCTCGGCGAATACTGCAAGGTTATCTACCTTCCACGTACTGAAGGAATCTCAAGCTCCCAGATAAGGACGGAGAAACGAAAGCTCAGGATAGGGATTGCGGGAGTTACCTCGTTCATCGGAAAGTTCATCAATGAGGCAAAATTCGTGAACGGCGTTAATGTCTCCGGCATTTACGCGCCCGGCCATGAAGAGCTTTACGGTCTTTCCCCGGCATCAAGCTACAGTGATCTTCTCGGTGAGGTTGACGCTGTCTATGTCGTCTCAGAACCACGAAGGCACTACCAGGACATCAAGGCGGCGTTGTCTGCAGGAAGGCACGTTCTCTGTGAGTCCCCTGTAGCTTTGTCGTCGGGAGAATGCTCCGAACTCTTCAGCATGGCACGGGAGCGTGGCCTGATACTCATGGAGGGCATAAAGACAGCATACTCGACGGCATACGCGAGGCTTGTCCTTCTGGCGAAAAGCGGCAAGATCGGCCATGTCGTCTCTGTCGATTCGGTCTGTACTAGCCTTGAGGAGGACACAACAGGCACTTCATGGAACGCTATGTGCAAGTGGGGACCCACAGCTTTGCTTCCTGTGATGCAGATACTTGGGACTGGCTACAGGAGCAAGACGTTCTTCACGAAATTTTCAGATGAGAGGACAAATTCGGACGCATTCACAAAAATTGATTTCGTTTATCCTTCAGCCGTTGCCTCGATAAAAATCGCAAGAGCCGCAAAATCTGAGGGCACATTGATAGTTAGCGGGACAAAGGGATATATTTACGTTCCTGCTCCTTGGTGGAAGACTGACTATTTCGAGGTCAGGTATGAGAATCAGGAAAGAAACAACAGATATTTCTACCAGCTTGAGGGCGAAGGGATAAGGTACGAAATTGTAGTATTCGCAAAATCAGTAGAATTAGCAGGGGGGGGGGGGGTAATAAGCGAGGAAGTCTCCCGAACCATAGCAGAAATAGCAAGCGACTTCAACGACAGGAAGGACATGGTAACCTTCAGCTGATTTTTTCCGGGCTCTGTCCCCGGCCTACAAACTCAGCAAATGCCCGCGTCAATGGATAGTCCATAAGCTCCCTCAACGTAACGAAATATATCGTCCTCCTCACCTTCTCACTCTCAGCGAAATGAACAATCCTGCAGTTCGCCGGGCAAATCTTCCGCGCTATAGTCTCTGAGGCAAAAGCTGTCCCCATCCCCTCAGCCACAAGCTGGCCAACAATGTCGCTCTGACTGGTCGAGCATAGCACCCGCGGATTGACCCCTTCAGCCTTGAACATTAGGGACAACTGGCGGTTAAGTAGGGTTGTCTCTGATGGCATTATTATTGTCTCACCGTCCAAGTCCTTAATGTTCACGCTCTCCATTCCTGAGAGTGGGCTGCTCTCTGGCACTATGAGGACATACTCGCCATTACTGAGCTTTATTCCGTGAAGTTTCCTGTTCCCCTCAACCGCTGAAGGAGACCTTATCACGAACACACCGTGAAATCTCCGGGTCATCAGTCCATTCATGAGGACATCGCTGCCGTCAAACGTAAGGCTGTAGGTTACTCCGGGAAACTTCCCGCGAAACTCATTCAGCAGCCCGAACAAGTCCATGTAGCCCGCAATCCACAGCATCCCAAGATTGAGGTTCCCTGCCTTGAGCCCGGCATATCCCTTCATCATCACCGCAAGGCTGTCGGCTGAGGTCAGTATCCTTTCGGCTTCGTTCATGAACTTTTCCCCCGCGTCAGTGAGTGATATTGTGTTGGAGCGGCGGAAGAATAACGGTATTCCTGCCTCGTCCTCAATGGCCTTCACTGCGTATGACAGGGCAGGCTGTGAGATGTGAAGGTTTTTTGAGGCTTCCGTCATGTTCCCTGTTCTGGCAACCTCAACGAAATATCGGATATGGGACAAACGCATTAACGTCTTCACCTCATGGCGTGAAAATTTTTATTGACCCCATAGAAACCTTGTATTTCCCTTAGAGACAGCCTGATTATACAATACATGCATTCCATGAAATAAAATTTAGTGCAAAGGAGAAGTCTTCACAATGAAGAAAGATACATTCTTCCTCATATTGTCCCTCGCAATAATAATCGGCTCACGCTTCATGCCCGAAATGTACGGGTTAAGTCCCAACGCTTGGGGAGTCCTCGGAGTGTTCTTCGGGTCATTGCTCATGTGGATCACTATTTCCATTGACTGGCCCAGCATGATCACGCTCCTGGCATTGGGCTTCCTTCCTGTCTTTGGGTTCGGGAGGACGTTTTCCGGGGCGTTCGGGAACTCAACGGTAGCATTCCTACTCTTCACGTTCGCTCTGGTTTATCCGCTCTCAAAGACAAACTTCGTCCGCAGGTGCACGGTAGCATTCATCACCAACGCAATAGCACGCCGTGGAGCCTGGCACTTCGTGTGCTTCCTATTCGCCGCAGTTACCTTCATGGGGCTGTTCATCTCACCGTCAGTCCTCTTTGTGGCGTTCATGCCGTTCCTTGAGGATATATTCGCGGTCCTTGAGGTCAGGAAGGGCGGCAAAACCGGCAACATGATCATGATGGGCACAGCAATATGCATCAGCCTCTCTTCAGGGATGACGGCAATCGGTCATGTCTGGCCAACAATGGCTATAGGCTACTACGCCGCCGCAACAGGAAGGGACATCAACCAGTTCCAGTTCATGGCCTTCGGGATTCCTACGGGTATACTGCTCATTGTATTGCTGCTCCTGGTCTTCAGGGTGTTCTACAGGCCGGATGACATTAACGACATTGACCCCTCAAAGGCAATGGCACTAAGGGGGACAGTTCCGCCCGCAGACAGGCGCGAGAAAATCATACTCGGCACTATGCTTCTTGTTGTGGTTCTCTGGGTTGGGCCTAGCCTCTTCAGGTCAGCAGCCCCCGAACTCTACAAGACCATCAACAGCTACACTACAGCAATGCCTCCGCTTCTTGGGTGCATAATACTCTTCATACTCAAGGACAAAGGCGAGCGCATCATGAATTTCCGTGAAGTAACCTCAAAGGGCATATTATGGGGCTCAATCCTCATGACAGGTGCGGCTACATGGCTGGGTTCATGCCTCACGAACAAGGACGTAGGAATCTCCGAATGGCTCACCTCGACACTTCAGCCCCTCACTGCGAACATGCCGCTAACCTCAATGATACTGTTCTTCATGACTTGGGCAGTACTTGAGACTAACTTCTCCTCGAACATCGTAACCACTACAGTAGTCAGCGCAGTAGCTCTCTCAGTCTTAACGGCCATGCCCGCAGGAAGTGTGAGTGTCGGTGCGGTTCTGGCAATGGTAGGCTTCTCTGCGGCGGTCTGCAACATGACACCTGCAGGACAGTCGACGATTAACACCGTTGCGATTGGTTCAGGCTGGACGAGCGCAAAGGATATGTTCATCTGGGGCGGATTGTTCGCGTTGATGGCGGTTCTTGTGCTCACGTACATAGGCTACCCTCTTGGAGCAATGATCATCGGTTAAGGAGGAACGGGACATGCAGAGAGATTACACGGTTGATGTACTGGTTGCAGGCGGCGGAACTTCAGGGGTTGCGGCGGCAGTGGGAGCGTCTCAGGCAGGGGCAAGCGTCCTCCTCATCGAGCGCAGTGCGTATCTTGGCGGCGAAGGCACTAATGCGGGGGTAGGTGCATTGTGTGCCGTGTATACCTGCGGGGATAACCCGGTGAAGTGTGTTGCGGGAGTGTGCGACATGGTGCTTGAGGAGATGCACAAGTTATCACCCAACTCAACCGAGACGATAATATCCGCGGCAGGGAACAAGAACATAAACTTCCGCCCCGAATACATGAAGGTCGCCCTCGATAACTTGATGGACAGGGTGAACGCAAAATACTTCCTCCATACCAGCATTGTTGAAGTCCAGCGCGAAGGAGAGAGCATCACAGCCGCAACATGTCAGGACGACGAGGGACGCTTCACGGTTCACGCAAAATCATTCGTCGACGCTACAGGAGATGCCAACCTCTCACACATGGCCGGGGCAAAAACTCTATGGGGTGATTCTCATGGTCAGGTCATGGCCGCAACACTACCCTTCAGGCTCTGCGGTGTAGACCTCACGAAGGACATGAGCCCTTCAGCCGTTGAACGCGCCGTTAAAGCCGGGAAGGACGCAGGAATCCCCAACCTTACGCGTGAACGTGGCTTCATCCTCAAGATGTCGGGCTCTCAGGAAGTCATAGTGTTACTGCCGAGCGTCATACCTTCCGGGCTCAGTGCTGAGGAGCTCACGAAGATGGAGAAGTTCACGAGGGGGCAGGCTGTCTATTACCTTGAGGCATTCAGGCGGTTCATGCCCGGAATGGAGAATGCCGAGCTCACGATGATTGGGCCGTCTATAGGCTTCCGTGAGACAAGAAGGCTTGCAGGAAAGTACATGCTTACGGCTGATGATGTGCTTGGCCGCAGGAAGTCTCCCGAAGGTGTCGCACGTGGGGGCTGGAAACCCGAAATACACTCATCACTCAACGAGGCGGCAACATACCTCGATGTTCCGGGGGCAAGCTGGTACGATATTCCTCTGGGCTGTCTCCAGAGCGTTGACACGGGCAACCTCTACGGTTCCGGGCGGCTAATCTGCGCTGACTCTCAGGCTATGGCGGCATCCCGCGTAATGGGGACATGCCTAGCTACGGGTCATGCGGCAGGGGTTGCGGCGGCTCTCCAGGCAAAGACGGGACGGGTTGACGTTGAGGCTGTACGTTCTGAGCTCACGAGGCAGGGAGCTATGATTTAGTGGGGACAAACTGAAACCTTGAAGCACTCTCAGGCAAAACTGGGGGTGCTCTTTTTGTGTGTGTATAATTGCCACAGAAAGGAAGGCGTTAATCTTGAAGGTCTATTCATATGGTTACGGCTCAATGCTCGGCGGAATAGTCAGCAAAATCCTGAAGGAGCATTCAGGCCATGAAGACAGGCTACGTTTCGTCATACCCTCAAGGAAAGACAAATACCTCTGGCCTGAGCACAACGACGGGCGCAAGCTCTGGACATGGCAGTACATCTACGAGGACATCTGCATATCTTCGGGCTCAAACCGAAAGCGCGTATTATCCCCACCGGATCACCTACTGATACTGAAGTCCATACTGAAGGAGGCACTAAGTGAATACCCGGACAAGGTCAAGGCACTTCCCGGACTTCAACGCCCCGGATTCCTGTCAGTACTCTCTGACGACATTCACGAGCTCCTCAACGAGGCAGTAAGACCCTCACAACTCCCGCATAATCCCGAAAGCGACAACCCTTCAGAGTTCCTTTTGCCCGAAGTCTATTCACGCTACCTTGAGTATCTCGGCAATAACAGCCTCCTGGACAGTTCGCAGGTCTACACTGCGGCATATGAGGCATTGCTCGAACATAAGGACTGGGGAAAAGACCTCGTGATGATATTTACGGGCTTCCTCTCGTTCAATCACGGGCAGCTTGAGCTTGTGGAGGCAGTAAGAGACCGATGCAGTGAGACAATCATCATCAAGCCTGAAGCGTTCATTAAGGGCTTTCACGATGCATCATCACAGCTTGGCGAATACACTCCCAGCGTCCCAACATCAGGCCGAATACTCAGCATACCATCAGCAGACCCAAGCCTTGAGCCTGAGATTATCGCCCGGACATTAGCCCTCTGGCATTCGGGACAGTGGCAGGAGGCTGGCGGGTTTCTAGGATTTGACGCTATCGGCCTCATGATTGACGAGGGACGGCAGGAGGCATTCACTGAGGCATTCGGGCGTTACGGAGTACCTTGCGGGTTCATGGAGGGCATGACGGTTAGCGGCACTCTTCCGGGGAAGATCGTTGCGGCACTAAGGCACCTCAGTTCCCGGCAGTTCCCCGCGTATGATACGGCCATGCTCCTGACCCTTCCGTGCTTTGCGGGCTCAACTTTCCCGGTCATGCGTGCTTTCAGGGCGGGACGTTCGGGGCTCGAACACTGGGAGGAATACCTCAAGGAGCGCGTGAATGACCCCAACGAGAAATCACCTGAAGTTTTCCGGCGGGC
>JAFRAH010000002.1 GCA_017405525.1 Synergistaceae bacterium
CTGTATCGTGGTAAGAATTTTATCCATGTGGATTGTGGAGGGAAGAGGAGGGTGAAGTATGAAGAGAGGAATTGACAGGGGAGAAAATTAATATAGAATAGTTAAGTGAGGAAAGGGAGCGGTTTTTCTTCCCTCCCTCATTTTTTTTTACCTCAGCAATTCAGACAGCTCATCAACATTCATTCCTGACCTTATCCCGAAACGTGTCAAAACAAAATCATACTTCGCTGGATCTTCTGGACATATCTCACGGAAACCCTCCGTAATCTCAACCGCAGTCCTCAAATCCCCGCTCTTCCTCATCGTAAATCCCAGCTTCTGCCCTATCTTGTGCATGTGCGTGTCTGTCGGAACTATTAGCTCACTAGGGCTCAATACCTCCCAGCCCCCAGGGTCAACATCATCACACCTCACAAGCCACTTCAGGAACAGGAACAGACGCTTGCACGCACTCCCATCACTTGGAGCAGTTACCAGCGGAAATGACCCCTCCTTCCTTCCACGCGACAACCTCCCGGAAAACTCATCAAGCCCCGAAAATATATTGCCCCCCGAAACTTTCAGGCATTCCCCCAAAAATCCCTCAAGGCTCCCGTATTCCCTCAATACCTCCCGAATGTTCACTAGCAGGTTGTTCATGTCTTCCCCTGTCGTGAACCGGTGCTTGAATCTAGGCGGCACTATGCTGGCTGTCTCAGTGTCCATCAAGAACTTGTGAGGCTCATCACCCAAGCACGACAATACAGCCTCAACACTCTTCATGATTTGCCCTACCCGGCCATATGCTAGCGATGAGGCAACAAGCCCTACAATCTCAATGTCTCTTATGTCGTGGTATTCGTACAGGAAGTGCAAAGGGTCGGGGTTAATCAGTTCGCGCCGCTGGTAGACGTAGTAGAGTCCTTCGAGAAAGGATTTCAGCCTTGTGTTCATGTCTCACTCTCCACAAAAAAACAAGGGAGCTCCGAAAAACTCCCCTGCCTTCCTTAATGTCTTTATCTTGCCGAAAGCTCCCGGTCAACAACATAAACCCCGTGCTTGTCCCCGCCAAAAAATTCCAGCTTCGAGACTATTCCGCCGGTATTGTCCTCTTCCTCCGTCTGCTCGTCAACAAACCACTGCAACATTGACTGAGTGGCATAATCCTTTTCAGCGGCGGCCATGTCAACCAGCTTATAGATTCGGGAAGTTATGTACTGTTCATGTGCGTATGCCGTCCTGAAAACTTCGAGGGCATCCGTATAGTTCTCCCTGGGCCTCGCTATCTCAGGGATAATCACACGTGCACCCCTGCGGTAAAGGTAGCTGATGAACTTTTCCGCGTGCTCTATCTCCTCTTTGTGCTGCTTTGTCATCCAGTGAGACATTCCCGAAAGACCTTCAGCCTCAAAGTATGCCGACATCGCAAGATAGATATATGCCGAGTCAAATTCCGCCTTTATCTGGTCGTTGATGGCCGAAACCATCGCGTCGGAAATCTTCAAGTCCTGATGCTCCCTCTACATTTCAGCCTTCCACAGGCCGTGCTTGTTGCAGAACTCCCTCATCGTTACGCCCTTCTCCGCGCACTCAAAGCCTGCCTCTGGTGCTTCGCCGGGGTTCAGGAACTGACGGCATACCCTCTCGCCCTTGATGATCTCGACCCACTCGATATAGTGATCGTCCTGCATGGGGTGGGCAACGCTTCCGACCTTGACCTTTCCGGCCTCATAGACGGGAACGTGTTTTTCCTGAGCGGCATCGGTGGTGTTGGCCTTGAGCTCCTTCATGGGCTCGCCACAGCATACGAGAGTACCACCGCCGACATGCATAACTTCAACGACATTGCCACACTTTGCGCACTTGTAGACGCTTAACTTCTCCATTATGATTTACCCCCTGAAATTTTTTGCTAGAATAATAATATCCTGTAACAATTTTTCAGGCAAGAAAAAAATTACTCAAAAGGTGCATGAACAAAAATGAGACGTTCAAGAGCTTTCGTTCTGACTGAAATTCTGATGACACTGATGCTTCAGGCAGGGTTTGTTCTTGTCCTTTGCTCGGCGTTCTATGTGATGGTGTCGTTCTACACAAAGACTCAGCAGGTTATGACGGCAAGAAACCATGCAGAGAGAGTAATAGCCTTCTTTGACGACAAGATAAGGAATGCAGGGCTTGGATTGTGGGTATGCGACAACTCGGAGGAACTGAGGGGAACGCTGGGGAGTCTTACGTCTGACCCGAAGCCGTTACATGGCCGGAGCCTCCCGGTATCCCTGACCGTCGACCAAACCACAAAGGCATCACAAACCAAGTCAGGCAACGTACACTATGGAGGAGTGATAACCCTTCTCTATGCCCAAAGGGATTTTTCTACTGGGAATGATCAGAATATTCTTCTAGTCAAGGGAAGCACCGACATTCAGGCAACTGGGAGCACTATAACCCTTCTTGACCCCAAAGCAAGCAACTACACAAACTCAGAGTTCAACTCAGGCCCTACAGATACAACCAATATCAAGAACTGGGCAGTAATGGAGGCTGTTGGAGTTCCTTTCTGCATTCCCAACCACAACGTGAGCATAACCCACGACATAAGAGGCTACGGCAAAGCAAGAGGCAAGACAATACCACAGGGGGGCGAACTGATGTACCTTCGGTGTATGCAGATGTTCGTTCAGGACACTTCAGAGGGAAGGAGCTTAGCTATCTGTGAGCTCAACGACACCGCCACAAACTGGGGCACTGTTTACAACTGGGAAAAAGGAATACTTGAGATATACATGGAGCTTGACACTTCAACACGGATATTCACGCTCTGGGTTCTGGCATCTGGAGGGACTGACAGCACGCTCAACAACCCAAGACCTAGCGACTGGCCTTCAGACGCAGCCCCTGCAACATGGAGCGGTTCAGGCTACGAACAGCACATAGTCTACGTATCCCGTGCCTCGTGGAAACTCAACAACATACCCCCAAATTTCACGTGGAACTGATGAGCCCCCTCAATGCCGCGTCAATGTGGGTTACCCTGACTGTCTTTATGCCCTCGAACTTCACCTGTTCCCTTGAGCTGACTACAGCCGTGTGAAACCCAAGCCTTGCCGCCTCCCTAAGACGCAGGTCTATCCGTGTTACTGGCCTGATTTCTCCCGCTAATCCCACCTCACCAAGCCAGCAAGTCCCGGCCTGAAGTGGAACGTTCCGAAGGGCTGAGGCAATCGCGGCACATGCAGGCAAATCTGCGCTGGGATCCTGAAGGCTCAACCCCCCTGCAACGTTGATATACAGGTCGTGGCTGTTGGTGGCAATGCTGCATCTCCTGTCGATTACGGCGGTCAATAGCTGGAACCTGTTGAGCTCAATTCCCCGTGAAGTCCTCCGTGGATACGGGAACACAGTACGTGCCGCCAATGTCTGGATCTCCGCCGCAAGTGGTGTACTGCCCTCAAGTGCTATCGTCATGGCCACGCCCGGAACTGATACGTCGTCCCTGTTCCAGTAGAGACCGCTCTTATCCGACACAGGGAACAGGCCATCACCGCGCATCTCGAACACTCCCAGCTCGTCAGTGCTCCCGTAACGGTTCTTCACCGCCCGCAGCATCCTGTAGGACGAATAGCCCTCACCCGAAAAGCTCAGGACAGTATCAACCATGTGTTCGAGCACCATAGGCCCTGCGATTTTCCCGTCCTTCGTGATGTGCCCGATAACTACGGCGGGGATATTGTGTTCACGCGCTGTGTCTACCACTCGTTGAGCCACTGCACGAACCTGAGTTACTGTTCCCGGCCAGCCTGAGTCGCTCTCTGTCGTCATGGCTTGGACGCTGTCGAGGACGATAAACGCAAAGTTATTCCCCTCAAGGTTGCGCAGTGCATCGTCAATGTTCGAGCCCGAATACAGGTAGAGTTTTTCGGAGGCTGTGTTAATCCTTGATGCCCTGAGTGAGATCTGGGCGTCTGACTCCTCGCCTGAGATATAGAGCACGGGAGAATCATAGCTTTTTGCCACGCTACCGGCCGCCTGAAGGAGCAGTGTGGATTTCCCGATTCCCGGCTGTCCTCCTATGAGCACCACACCCCCAGGAACAAGACCGCCCCCAAGCACGCGGTCAAGCTCGTCAATTCCTGTAGCTATTCTTGCGGGTGGCTTAACGTCAACGGCACTTATCACCTTAATGTGCGGGATGGTGTCCTGTGTCGTTGCTTCGGGTTTGGCCTCGTGAACTGCCTCGAACGTCCCCCATGAATTGCACGAGGGGCATTTTCCCGTCTTTGTGGTGGTAGTGTAGCCACACTCGGAGCATACATAGCGTGTTATTTTTGCGGGAGGCATGGGCAATCACTCCGGGTATTTCGCGAGGATGTTGTGCATACTCCGGGTAATATGCCCGGTCATGGCCTGCCTTGCTCGTTCGGGGGAACTGTCCCGGATTGCCTCAAGTATGGCTATGTGCTCATGCGTCGAGAGTATATAGTGCTGTGAGGACTCGGCCATGCTGTGGCCAGTGCTTGGGCCGTTCCAGAGCTCCATGAGGTAGCGTTTGAGCTTCATGTTCCCTGCTGCGTCCCAGATGCGCATGTGAATATCCTCGTTCAGGCTCTCGTAGTGTTCGCGGGAAATTCTTCCGGGGCTCTCACTCATTGCCTCAAGTTCGGGAAGAATGTCATCGGTCTTCATTCCGTTCACTGCGGCGCGTCCTGCTGCTTCGGTCTCAAGGAGTATGCGCATCTCGAAACAGTCCCGGATAAATTTCCTGTCTATGCTGTTCACGACTGCCCCCCGGTTCATGCGGAGGGTAATCAGTCCCTCTTCTGCCAGTGCCTGGAACGCCTCACGTACTGGTGTCCTGCTCACTCCCAGCATTGAGGCTACATCCGTAAGGCTGAGCTCATCGCCGGAGTCATATTCGCGCGAGTATATGGCCTTCCTGAGACGTGATGCTATCTCTATCCTGATGGGAAGTGCCTTCTTTATCTGTTCCATGAATGAATTACCTGCTCTCCTGTTTTCTGTATACGATATTCGCTATTATACTTGCAATTTTCCTGAGAGTGTGATATTTTCTGACCACTCCAAAAACTGAATGCAATATACGAAATACAATTATTCTCACGAGGGGGAAAACATATTGCACGCAATCGAGAAAATCCTCATGAAGAACAGCGGCAAATCAACCATCCAGACTGGCGAGATAGTCAACGCAAAAATAGACTTCGCCGAAATCAATGACCTCTACCTTCAGACGGTCTACTCATTCTACGAGATGGGCGGCAAAAAGGTCTGGGACAACACAAGATGCGCATTCGTCTTTGACCACTACGCACCCTGCCCCGATATAAAGAGTGCCGAAAACCACAAGGCTATGCGTGAATTTGCCCTCAAGAACAACCTGAAGTACCACTTCGACACGAACACGGGAGTATGTCATCAGGTACTTGCTGAGGCAGGGCTGATTTACCCCGGCATGATCGTTGTTGAGACCGACAGCCACACCACAACACAGGGAGCTTTCGGCGCAATGGGCACAGGCTGCGGGGCTACAGACATGGCTACAATCCTCATGACCGGCGAATTATGGTTCAGGGTTCCCGAAATCATCGAGGTCAGGCTTGAGGGCGAGGCACCCAAAGGAGTTTACCCGAAGGACGTAATCCTTGCTGTACTGGGACGGGTCAGGGCTGACGGCGCGGTCTACAAGGCTATAGACTTCACGGGAAGCTATGTTGACGCTTTGGGGGTTGCCGGGAGAATGACCATCTGCAACATGGCCGTAGAGATGGGCGCGAAAACTGCCTACATGCAGCCGAATGACGCAGTCCTTGAGTTCGTGGAGAAGAGGGCAGTCCGTCCGTATGAAGTCCAGTTCACCGACAAGGGCTACAGGTATTCGGAGTCCTACGTGTTCGATGTCTCACAGCTTGAGCCTGAGCTTGCATGTCCCAGCAGTGTCGAGAACGTCCACACACTGAGGAGCGTAATTGCACAGGGTGATGTGAAGCTCAACCAGGGATATATAGGTTCATGCACCGGCGGAAGGGTTGAGGACATTGCGGAGGCGGCAAAAATCCTGAAGGGCAGGCACATTCCCGAATACACGAGGCTTGTAGTGATACCGGCATCACGTGAGGTAATGCTTGAGTGCATAACTAGGGGCTACATTACTGACCTCATGAACGCGGGCGCAACTATATCGACTCCCGGATGCGGGGCATGTCTCGGAGCTCACGAGGGTATCCTTGCCCCCGGTGAGGTCTGCATCACCAGCACCAACAGGAACTTTCCCGGAAGGATGGGCTCTACTGAGGCGTTGATGTACCTTGCGAGCCCTGCAACAGTTGCCGCAAGCATGGTGTACGGGAAAATCACAGACCCGCGCGAGTTCTTGGACTAGGGAGGAATGATGACAATGCAGAAAGTTTTGACGGGGAAATGCATAGTGATAGGCGACAACATCGACACTGACCAGATTTATCCGGGCCGTTTCCTGGCAATCACTGACCCGAAGGAAATCGGCTCTCACTGTCTCTGCGGAGTAGATGAGAATATTGCAGGTACTTTTCCGGGGGGTGGCTTTGTTGTGGCAGGAAGGAATTTCGGCTGTGGTTCTAGCCGTGAACATGCGCCCATTGCCCTGCTCAACATGGGGGCTGTGGCAGTCTTGGCGGACTCGTTCGCGCGAATATTCTTCAGGAACGCCGTAAACCTCGGACTTCTGCCCATAATCTGCAAGGGCATCAACCAGCACGTGAAGGCAGGTCAGACCTTGACGCTCGACATTGACGCCGGGACAGTGAAGGTTGAGGAGACCGGGGAAGTCTACCAGTGCGAGAAACTCGGAGACCAAGCCATGAAGATACTTGAGGCCGGAGGGATTAAGCCGCTGATGAGAGCGAGATATTCAGGGCAGTAGTGAGTGTGTGAAGTTCTGCCTTCCAGAATTTCCGGGGGGCAGAGCCTCACTTAATGTTACAGCCCAATGTTGAACAGGTTGTCGATTAGTTGCTGCTTGAACTGGTCGCCGGGACTCTCCTCCTCAACGCTTGGGTCTCCTTTACCCGTCGGTATCTTGAGTCTCAAACTGAACTGAGTATCATCACGTTGTTTCTCCTCGTCCCTGTTCAGTACGTCAATCGGAAGTATATCCTCGATGGGCTTGGTGATCTTCAGGTTCAGGAGCTGGAGCTTGTCCCATGAGTTCGCGAGGGTGAACGAGACATTCTGGAAGTCCCGACGCTTCACACCCAGTACACGCCCGGCAGCATCACGGAGAACATTTCTTGCGAGGCTTCCCGTCATGTACTGGAAGACACCCTTCATTGCCCCAAGCAGCTGGTCAAGTATCTTCAGGTCAAAGCATCCATCACATAGCAGCTTCAAGCCCTTGCCCTGTATTCCAGTTGAGCCGTTTATTGTGAAGTACCTGTAGAGCGGCTCATCATTACCGGCCCTTGCTCCTGTTCCGGGATTCAGGAAGAGGTCTTTACCGTCCCAGAAGAACGAGCCGTTAATCTTCTCGAAACTTATCCTTTTCGTGGGAGTAACCCTGTCGAGTATTGCCATCTTGTGGAGATAGCCCGGCCCTGTGGAAAATTTCCCGTCCGCAAAACTCAAGGTGATGTACTGCGTTGATGTCCCCTTCATGCTAACCTGTGCATCAGCCACGCCTACAAGCTCACCTTCAGGAAGGAACGGTGCCGCAAGTTTCCCGAAGTCGAGATGAGCGACCTTCACATTACCGCGCCATTCGGTGGCCTTGCTCCCAAGATCAGCAGTGAATGCAGACGTTATAGCCCCGCCGCTGAGAGCTGCTGTGCCGTTCTTCATCTCTATCTTGCTCCGGGAAGTCATGTAGGTTACTGGCAGTGATATATTCTGTATCTTTATCTTGTCGAGTATGGTTATTTCCTTTGCCCTTGCCTGAATGCCTATGTCAGTTCCCGGCTTGGTGCTCCCCTGAACGTGAACAGTCGCGTAACCTTTGGCGATACCTGCGAGCGTTGGCATCTGTGTCTCTATTGCGCTGTCTATGTCGAGCGGCTTGGTGTCAACCTGATACGCAACTACTCCGCCGTTCAGCTTGAGGTCTATATCTGCTTCGGGCTTGAAGTTCCCGACACGTGCCCTTGCGTTTATCCTGTAGTTGTTGGGTCGTGGGGATCTCACTTTTGCGGCGATGTCGTTGATCTCGGTCTTCCCATAAAATACCGGCCTCGTCAGCTCAAAATCAGCATAGGGCTGTGAGATTGTCCCCCTAATGCCTGCCTTAGCGTCAATCACTCCTTCAACCGGGGGCTTGTCCATGAAGTTCCGCAAGAGTGCCTTGAGGTTGAGGTGCCTTAGTGCCGCGTCAATGTTGAGACGGCTGGCCGTTATGTCCCTCATGTTCGGGAGAATGTCGCCTTTTCCCTTGATCTCTGAACCGTTGAACTTTGCCTCCAGCTTCTTGATGTTGACCCTCCTCATGTTCCCGTCAGCAACTACTACAGCACTCGGAACGTCCACGAAACCGACAGCCTTGATACCGCTGGCCTCGACCCTTGCGCTGAATGATGGCGAGCTTGCACTGCCCTTCACTGTGGCACTGCCCTTGACGTTCCCGGTAACTGGTACTCCGCTGACCTTAAGACCCTTCAGGAGCTGGGGAATGTTTATGCCGCCTGTCGATGCCGTGAGGTCAAGCACCGGGTTGTTCATGTTCCTGATGTTCGCCGTACCTTTGAGGTTGAGAGTTCCGCCGGGAAGTGAGGCTCTTGCACCCTGAACGTTCACGATGCCGTTGCGGAAGGTAAGGGGCACTTCAGCGTTCCCGAAAGACATTCCAGAATAGCCCATGTTCCTCCCGGTCAACGTTGCGTTTGCGGTTATTGCGTTGGGGTCGGTGTATCGTCCTGAAGCGTCCGCCCTCAGCGAATACCTGCCTGATAGCTGCCTCAATGCCGGGATGAATCTCAGGTCTAAGTTCCTCACGTCAGCATCTGCCCTGAATGTCGAGTCGTTCACGTTCACTGTAGCGTTGAGGTTTGCCGAGCCATCAGGGAGGGTTACCCTTGCGTTCTGGACAGTTAGGATGCCATGACTGAACTTTGCGGGTATCTCAGCATTTCCGAGCTTTATTCCGTTGTAACCAGAGTTCCGGGCTGTGAGGAATGCATCTGCCGTTATGGCCTTGAGGTCGCTGAATTTCCCGGATGCCTCAGCTTTCAGTGAGTACGTCCCTGTGAGCTGTCTTAGTGCCGGGATAAATCGGAGGTCTAAGTTCCTTGCGTCGGCATTGAGGGTGAATGTCTCATCGTTGAGGTTTGCCTGCCCGTTGAGTTTTGCGGAGCTCCCCGGAAAAGTTATTGTTGCGTCCGGGATTTTCACGAGGCCGTTCCTCAGCGTTACGGGAATGTTTATGCTACCTCTGGTTATCCCTGCATAGCCTGCGTTCGTGCCGGCAAGGAGTGCCTCAGCAATGATGCCCTTGATGTCGTTCATGTTCCCGGATGCCGAAGCCTTGAGGTTATACGTCCCTAAGATCTCACGGAGCTGTGGGATGTTCCGGGGCTCTATGTTGTTCGCGTCAGCCTTGACGTTGAAGCCGCCGCCTGAGATGTCCGCCCTGCCTGATGCAGTAATCCTTCCGCGCCCGAAATTCGCCGTGAAACCCTCAAGCTCTGCCGTCATGTTCTGGAGGCCAGCATTCACGGACGCATCAAGCCCTGTCAGTATTACCCCGAACGCTCCCAGCCTGTCAGAATTTACCCTTGCGTTCACGTCGAGAGCCTCCGAAATTTTCGCACGTACTGAGATTTTCCCCACCGGGTTCTGAATTGCCCCCGAAAGCTGAGGAATTGCCCTCACCATTGCCGGAATATCTATGTTGACCGCCGAGACTACCACACCATCAGGCTTAAGGCCACCGTTCCCGTCAGGTACAGCCTCACCACGCGCAAAGAGTTTTCCCCCGAATGCCCGGCCGTTCACGTCCAGTCTTGGGGCATGGCCGGGTCTCAGGTTCACGTCAGCCTTGAGGTTCTCGACTGCGTTGATGCCCATCGCTGAAATTCCGGGAATGTCAGCGTTTATGTCGGCAGTCGTCCGCTTGAGGAGTGCCTGCATTATGTCCCCGCTAAGCTCAGTGTCAACGTTGAACTTCAGCCAGCCTCCCTCACCCAGTAACTTCACGTCAGGTGCAAGAATTTTCCCCAGTTCAGTGAGTGAGATGTTCCTTCCCTCGCCGTCAGCATAGAACTTCATGGCCGGAATGTCCCCCGATGCAGTGAGTGTGAAACTTGCGGCCTTAGTGTTCAGCGTCGCATCAGTGAGGGAAAATGTGTTGTTGCCATTCCACATGAACGGAAGCCTGAAGTTCAGGGGTATCCTCATGACCTCAGCGCGTGGCATTGAGACGACACCATAGGCCGAAATTACCCCGCCCCTGTCAGCGGCAAATATCCTCCCGTCAATCCGTCCTGTTGCGTCCATGCTCAAGGGTGCAAACGCCATCAGCTCCTCAAGTGATATTGCAGTGAGGTAGAGCCCGGCATTAAGCGGCTCAATTGTGCCGGTGAGTTTTGCCGTTCCCTTTGTCCCTATCTTCATATCAGACGAGACGACTTCAAGCGGTGAAAGGTTAAGCCTTGCGTCAGCCTTAAGGGGCAATGACTTTTCGCCGGAAGTAACCAGTGCATCAAGCAATAACCTTCCCGACTCGTCAAGCGTCAGGGCATCAAGCGACAAATTAGCGTAGGGTGTCCCGAAAAATACATCATTGACCGCTATATTTGTTGGGTTGAATTTCAGGGGGAAGTGTGAAGTTTCTGTGCGTTCCTTCTGTTCGGTGTCTGCGAAATGAGCGGCTATAGTCATCACACTATCGAGGTCTGAGCTTACCCCCCTGACTTTCAGCGACTTGATGAACGGGAGGCCGTCCATTCCTGAGAGCACTAGATCCCAATCGGGACTAACTGACGCATGATTGAGGGTGAACATCTCACGGTCGCCTGATATGAGCCTCAAGCCATCGAGTGAGTAGCCGTTCCTGAGTGAGCCGTTAATGTCCCGGATTTCGAGCCTCATGGGTGAGAGGAAGAAGCCGCCTGCACTTTCAGCGAGGGGTTTGACGAGCCAAGAGCCCGTGTCGAACCAGAACAGGGCTGCTCCTGCCGCAATGAATATGACCGCGATATATGCCAGGTACTTTATGAGTGAGCCGATAAAGCGCACAGTAAAATTCACTTCCCGCAAAAATTTCGTTAATTATATTCTAAAATTTGTGATATAAATTAGCGTTGCCAAAAGAAAATATTATGTTTATGGGGGTAATCAAGATTTCACCTGTAAGAAAAACTGTGCCCGACATTACCGACGGCACAAAGGAAAAGAAAACTGCAAAGAAGGCAGGAACATCAAGGACAACTAAGACCACTAAGACAGCAACGAAAGCATCAGCCACCAAGAAGACCACTAAGACAACTGCCCCAAAGAAAGCCGCCCCCTCAAAGCCACAAGCAAAATCCCCGGCCGCCACAACCGGGAAGGGCCGCATACTGGTCATCGTCGAATCACCGTCAAAGGCCGCCACACTCTCAGGAATGCTCGGAAAAGGCTACCTAGTCCGCTCAAGCAAGGGGCACATGAAGGACCTCCCAAAAAGCAGGATGGCCATCGATATTGAACATGACTTCACGCCTGAATATATACTCGTCAAAGGAAAAGCTGCCCTCAAGAATGAGCTCCTCAAACTTGCACAGGACGCAAAGAACATACTTCTTGCCTCAGACCCCGACCGTGAAGGTGAAGCTATAGCCTGGCACTTGGCCGATATATTGGGAGTGAGCTTGTCCGAAAAGTGCCGCGTAAGATTCTACGAGATCACCGAAAATGCCGTAAGGGCCGCCGTGAAGAACCCCGACTATATCGACATCAACAAGGTAGATGCACAGCAGGCAAGGAGAATATTAGACCGACTAGTTGGCTACACGTTGAGCCCCCTGCTCTGGAAGAAGATACGTTACGGGCTTTCTGCCGGTCGTGTCCAGTCCGTGGCGTTGAACATAATCTGCGAACGTGAACGGGAGATACAAGCCTTCATTCCTGACCCCTATTATGTCATCACGGCAATAGCTGAGAATGACGGAAGGCACTACGAGCTCAGGGCCTACAAGCTCGACGGAAAGACACTCATGAAGAACAGCCTCCCCCTCCTCATCAACACAAAGGAGAAAGCCCAAGAGATCATAGCGGAGATTAAGGCCAACGAAATAATCATCAAGGAGTTCAAGTCAAAGGACAGCGTTCACTCAGCACCCGCACCGTTCAGGACAAGCACCCTCCAGCAGGAAGCATCACGGAAACTCAGCCTCATACCCGCCCACACAATGCGTATCGCTCAGGCACTCTATGAGGGCGTGAACGTTCCAGGAAGGGGGCACATTGGCCTCATCACCTACATGCGGACCGACAGCCTCAGAATTTCCGACGAGGCAATAACGACATGCAGAGCCTTCATCACCGCCAACTACAGACCCGAATACCTCCCTGAAAAACCCAACGTCTACGCCCCGGCAAGCAAGGCAAAAATCCAGGATGCTCACGAAGCAATCAGACCGACCGACATAACCCTAACCCCCGAATCACTCAAGGATGCATTAACCCCGGAACAGTACAAGCTATATTCGCTCATCTGGAGGAGGTACACAGCAAGCCAGATGTCCCCGGCAGTAACGGCAAAATCAACCGTTAAAGCAGAAGCCGGGCGCGTAAGCCTCAAGCAGGAAGGTGAGACGCTGATATTTGACGGGTGGAGCATTCTTTGGCCGCTTGACCTGAAAGGCTCTGAGCTCCCCAAAATCTCAGAAGGTGAGAGCTTGGAGCTCCTTGACGTTCAGAGCGAGAAGAAATACACGAAGCCACCAGCAAGATATTCTGAGGCAGGCTTAATCCGAACACTTGAGGAAAACGGGGTAGGAAGGCCGTCAACTTATGCCACAATTGCAGGTACTCTTGAGGGGAGGGGCTACATTGAGAAGAATGAGGAAAAACGGTTTTTCCCTACCGCACTAGGAATGACAGTTGATGAGTTCCTTGCACGATACTTCAACCGTAAAGACCTGTCATCAATCGTTGATGCCGGATTCACCGCACAGATGGAGAAGGAGCTTGACGAGATAGAGGAGGCTCAAAGGAAGTGGCTCGATGTAGTCGGCGAATTTTGGGGCGAGTTCTCGAACACACTCGAAGAAGCCGGGAATGCCCCACATGTTCCGCTGCCTGAACCTGAACCAATAGGCGAGGCTTGCCCGGAATGCGGCCATGACCTCGTGAAGAAGCGCGGGAGATTTGGCGAGTTCATTGCGTGCTCGAACTACCCGGAATGCAAGTACACCCGCCCGATACTCAGTACCATAGGCGTGAAGTGCCCGAAGTGCGGGGAAGGCGACATAGTCAGGCGAAAGAGCAAGAAAGGCCGGACGTTCTACGGTTGTTCGCGCTATCCTGAGTGTGATTATGTTGCGTGGAACAGACCTGCAGGGGAGAAATGCCCGGAATGCGGCGAAGAACTCTTCAGGAGAGGGCAGATGATATTCTGCGCTAAGTGCAAGTACAAGGCTGAGAGCGATAACCCTGATGAATGAGCTGACCTGTGTTGAGATATGCGCCGGAGCTGGAGGCCAGGCACTGGGGCTTGAGCGTGCAGGTTTCCGTCATTCCGCACTTGTCGAGTATGAGCCGGAATACTGCGAGGTTCTCAGGCTTAACCGTCCTGTGTGGAACATAATCTGCCATGATGTGAGGGACTTTGACGGCAGAAAGTATCATGGGGCGGATCTCCTAGCGGGTGGCGTGCCCTGTCCTCCGTTCTCGATAGCAGGCAAAGGCTTAGGACAGTATGACGAGCGTGATTTGTTCTCAGAGGCTGTCAGGCTTATACGCGAGATTAACCCCAAGGCAGTCATGATTGAGAACGTAAGGGGATTTTTGTCCGGCAGGTTCAGTGATTACAGGCGTGAAATCCTAAGCGGCATAGAGGCGCAGGGCTATACGGTCTTCATAAAGCTGGTGAATGCATCATGCTTCGGTGTCCCGCAGTCAAGGCAGCGTGCCGTTATCGTAGGAATACGCAATGACCAGAACACACTATTCACATATCCTGAAGGCGATTGCGGCCATATAGTTACTGTAGGTGAAGCACTGTACGACCTTGCAGCATCGGACGGCTGGGAAGGTGCGGAATATTGGGCGGCTCATGCAGACAAGCCTGCCCCGTCAATTGTGGGCGGATCAAAGAAGCATGGAGGCCCGGACCTAGGACCTGTGAGGGCAAGGCAGGAATGGGCATCGATGGGAGTTGACGGCGGCAGTATCGCGGATAAAGCTCCATGCCCCGGACATGAAGGGATGATACGGCTGACACCGAGGATGATTGCGAGGCTTCAGGGATTTCCTGACACTTGGGAGTTCACGGGAAAAAAGACAGCAGTATGCCGGATGATAGGGAATGCTTTTCCCCCTCCTGTTGCTGAGGCTGTAGGCAGGAAAATAAAGGAGTGCTTAATTCATGAGTGAGGCTCTAATATCAAAAGCAAGGAAAATCTTTCACAGGCATATGCTCGAAACCAACATACTAACTGTCAGCCATGAAGGCATTGTATCGAACGCGGATTCATCAAGCACATCATCGAAAGCTGTTGCACTGAGGACAGCAGAAATCATCTCCGGCAAATGCGGTACGGGCATCAACATAATGAACAAGACAGCAGGCCAGATATTAGGCAGGCAATTTGAAGTCCTAGTGTCAGAATTTCTGCAGGATACGTTCCTTAAACTGGATGATATACGTCCCGGAAAATGGATAATAACGCGTGCAGGTTCAGGGATAAAGACAAGCAATTTTGCCCAGTATGAACATCTTGAACTTCTCAACAGGCTGGTTAGTGAAAATCCTAAACTTGCGGCCTCTATAGGAAACGACTACATAATAATTCCTGACATTGTAATTTACAGGGAGCTTTACGGGGATGATGAAATAAACCTGCACACAAATATAGTTGAAGGCAATACTTCACTTTATGCTGACATAAGGAAGTCAAACGGAGGAAAGCCCTTACTCCATGCCAGCATTTCGGCAAAGTACACAATCAGGAGCGACAGGGCTCAGAACAGCAGGACGGAAGCACTTAACCTTATACGTAACAGGAAGGGTCATCTCCCGCACATTGTTGTGGTTACAGCAGAACCAATGCCGGGAAGGCTTGCATCTCTTGCACTTGGTACAGGGGATATAGATTGCGTATACCACTTTGCACTGTACGAACTGGCCGAAGCAGTAAAGGAATTTGGCTCTGATGACTCATCTGAAATTCTGGACACTCTCATTAACGGGAAAAGGCTCAAGGATATATCTGACCTTCCCTTAGACTTAGCAGTATAGGAACAATCAAAAGATGACAGACATAATCATAATAGGTGCAGGACTAGCAGGCTCTGAGGCGGCATATCAGATTGCCCAACGTGGCCACAAAGTCATGCTCTACGAGATGCGCCCCAACCTCCTGACACCAGCACACAAAACCGGCCTCCTCGCTGAGATCGTCTGCAGCAACTCTCTGGGCTCAGAGAACAAGGACGGCAGAATATCAGCGGCAGGCATCCTCAAGGAAGAACTGGCACTCATGAACTCCCTGATACTTTCCTGCGCAATTACCTCACGTGTCCCTGCAGGAGGTGCTCTTGCTGTTGACCGGGGGAAATTCGCCGGGCTCGTAACCCACCGCATAACCTCACACCCGAACATTACCCTGATACGTGAAGAATGCTCCCAAATTCCCGACACACTAGCCATAATCGCATCAGGCCCCCTAACGTCTGACAGTCTCGCAGGAAAACTCAAGGACATTGCCGGGGAACGTATATATTTCTATGACGCAGTTGCTCCAGTGATAATGCGTGAAAGTATCGACATGGAGAAGGCGTTTATTTCCGGGCGTTACGGTCGGGGCAATGACTACATAAACTGCCCGATGAACAGGGAGGAATATTCACGTTTCTATGACGAGCTGGTACATGCCGAACGAAACCTCCCCCATGACTTCGAGAAGGGACAATATTTCGAGGGATGTATGCCTGTTGAGGCACTCGCTGAACGTGGCTATGACACCCTGAGATTTGGCCCGATGAAGCCCAGGGGCCTCGTTGACCCCAAAACTGGACGTGAGCCGTATGCTGCAGTACAGCTCAGGCAGGACAACTCTGAAGGGACACTCTATAACCTTGTTGGATTCCAGACGGGGCTGAAATGGCCGGAACAAAAACGCGTCTTCTCCATGATTCCGGGACTTGAACATGCCGAGTTCGTCAGGCTGGGGGTAATGCACCGTAACACCTCAGTGAATGCACCGGCAGTTCTTGATGAGTGGCTGAGGCTCAAAGGACGGGAGAACGTCTTTCTTGCCGGGCAGATTACCGGGGTTGAGGGCTACATGGAGAGCACAGCAATGGGACTTGCAGTGGGCATCAACGCCTCAATGATACTTGAGGGGAAATCTCTTCCGTCATGGCCGCGTGATAGTGCCTTGGGCTCACTCATGAACTACCTGAAGACAGCTGAGCCTTCACACTTCCAGCCCATGAACATGAACTTGGGGCTCTTCCCTGAGTGCAAGATACGGGGCAAAAAGGAACGTGCCGAATTTCACAGGAATAGGGCACTTGAAGCAATAAAGGAATTTTCAGAAAGGAGCAGTGAGTAATGCCTGTGAGAAAGATAGCAGTCATTGGTGATTCTCATGTAAACTTTTTCGGAGGGCATGAATACCTGACATTTACACCATATTTGCGTAAAACACGTACGGTGGGGTATAAATACTTATCCTAGCTTGGTTAAGAATTTCTCGATATATCACCTTGGCCCGGCACTCGCTTATAACCTGAACAAATAAGGTACTTCCACACAAGCCCGCGAAAAGGCAGAATTTCTCCTGAAACACAGGGTAATAGCCAGAGGTCAGCCCGTGATGTGTGTATTCGGCGAAATAGACTGCAGGGTTCACGTCCTCCGGCAGGCTGAAAAATACGGAGGGGACTTCAGGCCGGTAATCGATGGCATAACGTCAAACTACCTCGAATTTCTGCAGTACGTTTCGCGCGAAAATCCCGTTTATGTTTGGGGGCCGGTTGCCTCACAGAATGACAGCGTGGAAATTGACACAACCTATCCACGTTACGGGGCTGAGGTAGAGCGCAACAAAGCAACTGAATACTTCAACGACAGAATGAAGGAAATTTGCCGGGAACATGGCTTTAAGTTCTTTTCCATTTTCAGCAGCCTCATTGACAGCAATTACAGGACAAAGTATGAATATATAGCTGACACCTGTCATCTTTCACAAAGAGCATGGGAATTTGTCACGGAAGAGTTCAGGAAACAGGGAATTGATATAGCGTTCATGCCAGAAGATAAAAGGCCAAGCCCCAATAAATCCGGCCGGGGGTTATGGCGGCGGATACGTGGCAGGCTGTCATCATACAAGCCTGTTTTGCGGTACTATTTCAGGAAATTATTATGTTAGGGAGCGTGTCATGCTTTAATGATTTACGTTGTAGGCATCGGGCCCGGCAGTCCCGAAGAAATTACCCCGGAAGCCTTGAGCATCATGCAGTCCTGCGACATCATTGCAGGCTACACAAAATATATTGACCTTGTGCGTGATTTGGTGCCGGGAAAAATCCTGTTCTCCTCCGGGATGGGTCAGGAGCTCGACAGGTGCAACATGGCCTTGCTGTTCGTCCGTGAGTTCGGGAAGTCCGTTGCGTTAATCTCAAGCGGTGATGCCGGGGTCTACGGGATGGCGGGCTTAATGCTTGAGGCTGCGGCAGGCTCAGGTGTTGACGTTGAGATTGTGCCGGGGATAACGGCGGCTACTTCATGCGCGGCAATACTGGGTGCCCCACTCATGAACGACTACGCCACTATCAGCCTCAGCGACTACCTCACTGAATGGGGAACGATAGAGCGGCGGTTAAAGGCGGCATGTTCCGGGGATTTCGTGATCTGCATCTACAACCCTTCAAGCTCAAAACGTCCCGAACACTTCAGGCGGGCTTGTGATATTGTCCTGAAGTACTACCCTCCTGAGACACCAGCAGGCTACGTACGGAATGCAGGACGTGAAGGGAGCTCCCACGAAATTATGACGCTCGCGAAAATTAGGGAATGCCCGAAAATTGACATGCTATGCACTGTGATTATAGGGAACTCGAAGACATACATACTTGACGGGAAGATGATTACACGGCGGGGCTACAGGCTATGATGACACGTTCATTCCGGCGGTTATGTCCCTGATGTGCTCAAGCTCCCAATCCTGAGCGTCATTCCTGCCTTTGAGGGTGATAGCCACAACGTCAATCCTCCAGAAACCCGGCCAGCCTATATTTTCCACATACTCCATTGATGACCTGATGAGTGCCCGAAGTTTCCGGGAGCCGATAGAGTCTAATGCACCCTGAGTTTTCCCGATTGTCCGGCATCTGACCTCAACGATAACCAGCTCTTCAGGGATTGCCTTTGTGTCGGCCGCTATGATGTCAAGCTCCCCGTAATGGTTGCGGTGGTTTCGTTCGAGGACCTTCCAGCCAATGGACAGGAGATATTCGGCGGCTGTGTCCTCCGCGAATTTTCCGAGCTCCTGTGATTCTGTCATGGCCGCATCTTTGGGGGGGCTGATGATTCCTTGTCGAGCTTGTAGACCCACGCCAATACCCGCGCAACTACCTCATAGAGCTCCGAAGGGATCTCCTCGCCGAGCTCAAGGGAGATTAACGCCGAGACGAGTGCGGCATCCTCAACGATGGGAACGTCAGCCTCTATTGCACGTTCAACGATCTTGCGCGCAATGAAGCCCTCACCTTTGGCCACTACTTGGGGGGCTCTCATGCTCTGGTTGTCGTATTTGACCGCTACGGCCTTGTCTGGTTTGTTGTTGTCTGCCATGATGGAGCTATTATACTTCATGGGGGCTAAAACTTGTGCTAGAATATTTCTGCTTAAAATCCAAAGAAAGGAGCTTGACAAAATGAAAAATGGCATCATAATTGACCAGACCAGACCAGACCAGACTAATTATGACTTTTTGTACGATAAGGAATACTACATCAAAAATATTCACACAGAAAGTTTAATAAACAAAAAGCTCAGTTATCGCGTAGTTGAGAACTGCACCGTACTGCCCTATATTGAAGGTGTAAACGAAGGCGGATTGTTCGACAGTAATGGTAATTACATCATAGGAAGCAGTTTCAGGGATGGGGGAGTGTGGGACATTGATGCTGGGAACACTATATGCACTAAACTGTCTTGCGTGGCAGAAAATATAGGCTTCAGCCTTGAAGACATACCTTTCAGGAATGAGACAGTAATACACACAGGAGTTCTTATGGGAGTATGGGGTCACTTTATCACTGACAGCCTCAGGTTGCTATGGTTTCTAAATACGCTTGATTATCGTGAGAAATTTTCACAATGTCAGCTTATATGCCTTCAAGGTTCAAGTTTTGCCGCTAGGTACAGCGAAAATCACAGGAGACTGCTCGAAATACTTGGAGTCAACACCTTAATGCTCGTTCAAATTACTGAGCCCACAAAATATGAAAGGGTTATACTGCCTGATGAATGCTTCTTTATGTCAAAAAATAGAAAATATGCTACAGCAACACAGAGAAAACATTTCTTCACATCCGAATATGTGGGCATTATCGATTCTGTCAGGGCTTTTGCCGGAAGAAATACCGAAAATTTTACTCCAGAAAGGATTTATTACTCTTACTCATCATACGCAGGAGGCAAAACATTTGGCGAGGACAAGCTGGAAAGATATTTTGCGTCCAAAGGCTACGAGATAGTTCATCCTGAGAGTCTATCGATTGATGAGCAATTAATAATGTTGGCAGGATGCAGGAGCTTTGCCTCGACGATAGGGTCATGCTCACACAATATTATTTTCCTCCCTGACAATGCAGAAGCCATACTTATCCCACGCTCGTATTACCTGAACGGATATCAGTCTGCACTAGATCAAGTCCATAATCTGAATATAACGTATATTGACTCATCATTATCTATATTTGCAGGAGCAAAACTTTATGCAGGACCGCACCTTTATTACATCAGCAAGAATCTCAGGAAATACTTTCACGATGAGGACACTTCACCCATGATTGACGCATCTGACTTCATGAAGTACATGAACGCATTTCCACCTGCTGACAGCCCCGAGGCCTACATGTACTACTGCCCGGTAGCAGCAGAATACTTCAGCCATCTCTTCCACATCATGAAGGAACGAAGCATCAGGGAAAAGCTCAAGGGAATACCCATGCTCAGGGCAGCAGTGCGGGCAGTGAAGAAGATGCTCAGGCTCATACGGTAATATCCAGTCCGCGCCCGGCAAGGAGCGCATCACGTTCGACCTCCGGGGACTTCAACGCTATACCGATGAACGTTACAGGGATCGCCACACCCTGAAGTTCCCGCCGGAGTTCACGCCGCCTCTTCTCGATGAGCCTGCACGTTGAGGCTTTCTCTGCATTGAGGGTGAGGTTGCAGCTCTTCCCGTCGCTCTCGACAAGCCCCCCTACTTCCCCCAATGATGAGCCGGTAATCCCAAAACCTACCTGCCAATATTTTTGACCGTCATTGTCCGAGGCTGAGCGTCCTACGTAGACTTTTGCCGTCAAGTTCTGCTGTGTGTTGTCCATCAATGGCCAGAATGGTGCCGCCAGCAACGAAGGGTTGACTTCATTACGCGGGGACTTCATGAGGATAGATTGTGCCTGAAGGAACTTGGCGATGTCATCACTGCCCTCCTTCATGGACTTCAACACCTTCACAGGGTCTTCACCTGACTTTGTGCGCTCCTTGAGTTCCTTGCGTATCCTGTTCCACATTTCGGTAGCCTCTGCCCCGTTCATGGCCGCATACTGTGAGAGCAACGATGCGTTCTCCAGCGTCATGGGAACATCACGAGCCCAGAGCTCAATGAATGATGAGAGTTTCCCGCCCTCACTGCCTGACTTCCTCCATGCGTCCTTTATCGCCGTCAGCACCTCATCACTCAGTGGCAGGCCGCGCGCAAGAAGTGCAGTAGCAAGCTCCCTGTCTCTTGCCGGAATCTGCGACAAGAACGACAATTCACCCTGTGAGAGCCTCAGCACAGGGACCCCGTCAGGCCCTGAAGCATCCCAGACAGCCCGGAAGTGTTCGCCCGGTATAAGCGAGACCGTAGCCTTTGCACGGAGCTCTTGAGGTACACCGTTCACGTCAACACGAACTAAGTATGTCCCATCCTGAGCCTGAGACAAAACGCTGCCCTCGACTACCTGACCTGTCCTTACTCCGGCTAATCTTGCGGCAATCTGGGCAGGTGATTGTATCTGTGGCTGTGTCGAGATTTGGCCTTGCCGTGCGTTTGTGCTTATTCCCTGCTGGCTGTAGCTGTTGCTATATCCTTGGTCTACCTGAACGTTTATCGGCGGCATTGCTATTTTTCCCTCCCATGAAGAATTTTACGGCAGAATGTCCGCCTGTGTATCTCTGTCATTCCCATAACCCTCACTGCCTCCATATGCTGCCTCGTAGGGTAGCCCTTATTCCTTTCGAGACCGTAGCCGGGGTATCTCTCACTCATCTTGAGCATCAGCCTGTCCCTCATGACTTTGGCCACGACTGAGGCCGCCGAAACTGAAGGAATGAGATTGTCGGCACGTATCAGCGTCCATTGCGGAACGTCAAGCCCCGGTATCCTCTCCGTACCGTCAACGATGACGCAGGCAGGCTTTGACGGCAGGCACTGTGTCAGGAGCTCAACGGAACGCCCCATTGTCCACAGTGAGGCTTGAAGGACGTTATCCCTGTCAATCCTCCCAACGTCCCCGAAAAATACACGCCACATTACGCCCATCTCGTTCATGGCCGAAAAGAGCTTCTCCCGTCCCAATGCTGTAATCTTCTTTGAGTCCCTGAGCTTCAAGGCGGTTAATCTCTCTTCCTGTTCGGGAGTAAGGTACACGGATGCGGCGGCAACAGGCCCGGCCAATGCTCCCCTTCCTGCCTCATCGGTGCCAATGACACAGCCCCTTCTTGCGAGTTCATGGAGGAGTTCGCGAGCCTCTTCGGGTTCGGAGCGCGGGGGAAGGATGAGATCCCTAAACAACGTAAGCTGCCTCGTCGTCATCGTGGAAGTCTATTGCCCTTTCACCGCTAGGAACTTCAAGGCAGATTTTCCCAAGCCTCCCGGAACTGAAAGCCTCGATGAATTTCTGCCCGGCAAGCTCCATGTTCACCCTTCCGCCAGAGATGAGACAGCCATACTTGCGGCCTATGAGCTCAAGAGTGATTGCGGGGATGTCGTCAGGCTCAACAGGTATCAGCCCGGCCATGTCGTTACAGGTCAGGAACTTCACGAGGGATATTGCGGCATTCTCCCAGCCACCGACTACCTCAGCCTTCGAGCACCCGAGCCACGACAAGATCATGTGAGCTCCCGGTTCAGAGTGGGGGTCAAGTATTCCGGGACTGTCGACGATCAGCATTCCCTCATTCTTGTACCAGTTCACGGACTTTGTGATGCCGGGGATATTTCCGACTGATGCGCCGGATTTGCCGATTAGCGAGTTGAGCAGCAAGGACTTTCCCACGTTCGGAATGCCTATTACCGCAAGCCTGACTTCACGGTGCGGGGGCTTGAAGTTCATTATTGCCCTGCGGATATTCTGGAGACCTTCACGTTTTCGGAGGTCGGCGGAATATGTATGCTTGAGTGAGTTCATCCATACTGCCAGCTTCTCACTGTCGGCTAAATCACGGCGTGAGAGTACATGTATTACGGGCTTGATTTTTGCGAGTGAGTTAATCAGCGGTGAAGATGTCGAGGCAGGAGCCCGTGAATCCCTGACCTCAACGATAACGTCAAGTTTGTCGGCAAGTTCCCGGAGCTTCCGGCTTCCTTTGGCCATGTGCCCCGGATACCATACAGTTCGCGGCAATTCCTGAGTCCTCTATCTTGGGATGCCTATTCGGTTCAGCGGCCAGTATCGCAGGAACACAGGCCCTCTCATGTCGCTAATGTCGGCAAATCCCCAATATCGGCTGTCCTGTGAGTTGCTTCTGTTGTCGCCAAGCATGAAGTATTTTCCTTCAGGGACGGTGAACGGGACTTCAGGGAAAAGATTTGAGCGTCTCAGGGTATAACGATCATGGTTCTTCACGTAGGGTTCTTCGGTTGGCTTGCCGTTGATGTACACTGTTCCGTTCTGAATGTCCACAACGTCGCCCGGTATGGCAATGACCCTCTTCACGAAATCCCTTTCACGGTCAACGGGATACCTGAAGACATAGAGCGAGCCTCTTGACGGTGGGAAAAACCAGTTCCAGAATTTTGCGACTAGTACCCTGTCGTTAATCTCAAGTGTCGGGATCATTGAGCCGCTTGGAATCCAGAATGCCTGAATGATGAACGTCCGTATAATCATCGCAAGGACAAACGCCCAGACGATTGTTTCTATTGTCTCGCGCCACCAGGGCTTTACTGCCTCTGCTGCCATGTACATAGCTCCTCTGTAATAGTTTATGCTGAAATTTTACGGATAAATGATAACGCCTTGAAGTTTAACGCGCAAGAAAAAACAGCAGGCCCCACTAATCACGTGAAACCTGCCGTCTGTCTTCCTGATAGGCTACCTTGATGTGCTTCGTCTCTGTACGGTGCTATATGTCCCGTCAGGATTGTAGATGTATGTCTCCGAACGTTTGGCCGTTGGGTTGGCGATGCCTAAGTCCCTGCCGTTGAGGATGATTTGCGCCGCTGTTGGCCGTCCTATCACCACACGTGCCGGGGCGGTCAGGTCCCAGCGTACTACGTCGCCACGTTTTACCGTCCTTCTGAGTACGGGCTGTGAGTTCCCTCCGAGGGTAACGCTGAGCCATACGTCATTGACTGCGTGGATTTCGAGGTAGGGGGTGATTTCGGGTTCTGGTTCAGCCGAGACTGCCTCATCGACCGAGACAGGTATACCAGCAATATCACCCGACAGGCTTGCGGAAATGTCGGGCGAGAGATTTTCCGTGAGGGGTATTGATGCTCCGTTGCCTCCAAAGTTGAAGAGCTTGAGATTCCGCAGGTCTAACCCTCCGTAGCTCACTGCATACCAGACATAAGCCCCCGTACCCACAAGTGCAAGGACAAGCACCAGGAACAACCAGAAATGACTTGCGGGCTTGAATCCTTTGGGAGCTGACGAGCCGTTGCTGAGAATGCTGCTCATGTTCTTTTGCTGGCGGGCTTCCTGCTGCTTCCTGTGGGTTGAGCCCTGCTGTGGGTTCTGTGTCCTGTCGAGCTGAGCCATGAAGTCATCTTGCAGGTCTTCAGCACCGATTAGCTTCAGGTATGTCCGCACAAATCCCTTAATGTACACGACTTCGGGAAAGCCCTTATAGTCTCCCTCCTCGATGCCGCGCAGGTATTCAGGCCGTATCTTGGTGCGGTCAAATACTGTCTCAAGAGTCATGCCGATAGCTTCACGCCGTTCCGTTATCATGTGCCCAAGCTCAACAAGGGCATCATTCCGTTCATTCAAGGTTATTCATTGCCTCCTTTATCTTCACGCGCAGACCTTCAAGCCATAAGCCGGGGTTGTCGTTCCTGAACAATGCACTGCCCATAACGACAGCATCACAGCCTGCAAGTACTGCACGGGTTATATTATCCTCATTTATTCCGCCGTCAATCTCAATCAGGTAATTATATTTCCCGGCCTCCCTAATGCTCACTAACTCCCTGACTTTTTCGAGCGACCTCTCAATGAACTTCTGCCCGCCAAATCCAGGAGTTACCGACATAACCAGCACCAAATCAGCAAGCCCTAATACTGCCTCAATGCTGGCTAGGTTCGTGGGAGGACATAACGCAATCCCTGCCTTTATCCCGGCTTCATGTATGGCTGTCAGTGTGGCATGTAGGAGGTGGGGTTCTGCCTCAGCATGAACGGTGATTGATGACGCTCCGGCCTTCAGGAACAGGGGCAGTATAGTTTCGAGCCTGTCAGTCATGAGGTGGGCGTCAATGAATGAATCCGGGTATCTCTTCCTCAGCGAACGTGAGAACTCCGGGCCAAAGGACAAGTTCCGCACAAAATGGCCGTCCATAATGTCGAGGTGCAACCAGTCATAATTACCGTTGAGGCTCCCGATACTCCCTGAAATGTCGAGGGGGTCAGCTCCCAATAGTGAGGGGGCAAAAATCACTTCACGCAAGATGAATCACCTCTGCTTTTCCTGCCATACGAAGTCGCCGCCCAAGTATATAGTGATTACGCATTCCTGAGTGTAGCTAGCTGTGGTGTTGATGCTTTCGCCGCTCCTGACTTGACGGTTCATTACGTCGCGTTTGCCTGAAGGGTCAGTAACCTCAATCCGCAGGTTCATGGGTCTTGTTATTGGCGGGACAACATAACGTATTCTTGCTGTCTTGTTCCTTCCTGACGATGCGGGCGTTGATGCTTGAGCTGGCGGCTGGGCTGGGGTTGAGGCTCTCTGCTGGGGTTGCTGGGAAGTTGCTGGCCTTGAGGGTGTCCGTGCGTAGTCGTCGCCGGTGAACTCTTCCTGCTGTTGTGCCGGAGGTGATGCGGGCGTTGAGGGTGTGGTTGCGGTCTGGGGTTTGGGCTGTGATTGCGGGGTTGACGTGTTCGCGTCGGGCTGACTGGTTACGCGGCGGGCTGTACCTCCTGCCGTTGAGGTTGATGATGCGTTTGCGTCCATGAATCCGGCAGGTCTCCTTTGGGTTGCGAGCTTGAGGATTACCCCCTGCCCGGATCTTACTGTGCTACCTGCTGCTGGTCTGGTCTCAATCGCGAGCCCTTCAGGGAGCAAGGGGCTGTATACCCTGTCAGTGCCCTGAACTTTGAGCCCTGCCGCAGTGAGTACGTCGCGGGCTTCCTTCTCGGTCATCCTGTTCACGTCCGGGACAGTGAGGACACCGCTGGAGCTTCCTCCGTCCTGAACGAGGAGGTCAATCTTCCGTCCTGCCGCAACGTTTGCAGGTGCCGCCGGGCTCTGGGCTATGACTGTTCCGGCCTGAGTATTGGGTTCTCGTATCCTCACAACATCACCGAGTGCGAAACCTTGAGCCTTGATCTCAGTCTGGGCATCTGCCAGCGTCCTTCCTTTAACGTCCGGGACTGCGTGGAGCTCGCCGCCTTTGCTGACCTGCAACACTATAACCTGACCTTTTCGGAGCTCACTTCCTGCCTCCGGGGACTGGGCTAAAACCCTTCCTTCAGGGAGTGTTGAGGCGACCTGTTCAAGCTGAACGACGAGGCCAAGACTTTCGGCCATAGCTACAGCGTCAATAGTAGGCTTGTCCCTGAGCTCTGGGACTTGGGATTTTGTTTCTGGCTTCATGAAGACGGTATAGACAGCGATTGCACCAGACGCAAAAATTATCGCTACCACTATGAAAAGTGTTGTTAGTACTATTCCTCCGTTGTTCTTCCTCAAATTTTTACCTCCATGCTGAGACGTTCAAGCCTTCGTAATGCATCAGTCCCTTTAAGTTTGTCATTCTCGCGGGCATGATCGAGTGCAGTTTTCCCGTCCTTGTCGACAGGTTTCGTGTCAGCTCCCGCGTCAATGAGGGCATTCACGACTTCGGGGGTGTTCATCATGGCCGCAAGTATGAGCGCGGTTCTTCCGTTTTTGTTCACGGTGTCATCAGAGCCTGCCTCTATGAGTGCGTTGCAGATTTCGGGGTCAGGGTTGTTCATTGCCGCGTGATGGAGGGCGGTCATTCCTATGCTGTCCCTTGCGTGAACGTCAGCCCCGGCCTTCAGGAGGAGCTTGACGACCTCTAGGGTATTCTTCTTTGCGGCACCCATGAGGGGGGTCAGTCCGTCATACCGTGCGGCATTCACGTCGGCCCCGGCCCTAAGGAGAACGTCAACCACTTCTGCGGTGTTGTCTGAGGCTGTCCACATGAGGGCAGTGTTGCCGTCATAAGCTCTGTAGTTCACGTCTGCCCCGGAGTCTATGAGGAGCTGGACGACTTCGGGGGTATTCTCACGTCCGGCCATGAACAGCGGAGTAGAGCCGAACTCATTTGCGGCATTGACGAAAGCGTTGACATCAACCCCTGAACTCAGGGCCTGCTTTATTTCCTGAAGGCTTCCGTCCGCGCAAAGCTCGATAAAATTTTGTTCCTTCACTTTCTGGAATGTTGCCAATGTAATTTATCTCTCCTGTCTTTCTGAACGTATTACCTGCTTAATTCTTCAAGCCTTCCGAGTATTTCCGTTCCTTTGAGCCTGTCATTCTCCCTTGCGTTGTCGAGTGCTGTTCTTCCGTCATTGTCCCTAATGTGAACGTCCGAGCCTGCCTCAATGAGCAAGCCTAAAATTTCGGGAGTGTTCATCATGGCCGCAAGGATCAGGGAAGTCCTTCCGTTTTTGTCGAGTGTGTCCCAAGCTCCGGCCTCTATGAGCATCCTGACGATTTCGGGATTATGGGTGTTCATAGCGGCGTGATGGAGTGCTGACATTCCGTTTGTGTCGGTTGAGTTCACGACTGTCCCGGCATCGAGTAACAGGCTGACGATTTCGGGGGTATCTCTCTTTGAGGCAGCCATAAGCGAGGTAAGTCCGTCATAGCGTGTTGCGTTGACATCAGCCCCGGACTTGATGAGTGCCCTGACAATATCGGGGTCATTTCCAGATGAGGCAAGCATCAGTGCAGTAGTTCCGTCATATGCCCTAACGTCCGTCAATAGTCCGTACTCCATGAGGAGCGCGATTACTTCATGTGATGGCGGGTTCTTCCTCGTGAAGGCTATAAGCTCTGTGTAGCTTCTCTCCTCCAGCTTCATCCTTGCCCCGGAATCTATGAGTGCCTTTACTGCCCCGGCGTTCTTGTTGAAGATTACCGCAAGTCCGAGCGGTTTTACTCCCCGTTCATCTTCAGCGTTGACATCTGCACCGTTGCGTATTGCGTCAAGGATTTCGTCAGCAGTACCGTTTTTGCAGAGCTCAAAGAAATTATTGCCTTTAACTTCCTGGAATGTTGCCAAGTTTTATGACCTCTCTCACCTTTTGAGTATCAACGAGCAATAGAAACCGTCAAGCCACGCCTCACACGGCCATATATAGACACCGTAGGGCTTCCCCTTGTGGAACGCACTGCCCTTCCAGTCAATGAGCCCTGAGACTTCCGCGCATTCAGGACATGACGCAAGGACTTCGGCGATTACGTTCTCGTTCTCCTGTTTCAGCAGTGAGCACGTAATGTAGAGCACATACCCTCCCGGAACACACAGCTTCACGGCGCGTTCAAGGAGCTTCTTCTGCGTCATCACGAGGGCATCGAGTTTCTTCCAGTCGAGCCGCCATTTTGATTCGGGCTTCCTGTTCCACGTCCCGGAGCCTGAGCACGGGGCATCAAGCACCACAAACCCCGGAACACCATCCGGCTCAAGTGATAGAGCATTGCCGACTTTGAGGGTTGAACGTTCCGAGACACCTAGACGTTCGAGTTCACGGCCTGCACTCTTTGAGCGACCTTCCGAGATCTCCCAGCATTCAGCGTGTGAACCGGGGCATTCCTGGAGTACCTGCCCTGCCTTAACCCCACGGCCTGAGCACATGTCGAGGACTAGGCCGCCGCTGTAGAACTTCCCGACGATTGAGGCCGCAAGTATTGAGCCCTCACCCTGAACCGTGCAGAGTCCCTCAGAGAACCCCGGAACGTTCGCGGGCAATATGCTGCCTTCAAGCCTGAGTGCCCCCGATATGCCGGAAGGTGTGTAGCGTATCTCCCTAGCGTCTAGTAGCTGTGATAGTTCCGTGAGTTTTCCCGGCGTTACCCTGAGTGTCGAGTATGAGGGTAGGGCTGTAAGCTCAAAGAGCCCGTAGAGTTCCTGCCTGTTCCATGTCTTCAGCCACGCGGGCAATGACCACACGGGAAACCCTGCCCACATTGCCCGGCCTTCAACCGTCGGGGACTTCCTGAACTTCTCCAGCGTATCGCTCCCGGCATCTATGACCTTGTGGAGGACGGCATTAACCAGCCCGGAATATTTCGCGGTGTTCCTGTCGTGCTTGAGGCAGGAGATTATCCCGTTGACGAGGACACCCCCGGAGAACCTTCGGAGTTCGAGGAGTCCTCCAGTGCCCATGATTACGGCCATGTTCACGGCAGGAGGGAGCTTGTCCTTTGAGCGTATGTAGTCAGATGAGATTTTCTCCCAGAGTTCGCGCCGCCTCATTGTGATATAGACCAGCGACGAGGCAAGGGAAATGTCAGGTGCCTTCATGTGTTCACGGTCTGCTAGTATCCTCAGAGACTCGGACGAAAATTTGCCCCCGTTATCTGACGTTAGGACAGTTAGGGCAGCTTCAATTCCGCGCAACTCTTTAACTCCTTCTCCTTGACCTGCTTATGAGGATTAACCTGACCAGTTGGAGCAATGACATCAACGCTGCCGCAATATATGTCCAGGCCGCCGCATTGAGTACCTTCTTTGCCCCGGCGAGCTCATCAGGTGCTAGGGTATGTGTCTGTTCTAGGAGGGTTAATGCCCTTGAGCTTGCGTTAATCTCAACTGGCAGGGTAACCAGATGGAACACCAAAGCTCCCGTGAAAAGCATGATGCCAATGTTCACGAGCATGAAGTTGCCGACAACGAGGCCAATAATGAACAGTGGCATTGACGCGCTCGAACATATATTGACGACCGGGACAATAGTATTCCTGAATATCAGCGGTGAATATGACTCGTGATGCTGTATTGCATGGCCGACCTCATGAGCCGCCACACCGATTGATGCGATGCTCCTGCTCCCGTAAACACTGTCCGAAAGGTTGAGGGTCTTGTTTCGTGGGTCGTAATGGTCTGTGAGGCTTCCTGATACGTGGTTGATGGGCATGTTCGCCATACCGTAGAGTGTCAGGAGCATACGTGCAACGCTGTCGGCTGTAACGTTCCCCCTTGCGGCTATCTGGCTGTACTGGTTGAACGTTGACTGAACGCGGGACTGTGCCCACATGGAAAGAAGCAGCGCGGGGATAACTACGATTATTGTCGGGTCTAATCCGTAACCTAACATGAATAATTTTCCTCCTCTTGAAGTAAACTCCGTGAAATCCAGTATAGCATAGTGCCTTGTACTACTGAGACCATACCCCTAACCTCGCGCTCTTTGCCTCTTCCTGGAACTTCTTGAAGAGTTCCTCGTAGCGTTTATTGGGCTTTATGATCATGACCTTGCCATAACCCCCAAGCAGCAATCTGGCGTTGAACATTCCTTCACGTATTGATGCCTCGTTGATTGTCCCCGGATTCTTGAGCCACACATAAGCCAAGTGCCGGTTGTACCTGTCCTGCGGGTTCTGGTCGTACTCAAGCCATACCTGCCTGCCATTGAGGGCTTCCTTCGTGAAGTTGCTGGCCTCTTTCCCGTAGAACTGCACGGGCTTGTTCGGGTGCACAGTCTCCGGGGTATCAACCCCAAGCATACGCACGCGCCTGTCCTGGCCGTCAACCCGTACCACTGCAGTATCACCGTCAACGACCCGGACGACTACACCAGCCACTATGTCCGGGTTGGTGCTGACGTTGCCGGGGGTGTCCTGAGTGATGGGGAGGTTGCCGCCGCCAAATAGCCACACTATAGCCGCAACTACTAGTACTATTGCCGCCTTCAACGGGCCTAACTTCATGAGCTGCTGGATTACCGCCTCGTTTGAGTTTTTCTTTCCGGCCATGACATCAACCCCTCACCTTCATTTTTACGCTGCCTGCACGTTTCTTCCCGGACTTCTCTGGAATCAGCATGTAGAGATCCATCAAGCAAGGCACTGCATCGTTGAGCCAACCGCCGCCAGTGAACTCAAGGACAAGGCCGCCCCCGTCATTCTTTGCGCCCGAACAGCTCGACCACCTGCCATAGTCAGCATACGAGGGCCCGCACTTTATGCCCGCAACGTCAAGCTCAGGGACATAGCCGGGTATCATCACCCTGAAAGTCCCGCCCTTCACTGCCTCATCAAGAGCCTCAGCCTTTATGATTCTGAGCTCCTTCCTCATGACCTCAGTGAATGCCTCGATCTCCTCTGACCAGTTCATCACAGCACCCTCCATCATTGCGCGCGCTATGTCTGGCCTGTTCCGTATCCTGAGCTCAAGCTGTGAGTCAATCTCCTTAAGCCGTCGTTCCTGCTCCTCCTCAAAGTTATGTATCCTTGCGCGTATGTCCCTAGCTTTCTCCGAGTAGAGTATGTCGCTTGCCGCCTGTATCTCCATTGCCCTGAACCACGCATTAGCCTTGAAGTCCATATCTTCCGGGGTTGTCTTGAAGTGTTCGGCGAGTGAGGTTTCGGGGTCTTTGTCCTCGTAGCCTTCAGGGTCAGCGAGTATTCCGAAGTACCACGCGAGATATGGCGAGAAACATGGCCTGCCCAGTGCCTTGCGTATGATTATCCTGTCGGGGTTGTGGCGTACCTGGACTATCGTGCTCTCCAGTGTGTCAATGTTGCAGACGGTAAGGGGCTTCTGGAAGTGTGGCGAGTTATCCCCCGCTGTGAATGATGCCGTATCCTCGAAGTGAGTCCGCAAAATCTTCTTGAGCGTCTCAATCTTCACGGGGTGAGCCGACTTAATCGAGAACGGGAGGGGTTCCCACTTCTTTTTTTCCTCAAGGAGGGCGGACAAATCGATGTCAAGGAGAATCTGCAACGCCCTCACATGCCGGTGAGTGTTCTTCTCCTCAGCATATGACCCTTCAGACTGGTATACCTTCTTGAAGTCAAACGCCCCGTCCTCTGGCTTGTACCATCCCCGGCTTGTCGCGTACTCTATGAGCTTCTTGTAGCCCGGAGCCTTCTTGTCGGGTTCGTGAATGGTGTAGTGGTTAGGGATTACTGCAACCTCATCATCAGGGACGCGCTGGATTGCGTAGTGCTTCCCGTGAACTACCTGCATCACGTAAATTTCTTCCTTGTCGGCAAAAGCATAGCTCCTTCCGCTCGATGCATAGCCGTACTCATCAACGAGGTGTGCGGCAATCTCTACGGCTTCCCTCGACGTGTGGGCACTCTCAGCGACAATACGCCTCAGACCGTAGCCGATCCCCCCGTCAGTGAGCTCCGGGCTGTCCTCCCTGGACTCCGCGCAGTTGTTCGAGCATATCACCACACCATAGCCGTTAATGTACATGTCGCAGAATGACGGGCCGGGTGTCTCCGGGTCATAGGTCTTTGCCTCGGACCAGAAGAGGCTCGTTCGGTTGGAGGGCAGTTCGAGTTCGGCAGTCCATGGCTCAAAGCGTGCCTTAGTGCCGGGGTGCCTCCTGAGCTTGCGCACTAGGTGGGTCTGCATGATGTAGCGTCCCGGTGCGTCCTCATTGTGGGCAACAAGAACTTCACCGGTTGATGATGCGTTCTTGCCTACAAGTACGGTCATGCAGGCATGAGATGATGAGGCCCTCAAGAAAAACGATAGGCTTAACGTGAATATTAACGCCGGAAAAATAAATGACATGTAAAGTTCTTTCTCCTGTTAGAATTTTTGCTGTTGTTCCGCAAGCTGTAACTATATCATGTTTTATGCCTTATAATTACGCGCAAAGTCATTCACAACAAAAAAAGGAGCGTTGATCTTATTGGTGGCAGATGACATCCTTATACCTCAAATGGGAAAACGAAGAAGAAGGAAAGCTGCCCGCAGAAGGTTCAAGCGACGGGCCGGAGGGTTCATGAAATTCTTGTTCCTCTTGTTCCTTGTCCTTATTGTGGCGGGAGTGCTGTTCTCATTCGCAGACATCGGAGGAAACATAGCTATTAGCCTCGCAAAGGACTACCTCGCCAAAAACTACAGTCTTGAACTCACAGCCGAAAAAATCACAGGCAACCCCATAAAAGGCTATACCCTCCATAATTTTGCCTTCAAGGACGGAAGGAACAATCAGGAAATTTTCTCGGCAGGCTTCCTTTCCGGGAGGCTCAACATCCCGGCAATCCTCGCAGGAAACCCAAGGCTCGCGGAAATCTCAATCGGCGGGATCAGCGCGGACATCAACCAGCTCATCACTACCGTCCAGAACTTCCAGCTGTCCCCCACAGTCTCAGCCTCACAGTCAGTCTCATTCACAGCAACCCCGGCATTCGCGGACGAGGCTGACCCGATGCCTGAAATACCGATAGACCGTTTCAGCATACTGGACAGCAATTTTTCCTCACAGTTCGGAGCTCTTAGGGTGAACGAAATCGGCGCAACATTCCCGGCATTCGACATTGACATTGACGGGAGCATTAACGGCCTCCCATTACGCGGAAATATCGACATGGGCGAGTCTGCAGGGCTCACGGCGGCGAACAGGGCAGAGCTTTATCTTGGTGCGGGGAAAATTCTTGCGACCGGCGGCATGATTGGAGGGAGGCTCGACTTCCACGCTTCAGGTGAGAGCTTTGACCTCATGGAGATTACTGCGATTTACCCGGAAATTCTGAGCTCACGGGATTTTGTCGGAAGAGCTGACTTCACCGCTGACGTTACGGGCGAGACCAGCAACCCGAAATTCTCTGGCTCAGTCGACTACAAGGGCTCAAAGATTTACGGCTACCCTGTCGAGCGTGCAAGCGCAAACCTTGCGTACTCTGGTTACCGCGTCTCAGTCAGCAACCTTCAGGCGAGCGCGTTCAACGTCCCATTGCAGGGGGAACTTGCGGCGGCATTCAGACCTAATCAGCCCGTCTCTGTGATGGTGAAACTTGACGGGAGTGAGGCAAACCTTCAAGGTCTCGATAAAATCCTAGACATCCCGGAACTCAAGGCACTTAGCGGCAAAGTATCGGCCTTCAACGCAAACATCAGCGGCCCGGTAAATGCATTAAGCGGTCTGGTGAACTTCACCGCCCCAAGAATAGCCTATGACGGAAAGACTCTCACAGACATACGCGCACAGATGAAACTAGCTCACAGCGACACGGCCAACGTTGACGGAAAATTCACGTTCGAGGGAGCAAGCGGCTACATCAACGGGAGCATAGCCTCAGTACTGACTGCCCCCAAGATGGACATAACCGCCAAGATTGCCGGGCTGGACATTAAGCGTGTGGAGAACATGATACCTGACGCACCGAGCTACAAGCTGGCCGGGGTAATCACTGCCTCAGTTACGGTGAAGGGTACAACGTCAGACCCAAGCGTTACTGGTTCACTCACAAGCCCGGAATTTTCGGGATGGGAGCAGAAAATCACCAAGCCGTCAATAAACTTTGCGTTCTCAGACAAGACACTGACCATCAGCAAATCAGAAGGAACTCTAAACGGAATGCCCATAAACCTGAGCGGAACTATAGGGCCTCTTCCGTCGGGAAATCCAAGCCTCAACATTAGCGCAACTATCAGGATGACCCCGGAGGCACTGAAAGCCTACGTCCCGGACATCGCGCAATACTCACTCAAGGGAACGGTGAATGCAGGGCTGAAAGTCCAGGGCACTGCAGACAGCCCGGCAGTGAATCTTCTTGTGTCATCGCCGAACATTCAGGCAATGGACATGATCACAGCAAGGGATATAGAGCTCACTACTGCCCTGAATGGCGACCTGACGAAACTTGAGCACATAAGCATCAACGCGGCGGCAAAATCCATCACTGCCAGCGGTATAACTTTCTCCGGGGTCAGCGCAGTACTCAGCAAGAACGGCGACAACCTCATGCTTGGGGGCTTCAACGCAAAGAGCGGCCCGGGGACAATCACAGGTGCAGGGACGGCCACAGTGTCAGGAAAATCACCGCTGGACTTCAACTTCAGGTTTACGGATCTTGCACTTTCACCGCTTGCCTCAGCTTCAGGTGTTGACCTCAAGGGCAGCCTCACAGGAACGCTCAAGGTTGCAGGCCCGAACACCAACCCTTCCGTGAATTTCAGCGCGAGTGTCCCGGAACTTGAGGCTATGGGCTTCACTCTGGGCAACGTTATTGCTGAGGTTGCCGGGAACATGAACAGCATCAATCTCAACAAGGTACGTGCTGAGGTCGAGGGTGCCGAGCTCATGGCTAAGGGTACTGTCCAGATAATGCCAGCCTTGAAGATGAACATTGCCATCACCGGGAGCAGTATAAAGCTCGAACGTCTCATGAAGGACGGCGGCCTAACCGGGACTGCAGGGCTGACGTTCAACCTTACAGGGACGGACAAGGCCATAACCGGGACGGGCTCACTCACTGCCCCGGCACTCAGTGCTTACGGGATAAAGCTCTCAGGAGTGAACTTGCCTCTGTCGTATTCTGGGGCAAAGAACGTTTTTTCGTCCAACGGAGGAACGGCCAAGCTCTATGGCGGGACGCTGAAGAACTCCCTCACGTTCGACATCAATACCATGAAGTTCACTGACAGCATCGAGGCTTCAGGGTTTGACGTGAACGCGCTGGTACAGGATGCTTCAGGCGGACTTGACGGGAAAATCACAGGGACGGGAAAACTCACCTTCAGGCTCAACGGGAGCACTAAGGACAAGGTAACGTATTCAGGCACCGGGAATTTCTCGGTTGGTCCGGGCGGAATAACAGGCTTCAAGTGGCTTGACATTGTCGCGAAAGTCCACAGGGCCAACGGGGTCATGTATTCCAGCGTCAACGCACCCCTGACCCTCCAGACCGGCAGGCTGATACTGAAGGCCGGGACAATCATGAACGCCAACAAGAACGATGCTATGTACAGGTACATCAAGCTGAGCCAGAACGGCACGGTAGATTTTGGCGGCCATGACGTAACGTTGAGCCTCATGACCGAGAGCAGCATAAACTACCAGCTCATCAACGCGATACAGGGCGGCAGTAAGGGAGGGTTTGAGGCACTCTTCAAGGGTGGAATCTCGAACTTTTCGGACGGGTTAAAGGCATTCCTCACGGGCGGGCTCAAGCAGGCCAAGCAGTCAGCTTCAACGGGAGACTTCAGGACTGTAACGCTCAAAGTGTCGGGAAAAGCAGCCTCCCCATCATTCTCCAGCCTCAAGATAGGGCCGTCAACTCTGAGGGCACAAACACAGCCCCAGACTCAGAGCAGGGATGCCCAAGCCGTCCAGCAGGTACAGCAGCAAGTTCAGCAGAAGGCTCAGCAGAAGAAGGCAGAGCTTGAGAGGAAGGCCGCCGAGAAACTCAGGGAGTCAGTCCCCGAACAGCTCAGGAGGAAGGTCGAGACAGTAACGAGGCAAGCACCACAGACCCAGCAGGCTCCGCAGACCCAGGCCGTACAGCAGAGGGTGCAGGAGAAGAAAAAGCAGGTTGAGACCAGAGTGCGCGAGGAAGTCCAGAAGGGCATCAAGAAAGGACTGGACAGGTTAGGAGGATTTTTAGGGAGATGAGACTGCTTCATGATCCTGTGAGGTTGCTGCTGACAATTCCGGCGTTAATATGGGCGTTGTCGTTCCATGAGTTCTGCCACGGATTGGCCGCAAGAATCGTAGGAGACCCGACGGCTCAGCGTTATGGGAGATTGACGCTTAACCCCTTCGCTCATTTTGACCTTGTGGGAACGTTGATGCTCCTTTTCGTGGGGTTTGGTTGGGCTAAGCCTGTACCCATCAACACGAGGTACTTCAGGCACCCCAGACGTGATTTAGTGATTGTGTCGCTTGCCGGTGTTGCGGGTAATATCTTGACGGCGGTGCTTACGGTGTTGTTCTTCAGGTTCTTCGGTGCAAGGTGGTATTCCCTCACTGGAAGGGCGGGCCTTGAGTTCCTCGGCATAATGGTGAACATCAACATGGGGCTTGCGGCCTTCAACCTGATACCAATTCCGCCGCTTGACGGTTCAAGAGTACTAGAGGCGTTCCTGCCCTATAAGTACATGGAATATTACTACTGGCTTGAACGTTACGGGATGATAATACTTCTTGCGTTGCTCTTGACCGGGGTAATAAACATATTCTTTGACCCGATCATAAATTTATTGTGGAGCTTGCTGCCATACTGACAAGAGAGAAAATGCCCCCCTTTGAGATTTGAGGGGGGTATATTTTTGTGTCCTATTCGTGCGTGAACTCAGGGACTAATTTTTTGAGGATGCCCAATGCCTCGCCGGGGTATCTTAATGCGTACTCAAGGTTTGCGTCAATGTCCGGGGAATTTTCCGGGTTTCCTGACTTTATACGGCTCACGAAAATTTTCGGGTGCAATGTCCCGTGCACTGAGTTTTCGTCGTAGAACAGCTCCTCATAGAGCTTCTCACCCGGTCGCATTCCCGTGTAGGTTATGTTTATGTCCCTGTAGGGCTCGTAACCTGAGAGACGGATCAGGAGCTCGGCCATCTCCCGGATGATTACAGGCTCTCCCATGTCAAGCACGAAGAGTTCCCCGCCATGTCCCAATGCCCCGGCCTGAATGACCAGGCTAACGGCTTCAGGTATCAGCATAAAGTAACGCTTCATGTCAGGGTGAGTAACTGTTACCGGCCCTCCTGATGCTATCTGCTCCTCGAACTTTGGGATGACGCTCCCCCTGCTCCCTAAGACATTCCCGAAACGTACGGCCATGTATTTCGTCTCAGGGTAACTTGCCTGCTCATGCTCAAGGATTTTCTCCGCAAGCCTCTTTGTCGCCCCCATGATGCTCGAAGGGTTCACGGCCTTATCGGTGGAGATCATCACCATACGTTCAGCGTTGTACTTCCCTGAACAGCGGGCAATAGTCCGGGTTCCGAGGTCATTTACGCGCATTGCCTCCCTTGGGCAGTACTCCATCAACGGAACATGCTTGTGTGCCGCCGCGTGAAAGACCACCTGAATCTTCCCGGCCTCAAAGAGTGAGTTCATGGCCGTATCGTCAGCAACGTCAGCAATCACCGGGTGAACTGGGACATCAACGCCTTGACGGTTCAGTGCCTCCATGAGCAAATATATCGACTGCTCGCCATGACCTAATGCGAAAATCTCGGACGGCCTGTTGTGTATCACCTGCCGGACTATCTCGCTCCCAATTGAGCCGCCCGCTCCGGTAATCAGGACACGCTTGCCCTGAATGTAGTTCACTGACGGGTCAAGGCTTATTCTCACGGGTTCACGCCCCAGCAAATCTTCAAGCCTCACTTTTCGGACACCTGAGACTGAAATTTTGCCGTCTGCAATTTCCCGGAGGCTTGGCAGTATCCTGACCTGTATATTCATGGGGGCTAATGTGTCGTATATTTCCCGTATCTTCCGGCCGTTCGCTGACGGTATCGCTATGAGGACTACATGAATGTTCTCACGTTCCACGATTTCCCGGAGCTCTGAGGTGTTCCCGAAGACCTTTAGACCTGATACCTGCCTTCCACGTTTTGCCTCGTCGTCGTCAATGAAGCCTGCCGGTGATAGTTCGCCCTCGTTCCGCATCAAGTCCCTCGCCAGGAATGAACCTGCCTCGCCAGCACCGACAATGAGAGTCCGAAGGCGTTCGGTTTTTGGGGTGGAGTGGATTGACTTTGCCATGAGCCACGAAAAACGAAGCCCCCCGCAAAGGAAGAGCCCGGCAAAAAATGATATAGCGAACGACGTACGGGGGAATACTGCAAGCCTCAAGATGCTGTTGACGAGCAGGAAGGCCAGGACTGAGACGATATAGAGCCACAAGAACCGGCTGTAGTCCTCAGTGCCAGCGTGCTGCCAGATTGTGCGGTACTGACCTGAGAGCCAGAACACAAGAGCGCACATCAAGGGGAGAGTGAAGCCGACCTTCAGCCAGTCATCTATATACTTGGGAATGAGAATGCCGAGACGTATCGCGTAGCCCAGGTAAACAGCCAGTGAGAGCAGGAAAAAATCAAGAAGGGCAATGACATAACCCTTCCCTGAAATTTTCCGCCAGTTATCTTTTAGGGGCATCTACTAGATGATGAGTTTCTTCCCGCCGCCGCCAAGACGGTCAAGCTCATTCAGGACGTTTGCCGACGCTGTCTCTATCCGGGGCTTGTTCTGTTTCTCTGCAGCCTCCTGAAGTCTCTTCTGGAGCTCCTCGATTGATGCCTTGATCTCCTTTGCGTCCCCACGTATCCAGAGCATGAGGTTGTCAGCCGCTGCCTTTATGGTCTTCTCGTCGGGCATGGCCTTAATCATTCCGAGCTCAAGAAGTATTTTGTTCTCCTCACGGATTGCGTCAATTGCATCTTTCTCGTCAAAGAGCCCTTTCCTGTAGAGCATCCTGAACATGATGTTGAAGCGGCTCTTCTGATTCTCACTGTCAAGGCTCATCTCCTCAACGCGCGAAACTAACATGCCTAATAGCTCGTCAAGACCTATCTGCATTGGCATAATGTGAACTAGCTCCTTTGTGTGGAAAAATTTTAGTGATGCCGAAATTCTAGCACATTGAAGAAATTTCGCATTCCGTGATAAAGTTTAGGGCAATCTCAAATTTTGACTGGAGGACGTTATCAGTTGAGCGTATCGCTTTACAGGAAGTACCGCCCGCAGGATTTCGCCAGCATTGTAGGCCAGAAGGCAGCAGTTGACGTTCTCACCAACTCAATCATGAAGGACAGGGTTGGACATGCCTACCTCTTTTCGGGGTCGAGGGGTTGCGGGAAAACCTCAGCGGCCCGGATATTCGCGAAGGCACTGAACTGCACGGACAGGCAGGGTTTCGAGCCATGCGGGAAATGCCGGAACTGCCTCGACATAACAGCAGGCGGCTCGCTCGATGTCATAGAGATAGACGGAGCCTCAAACAACGGAGTAGAGAACATTCGGGGTCTCAAGGAGAACGTAACGTTAGCCCCGTTCAACTCACGCTACAAGATATACATTATTGACGAGGTACACATGCTATCACAGGGAGCATTCAACGCCCTCTTGAAGACTCTTGAGGAGCCACCTGAACACGTAATCTTCATCATGGCCACGACAGAACCCCAGAAAGTCCCGGTAACGATACGTTCAAGATGCCAGCATATACCGTTCCACAGCATAACGCCCGGAGATATTTTCGCCCGTCTTGAGCACGTCTGCAGGAACGAGGCCATAGCCTATGAGCCCGATGCATTGCGTGAGATTTCCCGGCAGGCTGACGGTGCATTGCGTGATGCCTTGTCCCTCCTTGAGCAGGCGGCAGGGGCAGGTGATGTTACCCTCGCGAACGTTGAGGCGGTCTTTGGGGCTGGAAGTCGTCCGGCATTCGAGCGGGTCATGTCGTCATTGCGTGAGAACCCTCAAGAGGCATATGAAGCCCTAAGGGAAATGTTTGGGGCTGGTGCGTCAGGTGTTCGGGTGTTCGAGGAGATATTCTCGCTCGTCAGGGACGTATGGCTTGCCTCAAAGTGGAAGGATATTTCCGGGAGCTTGGGTATTTCCGGGCCAGAAAGAACGTTCATTGAGAGTGAGGCCAAAAAGTGGAAGCCCGGCCAACTTCACACACTCCTTAACGTCTCGCTTAAGGTGCTTACGGAGGCACGTTCAGGTGTCAGGAACGATATATTGCTTGGTATGTTCATGCTCTACCTTGAGGGAAGCCCTGAGCCATCGCCTCCAGTTGTTCCCAGACTGATGGAAGAGCCCAAGCCTGAGCCTCCCGAACCTGAAGCCGTAATTGTCCCTCCTGAGCCGGTGAAGGAAGACCCCGGACTCAAAGCAAGCCTCCTTGATGCCGCCCATGATGTGAACTTCCTGATATGGTGCGGACTTCATGACGCGAGACCCTACATGAGGGGTAATGATTTGGTGCTCGACATGTCGCACAAGTACTGCTACGAGGTCTTGAGGGTGGACAGGACAGCGGCGGAAATCCGGGAGATTTTCGGGGAGTATTCCGGGGTTGTCCTTCGGTACATGGCCGCAGAGTACACCTGCCCGATGTTCACGAGAGAGCCAGCCCATGAGGTACCCCAAGAAGTCCCGGACGTTCCCGAAACTGTGGAGCCTCCCATAATTGAGGAGATGCCCGAAATCTTAGGGGACATTGAGCCTTCAGAGCCTCCCGAAAAGAACGAGCCTTCACCATTCAGGAGGATCATTCAGGAACTCACACACTACCAGATGAAGCCGGAAGTAGTACTCACACGGAAGAACGAGGCAAAAGATGACGACACTGAAAATTCAGAGACAGAGACAGAAACGGAGGAAGAGACTGACGAATGAGCGTTGATTTTGTTCACCTTCATGTTCACACGGAATACAGCCTTCTTGACGGGGCAATAAGGACTAAGGACTTAGCCCGTAAAGTCTCAGGATGGGAGCACAAGGCCGTAGCAATGACTGATCACGGGGTAATGTATGGGGCTGTGGAGTTCTACGAGAACTGCAACGCACAAGGGGTAAAGCCAATTCTTGGGTGTGAAGCCTATGTTTCGCCTTCAGGGATAACCTCAAGGGAGGACAAACGAGCCAATCACCTCCTGCTGCTTGCGGAGAACGATACGGGCTGGCATAACCTCATCAGGCTAATATCAATCGCTAACACTAAAGGGTTCTACTACAAGCCGAGGATAGACCACGAACTTTTAGAGCAGTACCACGAGGGAATAATAGCAAGTTCTGCATGTCTTGCCGGTGAAATTCCCCAGCTCATACTTTCCGGGAATATTGACGGGGCAACTGAGCTCGCGAAATATTACAGCGGCGTTATGGGGGCAAGGAACTTCTACCTTGAGGTCATGCCCAACACCCTGCCCCAGCAAAAGGAAGTGAACCGGGCAATAATCGCTATTTCCCGGAAGACTGGTATACCCATGATAGCAACCGGGGATGCCCACTACTTGGAGGCCAAAGATTACGACTGGCACAAGATACTCCTCAAGATCAACACCCACGCGGACGTGAACGATGACGCATTCGGTTTTGACCGCAACGAGTTCTACCTGATGGAGCCCGAAGAGATGTATGACCGTCTGGGCAGTGAAGTACCCGAAGCCCTCACGAACACGGTGGAGATTGCCGAACGCTGCAACGTCAAGCTAGCCCTGAAACCCAAAGAGTACATTCTGCCGCACCTTGACCTTCAGGAGGGGATGACGGCCGACGATGATTTGAGGGTTAAGGCACGTGAAGGTCTGAAGCTGAGGTTTGAGGCTCGCGGGACGGAGATACCTGACGAATACGCTAAACGTCTTGAGTATGAGCTAGGGGTAATCACGCAGATGGGGTTCTCTGATTACTTCCTCATAGTGTCCGGGATAATAAAGGCCGCAAAAAGCAAGAACATTCCCATTGGGCCGGGACGTGGCTCAGCGGCTGGAAGTCTCGTTGCCTGGTCGCTCAGAATTACGGAGCTTGACCCCCTGCGCTATAACTTGCTGTTTGAACGTTTCCTTAACCCTGAGAGAATATCAATGCCCGATATTGACACGGACGTTAGCGACAAGGGACGTGATGAGCTCCTCAAGTACATATCAGACCGTTACGGGAGCGACCATGTTGCGCAGATTATCACGTTCGGACGGATGAAGGGCAGGCAGTCGGTGAAGGACGTAGGGAGAGTCTTAGGGGTTGACTATTCATTGATGGACAAGACCGCCAAGCTCATCCCGGCCATGTGCAAGAGCCTAGAAGCAGCGTTGCAGGATACCCCGGAACTCAAGGCAGTCTATGATGAGGACCCGGCAAAGCGTAACATAATCGACAAGGCCATGAACATAGAGGGACTAGCCCGCCACACCTCACAACATGCCGCAGGTGTCGTGATTGCCCCCGTGCCGATTACTGACGTTGTCCCGGTAAAGCGTCTCAGTACGGACAAAGAGGAGGGAGATACCGGGCAGGTTGTTACTCAGTTCACGATGGAGCCGGTGGAGAAATTGGGACTGGTCAAGATGGACTTCTTGGGGTTAAGCACACTGTCAATAATCGAGGAAGCCCTCCAGAACATCAGGAACAACGGAAAAATTCCCCCCGACATGAACAAGGTCAACGACGAGATGAACGACCCTGCGACTTTCAGGATACTTCAGGAGGCCGACACTATGGGGGTGTTTCAGCTTGAGTCTGACGGAATACGTGCAATGCTCCGAAAACTCAAGATTGACCGTTTCGAGGACTTGATCGCCGCCCTCGCAATGTACCGGCCCGGCCCGCTTGATTCAGGGATGGTTGACCAGTACATCAACTGCAAGCACGGAAGGGCAGTGCCTCATTACCCGCACCCATGGCTTGAGGATACCTTGAAGGAGACCTACGGGGTCATACTCTATCAGGAACAGGTGATGCAGTGTGCCTCAAGACTTGCGGGGTACACATTAGGGGAGGCTGACTTGTTGCGGCGTGCAATGGGCAAAAAGAAGGTCGAGGTAATGCAGGAACAGCGGGCAAAATTCCTTGAGGGTGCGGAGAAGAACGGGATTGCCCCCAGTATTGCCGGGCCGATATTCGACAACATAGAGAAGTTTGCGGGCTATGGGTTCAACAAGTCCCACAGTGCCGCCTATGCGCTGATCTCGTATGACACGGCGTGGCTCAAGGCGAATTATACCCCTGAGTTCATGGCCGCCTACCTGTCCAGCCAGATGAAGGCAAAGCGTGAAGTTCTTGGGCACTACGTCCTTGAGGTCAAACGGAGCGGTATAAAGGTGCTGCCTCCCGACATAAACAGCTCAATGGAGAATTTCGCGGCAGTAGGCGACGTAATACGTTTCGGGCTCGGAGCAGTCTCAAGGATGGGGCACAACACCGTGATGATGATACTGAACGAACGCCGGAAGAACGGGCCTTTCTCCTCATTGTGGGACTTCATGAAGCGTGTTGATATGAGCCTGATGAACAAGACAGTGTTCGAGAACCTCATAAAGGCCGGAGCATTCGATGAGCTCCAGAAGAACCGGGCAATGCTCCTAAACGCCCTCCCTAAATTTCTTGAGGCAGCCCAGAAGGTCAAGGCCATGAAGAAGACCCCTCAGCTCTCACTATTCGACATGGACGGCAATGACGACAATGATGACGAGGCAATCAGCGGAGAACCAGAGATGCCCACTGTCCCGGATTTCGACGAGCATACGAGGCTGAACTACGAGAAGGAAGTTACCGGGCTCTACATGTCCGGCCATCCCTACGAGTCGTATCAGGAAGATATAGCCCCGTTCACGAATTGCGCAATCTCTGACCTCCAGGAATGGGACAGCTCAGCACTGCGGCCATGTGTCGGGGGAATTGTAGCCTCACTGTCCGAGAAGGCCACCAAGAAGGGCGGGACTATGTGCATTCTCCAGCTTGAGGACACTGAGGAAGGAATAGGTGTTGTGCTTTTCCCGAAGATGTGGCAGGAACTCAAAGGTACAGTAAATCCCGGTGATGCCCTCGTGGTTGAAGGGAGGATGGACGACCGGGGGCAGCTCTTGCCTGACAGGATACTCAGGCCGGAAGAACTTGATGGTGCCGCGCAGAAATATGCTACATTGAGGCTGAATGTCTCCTCACTTTCCGGGGCTGACATGAAGTCATTTGCCCGTGCGCTGAACTCATGCCGTGGGAAGTCGCGGCTGATACTTGAGGTTTCCGGGGATGATGAGATGTGCCGGGTGTACTTGGGGGGCTGCAGTGTTTCGCCGGAGAAGCTGGGTGATTCACTTTCGGGGGTAATATCTTCCGGGGAGTTCACCGTGTTTCAGGGTGGCGGAAATTTCGCGGCATGAAGGAAGTTTTTTCCCTCCTCCTGAATTTTTGGGGGAGGGATTTTTTTTTTGCCCGCCTGAATATGAATTGCCCTGTATAATTCAGTCATCACGCAAAAATCAAGAGGGAGGCAAAACATAACCATGTTCGTGAAAATTGTATGCACCATAGGCCCGGCAAGCGACAACTACGAGACGCTGAAAGCCATGGCCGAAGCAGGAATGAATGTAGCCCGCCTGAATTTCTCGCACGGGGACTATGACGGCCACGAAAAGAAGCTCAAGCTCATACGCCGGGTTGAACGCGCAGTGAAGAAGCCCATAGCCGCACTTCTCGACACGAAGGGCCCGGAGATCCGCACAGGACACATGAAGGACGGGGAGATCACCCTCACGCAGGGGTCAAAGGTCATAATCTCGTCATGTGATGAGGCATTCGAGGGAACAGCGGAGAAATTCTGGGTGAACTACAAGCTCTTAGCCCATGAAGTTACGCCGGGGCAGAATATCTACATTGACGACGGGGCACTGAACCTTGAGGTCTTGAGCGTTGAAGGCGATGAAGTAACCTGCAAGGTCATAGTTGGCGGACCTCTCAGGAACACGAAGGGCATCAACCTTCCCGGAGCAGACATAACCCTTCCGGCACTGAGCGACAAGGACAAACAGGACATAGCATGGGGCATTCAGCACGGAATGGAGTACCTTGCTGTCTCGTTCGTGAAGACCAGGCAGGACATAGTGGAGGTCAGGCGGCTCATCCAGGAATACGGCTCAGGGATGAAGATACTCGCAAAGATTGAGACCAGTCAAGCAGTCAACAACATAGCAGAGATCGTTGACGTTGTTGATGGTGTCATGGTTGCACGTGGTGATCTGGGAGTCGAGATAGCCACTGAAGATGTGCCATTAGTGCAGAAACGCATCATAGAGATGTGCCGTGTCAGGGGCAAGGCCGTAATAGTCGCAACACAGATGCTAGACTCGATGATACGCAACCCCCGCCCAACTCGTGCGGAAGCCTCGGACGTGAGCAATGCCGTTCTTGACGGGACGGACGCAGTGATGCTCTCAGGTGAGACGGCATCAGGAAGCTACCCCGTCCAGGCAGTGGCAACAATGAGGAGGATTGTAGACCGTGCGGAAAAAGAGCTCGGACTTTGGGGCAACCACAAGAACAACGAGCAGAACCCCCTTGAGCTTGAAGGTATCCCCGTACCTGATGCAGTGTCAGGCGCGGCAGTCCTAATCGCAAAACAGGTCAAAGCCCCCGCAATAATCTCACTCTCACGCTCAGGTCTCACAGCAAAAATGATCAGCAAGCACCGTCCCGAATGCCCGATACTCGGACTCACTCCATCACAGCAGACTTGGAGGGAGTTAGCCCTTTGGTGGGGAGTACAGCCCGTGAGGTTGTCGGAGATGAGCGACATCAACGTTGCGGCACGTGAGGCAGTAACTACATGCGTCCGTGAAAAGCTCCTCCCTGAAGGTGAGCTTGTCGTCATTACCGCCGGTGTACCAGTTGGCCGCCCGGGGTCAACGAACGTCGTCGAGGTCCTCACTACCGGGACAATCCTGCTCTCAGGAACTCCACTATCACACAAAAACGCCGTCGGGAAGGTCTGCATTGCCCGGACACCACAGGAGGCAATCGACAAGGCAACTCCCGGATGCATTCTCGTTGTCCGTCAGTTGAGCGAGGAATACCGGCCTGTACTCGACAAGGTAGGGGCTGTTCTGTTCGAGAGCGGCCTGCTCTTCAGCGAGGGCAATTCTTTGGCGATGGACTATAACCTTCCGTGCATTGTCGGGGTTGCTGATGCTTTCTCGACGTTGATGGATGATGACACTGTTTCGATTGACGGGACGCGCGGGCTAGTATATCGCGGGGTTGTGAGGCTGGTTGTGTAAATGCTCGTGAACCTAGCCAACTTCAGGAGTCTCATAGACATTGCCATAGTCTCGTTCATCATATACAGGATACTGGTCCTTCTTGTGGGAACCCGTGCCGTCCAGCTCCTGAAGGGAGTATTCTTCATGTTCATCATGCTGGCTGTTGCGTCGTTCCTACGTTTCAGGCTGCTCACGTGGTTTCTCCAGACCTCACTGTTAGCCCTGAGCCTTGCAGTCCCGATAGTGTTTCAGCCCGAACTCAGGAAGATGCTTGAGGAGCTCGGACGTGGGCAGTTCTACATGCTGAAGCGTCATATGTCGGAAGATGAGGCGGAAGTCAGGGTGAAGCAGATTGCCGGGGCACTGAGCTACCTTAAGGCTCACAAGATCGGGGCACTCTTAGTGTTTCAGCAGGAGGTAGGGCTTGGGGACTACACGCAGACGGCAATACCCCTGAACTCGAAGATAACTCAGGAGCTCATAATCTCGATATTCTGGAAGGACAACCCCCTTCATGACGGAGCGGTAATACTCGACAAGTACAAGCTCATAGCCGGAGGGTGTTACCTGCCGCTTGCTGATGCCCCGGAAATTTCCCGGTGGTACGGAACCAGGCACAGGGCAGCACTGGGCATCTCTGAGGTCTCTGACGCAATAGTGCTCATCGTCTCAGAAGAACGCGGGGATATATCTCTTGCTGTGAAGGGCAAGCTCTCGAAGAACATCAAAGATTTTCAGGTTGAACGCCTCCTGATGCACTATTTCGCCGGTGAACAGGTAGTAACGGGCTGGAAGGCATTCACCAAAGCACTGGGTAATATATTCTGGGTCAAGAAGATCGAGAAGGATGCAGGAGGGCTCGTGAAATGACGAAACCGAAAACTTTGGACCTCAACGAAATATTAACGTCCCCTTGGGCATTGTGGCTCATCTCGATAGCCTCAGCAGTAACTATGTGGCTCTACGTTACGGGCATGGACGAGAGCGCATACGTTACCCGGAAGTTCTCGTGTCCCCTTGAGTACCGGGGGCTTGATTCTCAGAGCTTGTTACGTGGGAGGCTCTCTGAGGTTGACGTTGAGGTGCGCGGCCCGGAGGAGGCAATAATGCGGCTCGATTACAGCTCAGTGAATGCCTATGTTGACGCGCGGAACTTGCTGCCCGGAAAGAAATATACCCTGAACATTAACGTAGAGTATCCCGGAACGTTAACGCTGGTTTCATGTTTCCCGACACAGGCAGTGCTTGACATAGTGAGGCAGGTTTCAGTCCGTATGTCTGTAGCTACCGAGCTGCCCCAGAACATCCCCGAAGGGCACTACATAGAGGGTGTAGAAATAATCCCCCGTGAAGTCGGCGTTAGGGGTGCTGAGGATGACGTGGCAAAAGTCGGGAGCGTCCGTATAACTCCCAGCCTTGAGGAGCTGCAGTCAGGCGGGGAAAAATTACTGCCGGTGAAGTTCTCGCAGTCAGAGCCGTTTGAGGGGGCTGTAACTCTTGAGCCCGCACAGGTGAGATTTCGCGGGAGTCTTGTCCGCGGCCTTCCGAGAAAGAGAGTTCCCGTGAACGTCAGATTTTCGGGACACCTTGACCCGGATTATGAGGTGCGTTCAACCACAACCGACCCTTCAGAAATTCAGATAGAGGGAAATGCTGAGGACATCGCCAAAGTTGATAGGGTTGATACTGAGATGATAGACATCTCGACGATTAACGGGGACAGCGTGATAGTCTCGCCATTAAGACAGCCTGAAGTTGAGGGTGTCTCGATGGTTAATGCCTCGTCCGTGAAGGTGAGTATATATCTCAGTGAGGCACGTGCTGAGAAGATGATAGCGAACGTTCCCGTAGAGATCCGAGGAACTGAACAGCCTCAGAACTGGGTATGCAGTCCGGCGGCAGTCTCAGTTACGGTTGAGGGGAGGCCCTCACTCGTTGAGAGCTTTGACGTTGAGGCCGTGAGACTGAAGGCATTTGCTGACATGTCGAACATCTTCATGACCCCTGTAACTCTTCCTGTGAGGACTGAGATACTTTCAGGGGACAGCTTCAGGGTTGTGAGGGTAGAGCCGCCCAACGTAACGGTGAACAGTCTGGAAACAAGATAAAATTTTTCCCCCTTGCGAGAAAATCACGAGGGGGAATTTTTTTTGCAGTCTAACTAGAGCATCAGGAAAGCAATCACGAAAAGAAGGCCAACCGCAAACGTCATCAGTCCATAAGCTAGGCTTGAGGGAAGGAGGCTGCCTATAGTTTCGCTCTTTGCCTCGTCCTGGTAGAACCCGAAGTCAGTATCTTCCGGCGGACGAATGAACTTTACCCTTGAGGCATGGGACAGCAATAACGTTACGGGCCCGGCAGTAATGAGGTCTACAGTCTTGGCGAAGAATGCTCCCATGAACGGAAGGATACCCCCGATTACCGGGCGGAACAATGCATTCTCGATATTCAGCCATGAAGGCCAGAGGTCAAGGTACGAGACTTCACCCTTAACCCGCTCAGCCTGAAGTACCCTGCGTATGAACAGGAAGTACACCGCAACACCTATAGTGATGGAGATTGCCGAGCCTTCAAGGTTGTCGACGGAGAAATACTGCACGACGTGGTGATGTTCCGGGCCATTCATGAAGGGTGATGCGAGGATGGCTATCTTGTCGCCGAGTTCGTTGGGCATGAAGCCGATTAACGGGAGGATTGCCGCCGAGAACGTGAGAATTATCGCATTCGGCCATGAAATATATTGCTCCTTCTCGTGCATGTCAGGGGCAGGCTTGGCGATGAAGAGGGCGTAAAATAACTTGAGGACGTATGCAGTGGTCAGCCCTCCAGAGATCAGGAAGAGCCATTCACACACGGAGAACATGAGCTTTTCCCCGCCCGCAGTCATGAACGGGAGCGTACCTGTTCCACCCCTTGCGACATGGCCGAGAGCGTGAATGTGCTCAACGATTGCCTCATGTATCAGCGTCTTGCCCAAGTAGCCATTCCACAGCGGAGCCCCCATCAGTCCCAGACCTCCCATGACGAACGCAAACATCAGAGCCTTTTTGCCGCGCCCGAAGCCCCGTATGTCGTTCAGGTTGAGCTTGTGGGTGTTCATGTGTACTACACCAGCACATAGGAACAATACCAGCTTGATTAGCGAGTGCCCGACCATGTAGAGGACTGTACCCCTAACTGCAAGGTCGTTGTCCTTCCCCAAGAAGCACTGCATTGCTATTCCCGTCAGGATGAAGCCGAGCTGAGACATTGAGGAACATGCTAACGTCCGCTTAATGTTCACGGAGAAGACAGCAAGGACTGCCCCTAACACCATAGTGATTATTGCGAGAACCAGGAGCATGAAGCCCCAGCGTGGATCATGGAGGAATGCCCCGGAACTCAGGACGAGAATCCCGAAGAGCCCCGACTTCGTGAGCAGGCCTGAGAGCAATGCGCTTGACGGTGCAGGAGCGGCAGTGTGAGCTGTGGGAAGCCAGATGTGCGAGGGGAATATAGCCGCCTTTGCCGCAAACCCAAAGAACACCAAGAAGCCCGGAATATAGAGCGGTGATTTGTCGTGAAGTTTTAGCGTTGAGAGTGCCGCAATGTCTAGCGTCCCTGTGTAGTTGTAGAGGAGGATTAGCCCTGTGAGTGTCGCAAGCCCCCCGATTATCGCTATGGCTAGGTAGGTCTGAGCTGCCCTGAGTGCGTCGGGTGTCTCGTCCTGTACCACCATGACATACGAGAACAAGGACATCATCTCGAAGAATATGAACGTGGTATACAGGTCGCCGGACAAGAACACTCCCATGATGCTGCCGAGAGTCATTAGGACGTAGAGGTAGTACCTGTTGCGGTTGCGGTGATGCCGGAGGTATTCGCGGGAGAATATCGTAGTTACTGCCCACATGAACGCGATTATCACGGCATAGATGAACCTGAAGCCGTCGAGAATGAACTTGAGCCCCAGCCCGCAGACTCCGGGGATAACGAGTTCAGAGCCCATGAAGCCCCAGCATGAGAGCGTAACAGCAAGCTCAATGACACACACGGCATCAGCGGCATAATCACGTGCCAGCCTGCTCTTCTTCCCGATGTAATACGACAGAGCCCCGCCGAACATTGGCCAGACAACAAGAAACAGTAACGCCAGATTTCCCTTCATGGTCTGAGATCAACTCCTGAATGTGATTGTTATTGTGGATAGGGCTATTATATCAGGGCAAGAAAAAATCCCCCGGCCATGTTCAAGCCAGAGGATTTAGTGTGAGTCTCAGAGATTGAGTTAGTTACCTTCCCTGCGTTTTGCCTGCCAGTGCTTGTAGGTCTCCGTCTGTGTAACGAACAGTACAACCAGCAACACGAACAGCGCGATTGATATGTAGCTCGTGAAGATACTCCCCAGCATTCCCATCACTGAGCCGCCCTGAAGCATTACTCCCCTGCGGTAATTCTCCTCGCAAAGCCTCGTCAGTATCACTCCGAGAACTATCGGTGCTATTGGGTAGTTGAACCGCTTGAGGAAGTAGCCTATTATTCCGAAACCGAACATCCAGAGAATATCATAGACGCTGTTACGTATCGCATAAGCACCTATAACCGAGAGTATCAGTATCGTGGGCATGAGTATACCCTTCGGGACTTCAACAATCTTCGTGAACGCCTTAATGCCCGTAAGTCCGAACACAAGCAGGAAGAATGACGCAACCAGCAAGCTCGCCACAATGAGCCAGAACAGATCCGGGGTCTGGGCTATGAGGTTGGGGCCCGGCCTGAGTCCCTGAATGGTCAGTGCACTGATGAGGACCGCCGTAACAGCATCACCGGGGATTCCCAGTGTCAGCATTGGGATGAACGCCCCGCCTATTGCCGCATTGTTCGCGCTCTCTGGTGCTATGATGCCCTCAACTGCTCCCTTCCCGAAAGGTGCTGAAGGATTGCGCACGCTCCTCTTGGCCTGGTCATAGCTCAGGAGTGCCGCAATATCCCCGCCTGCTCCGGGTAAAGCTCCCACTAACACGCCGATGATTGAGGACTTTATCGTTAGCCCCAAGTACTTCAGAGACTCAGCCCATGAGGGAAGTATCTTGTCGACTTTCTGCTTTACGGGAGTTGCCTTCATGTCGGTAATCTGACTCAGTGCCTCAGATGCCCCGAACAGTCCTATCATTGCCACAACGTAATCTACTCCGCTGTTCAGGTACACAATGTTGAACGTGAAACGCTTTATCGCCGTCTGACCATCAACACCGACACAGCCCAGGAATATACCGATACACCCGGCAATCAGTCCGAACCTCACCGACCTTCCCGACAATGAGCCGACCATCATCAAGCCCATCAACGAGAGCATCAAGTAGTCGATTGAGTGGAAGTTACGTGCAATGCTAGCCACCAATGGAGCGCAGGTAGCCAGTGCCAAGACACCGAGCAATGTCCCGATGACTGACTGAGACGTTGCCAGACCCATAGCCTCACCAGCCCGTCCCTGTTTCGCCAGAGCATAGCCGTCAAGCGCAGTAGCCACTGCCGCAGGAGCACCGGGGATGTTGAGGAGGATTGCCGACCTTGAGCCGCCGAAGACTGAGCCGACATACACGCCGACCATCACGGCAAGTGCTGAATGCTGCTCCCACCCGAACGTGAACGAGACCAGCAGTGAGACCGCCATAGTCCCTGAGAGTCCGGGGATTGCCCCGACGTATACCCCCGCGCATGTTCCGGCAGCAACAAGGGCTATAAGCCACGGTTCACGCAGCATAACTGACATGTAGGATAGTGCTTCCATGATCTTAACCCCCTCCCTTTACGGAAATACGACGCTGAACAATACCCTGAAGACCAGAACAATGAACGCCATCACTATGGCCGTCCACAGGATATTCTTCACGAAGTCCTTGCGCATCAGGTAGCACATTGAGATATACAGGAACGCCGGTGTAGCAATGTAGAAACTCACTCCCTCAACGAGTGCCACGCAATAGGCCACAATGAGGGCAAGCATGATGATCACGTTCAGGGGGAGGGCATAGGCCAGTGCCTTAGCGATTTTCTCGCCCATTCCCTTGACGCGGGACAGGGGGGTCGTCAGCTTGAAGTTCTCGATGACCGTCCACAGGGACATGATTACCCACAGAGCCGACACGAATACAGGGACAGCCGCCGCAGATGCAATTCTTGGGCCCCTCCTGAGTGAGATGCTGAACCAGAGATCTACCGAGAGTTTCAGCGCGACCATTCCCAGAATGAGGACAATGAACGAGAACACTTTTTCGCCAGCCTCAAGGGGATGCTCCTTAACCACGATTAGGTCATCAGTATTGACTTCAAGGTCAGGGTTAAGGTCCGGGTATTCTTCATTTACGTCTGCCATGAAATTTTTTCACCTCTTCAGAAAAACTTAATCCCCCGACAAAATCACAAGGTCAGGGGATGGTTTAGTGCCTTACTCCAATGCGCCGGAGTTCTTGAGTGCGTTGACGGTGTTCTCACGCCATGAGGAGATATACTTTGCGGCCTCCTCACCTGAATAACCCAAGAAGTTGATGTTGAAGTTCGCGAGGACTTTCTGGTAGCTCTCCTGCGGTCCGGCTTTCGTGAACGCTTCCGAGAGCTTGGCGATTACTCCCGCGTCAGTACCCTTCTTCACGAACACGCCATAGAACGGCCCCCAAGGAAGATATTTCGCGAAGTCAGGATATTCTGCCGTTACCAGCGGCACGTCGGGCATAACGTCAACCTTCTTTGTGGAGAGGAGGCAAAGGAACTTGAGATCCCCGGCCTTCCAGTCCTCAATGCCTGACTGTATCTTGCAGACCGTGAAATCACATTCGCCGTTCATGACCGCAGTCTTTGCGCTTGCGTCGCTGTCATAGGGTATCTGAAGGAACATTGCCCCGGTTATGTCGGTGATGAATGCCCCGACCTCCCAAGGAAGTCCGCCGGTTCCTGTCGTTGAGATTTTGAGCGTCCAGGGAGCTTTTTTCGCCGCGTCAATAATCTCGGTGAATGACTTGTAGGGTGAGTTCTTGCCGACTACTATACCCACGACCTCATCACCGATCAGATATACACAGTCAAAGTTGCTGTAGGTGAGCTCTGAGATTTCGAGGATGTCATAGAGTGCGGGGTTCTCTGCGCCCATGAGGAGGGTATAGCCGTCAGTCGGGGCATCATAGACGTACTGGGTAGCGATTGAGCCGGTTGCGCCGGTCATGTTCTGGATGATGATGGATTTTCCGAGGGACTGCTCAGCGAGTGCCGAGAGGGGGCGCATGAGTGAGTCAGTTCCGCCGCCTGCTCCCCACTGAACTACGCCGGTGATGTTCTGTGCGGGGTAATCTGCCGCAACTGCCGGGAAAGCGAACAAGACAACGAGAAACAATGCGAGAATTTTTCTCATGGTGAAACAATACCTCCTGAATAAATTAGATTGGGTGTGAATGAATTTGAATGTGTGTGATAAATCTTGAACTTGTGGAAATTATAGCACGCAGTATAAATTTTTTCCCGCCTTCACTCCTTCATCAGCCTCACGTGAAGCATCATCCTCTCGTGAACGTCGCCCCTCCTGTAGGAACAGCAACGCTCATCCTCCAGGGTATCTATTCCCGAAAGAGTGATATTGTCCTCCACAAGTCCGCAGTCCCTCAACTGTGCGTGTATCTCACCTGCAAGGTCAAAATATACGCGTTCACCGTCAACGTCGTAATTCTCCCGGTGGAAGGCATTAACCCCCCTCACTGTCCATTCCTCGCCTGACTTCCTGAAGTACTCCCGCCCAATACATGGCCCTACCCACGCATGAGCACCGTTCACCTCGTCATGGCCGAAAAGTCCCCTGATGAGTCCGAGCCCTTCACTGGAGATGTTGAGGACAGTACCCTTGTAGCCTGAATGAAGTATCATGACCCACGAGCTACCCCATAGCATTACCGGGGTACAGTCGGCAAATCTCAGTGATGCCCCGGCTCTTGAGGTGGTGAGCAGCACACCGTCAGCTTCAGGACGTGAAGGCAGGATGTATTCCGGGAAGTTGGCGGCGTTGATGGTGATGATGTTTTTTCCGTGAACCTGTGAGGGCATGACGTGAGGAAGGGCGTTAATCCCTTGCGTCTCTTCACTCTTCATGAAGAAATTTGCGGCTACATGGCCGGGTGTTGGTATTCTCATGAGACAAGCTCCGGGAAATTTTCGCGGGCAATCCTGAGCAGCTCATCGTCAAGAACAGCTATAGTGATGTCCATCTCGTTACCTGTCAGGAAAGAAAGTATCTCGTTCACTGCCACAGTAAGAGCTTCAGCCTTTGGGTAGCCGTAAATTCCAGCGGAGATTAACGGGAAAGCGAGGGACTTGCAGTTTTTCTCTTTCGCCAGACGCAGAGCATTAACGTAGCACGAGGTGAGTAGTCCCCTTTCCCCCTTCATGCCTCCCTGCCATCTTGGACCGACTGCATGGATCACGAACTTTGCCGGAAGATTGTAGCCCCCGGTGATTTTCGCCTGCCCCGTATGACAGCCTCCCAGTGTCCTGCACTCATTGAGGAGCTCCTTCCCTGCTGCACGGTGTATTGCCCCGTCAACCCCACCGCCTCCAAGAAGTGAAGAGTTAGCGGCGTTCACTATTGCGTCAACTTTCAGCGTGGTAATGTCAGCCTTGATTATCCTTAGTGGCATTTTGTATCCTCCTTGTGTGCTACAATCCTTGAAATTCTGTGATGGGGGAAATTTTACATGAACTTAGACTTTTTCGCAGTACTCTCAAACCTCATAAGCCTCTTTGCGTTAATTGCAGTAGGATACATAGCGGCACGTTCGGGAGTCGTCAAGCCTGAAGCAACCGCCGCATTCTCCGCGCTCCTCATGAAGGTAACTCTTCCCTGCACCATCTTCATATCACTCGTACAGCGCGAATATGACCCGGCATTCATTCAAGACAGCCTGACGATAATTTTTGCGGGGCTTGTGGTGTTTCCGGCCATGACGTACATTGCCCGGTACATTGCCGTTATTCTTGGAGTCCCGAAGAATTGCCGGGGGGTATGGGCGTTTCTTTGTGCGTTCACGAATTCGGGGTTTATGGGTTTCCCGATAGCCTACTCACTTTTTGGTGCTGAAGGTCTGGCACTGTCGGTGATGCTGAACATTGCCTTCAACATGACGATATTCACTGTCGGAGCACTGGAGATCAGCCGGGACAACCCGGAGCATGAAGGTGAGGGGCTCAACGTCAAATCAATCATCTTCAGCGGCATCAATGCGGCTACACTCTTGAGCCTTGTGTTCTATTTCGGGGGGATAAAGCTCCCTCAGACTGTGGCAACTCCCATCACTATGATTTCAGGGATAACTACACCGCTCTCAATGATGATTGTAGGGATGACACTTGAACACTCGAAGGCATCCGACATACTCAAGGACATTCACGCGTGGACTTGTACGGCTATGAGGCTGTTCGTTTTCCCGATAGCTTTGTGCCTCCTCCTGAAGGTTCTGCCCATAAGCTCAAACCCTCTGGTAGGTGCTGTACTGGTTATTGTTGTGGCGATGCCGGGGGCTAGTATCACCGTCCCGTTGTGTGAGACGTATCACGGGAACATAGACTTTGCGGCTGAGGCAATGTTCATCCAGAATATACTGTGTATGCTGAGCATCCCTGTAGTATGCATGATGCTCTAAAAGGAGGAGTTACTATGTTCAAGTTCAACCCGGAAAAAATATACTTCTTTGACGGCGCAATGGGTACGATGCTCCAGTCTAGGGGGCTCAAGCTCCGGGAGATCCCCGAAATCCTCAACCTCACCAGCCCTGAGCTCATAGGCTCAATTCACCGTGAATATGTCTCTTCAGGCTCAGACTTCATCACGGCAAACACATTCGGAGCAAACAGGTTCAAGCTCAGCAAGTCAGGCCACACAGTCCAGGAAGTCATCACTGCTGGGCTCAATATAGCGCGTGAGGTTACGGCGGGAAGTGGTGCACTCGTTGCGCTGGATATTGGGGCAACAGGTCGGGTTATGTCCCCGGCAGGTGATGCATCGTTCAGCGAGGTCTATGATGCAGTCGCTGAGATGGTCATTGCCGGGAAAAATCTGTGTGATGTGATACTCCTTGAGACATTCACGGACTTGTACGAGCTCAAGGCGGCGGTACTTGCGGCACGTGAGAACTCAGACCTTCCCATTTTCGCCACAATGAGCTTTGAGGAGTCAGGCCGTACGTTCTTCGGGGCAAGCATCGAGGCCATGACCGCAACACTTGAGGGCTTGGGGCTGACTGCTCTTGGGGTCAACTGCTCACTTGGGCCTTCACAGCTTGTGCCGCTGGTTGAGCGTCTGTGCAGGTGCTCACACATTCCCGTGATGGTTCAGCCAAACGCCGGCCTGCCGGTAATGCGGGACGGTACAGCACACTATGACGTTACGCCCGGTGAGTTCGCTGAGGTCTCGTGCAAGTTCGCGGAGATGGGAGCGTCAATACTCGGAGGCTGTTGCGGAACTACCCCGGAACATATCGCCATGATGAAGAGTGCCGTAATCTCCCGGACTTCAGGCCATGCAGTGAGTCGTGATGTCCCGGAAGATACATGCGTTTGTTCGCCGTCAAAGGTCGTAACGTTCGGGCGGAAGTTCGTAGTTATTGGCGAGCGTCTCAACCCCACAGGAAAGAAGATGCTACAGAAGGCATTACGTGAGGGCAATATAGACTATCTCCTTAAGGAGGCCGTGAAACAGCAGGAACAGGGCGCGGATATACTCGACCTTAACGCCGGACTTCCTGACATTGACGAACCCGAAGTGCTGACACACTCACTGACGGAAATCCAGGGCATCGTGAACCTTCCCATACAGATAGACAGCTCAGACCATAACGCCCTGGAAGCCGCCGCAAGACTCTACAACGGAAAGCCGCTCTTGAACTCGGTGAACGGTAAAGCCTCAAGCCTTGAACACGTCCTGCCTGTCGCGAAGAAGTACGGTGCCTGCGTGCTGGGTCTCACTCTCGACGATGGGGGAATACCTGAGACAGCAGAGGCCAGGTTTGAGGTTGCCCGCCGGATTGTCGACATGGCCGAAGCTCTGGGCATCCCCCGCCGTAACATCCTGATAGACTGCCTCACTCTCACAGCATCAGCTCAGCAGAAGCTAGTACCTGAGACACTGAAGGCTATTCGCATGGTCAAGGAAGAATTAGGCGTGCGTACTATCTTGGGCTTGAGCAACGTATCATTCGGGTTGCCACGTAGGCCGCTCGTGAACCGTACAATGATGATGGCGGCGATAATGCAGGGACTTGACGGTGCAATCATCAACCCAGGAGATACTGACCTAAAAGAGACGTTATGCGCGTGGAACTTGCTTTCAGGCGGTGAACAGGAGATGCAGGACTACATAGCCTACTGTGAGAAGCACCCCGCAGCTACAGCCACAGCATCATCATCAACCCACTCAACCACTGCCGCAACTCCCAGTGATGCCCCCGGAGGACTGAACTCGGCAATCATGAAGGGGCTCAAGGACGAAGCCGCTAACATGACCCGCGAGATGCTCAAGGACAAGAAGCCCCTAGACATTATCGAGGGTAATATAGTCCCTGCACTCGACAATGTGGGAAAAGAATACGAGGCAGGCAGGCTCTTCCTCCCACAGCTCATAAAGTCAGCGGAGGCCGCAAAGTCAGCGTTTGAGGTCTTGTCGCTCAACATGGAGAAGTCAGGCGGCACAGGAAAGGCTAAGGGCCCGGTAATTCTTGCGACGGTTTACGGGGACGTTCACGACATCGGGAAAAATATAGTCCGTACGATTTTCGAGAACTACAACTTTGACGTTATAGACCTCGGAAAAGACGTTCCACCTGAAAAAATAGTCGAAGCCGTAAAAAGCAGGGGGGTTAATGTCGTCGGACTTAGTGCCCTGATGACCACAACAGTAGCGAGCATGAAGGAGACCATCACGAGGCTGAAGGAGTCCTGTCCTGACGTTAAGGTTATTGCCGGTGGTGCTGTCCTTACGCCTGAACTTGCAGGTTATGCCGGGGCTGACTACTATGCACGGGACGCAATGGAAGGTGTCAGGATAATATCAGGGCTCATTGAGTGAGTGAAAGGGCAAAAGGCAAAAGCAAAAAGAAAACCCTCCGGTCTTTGAGGCCAGAGGGCAATTTTTTTTTTCGGCCATGAAACTCATCTAGTCCCACGTCGCGTAGAAGTCGGAGTCAACCCAGAACTGAGTGATCCGGGAAAGGTCAATGTCCCTCCACTGATGCCAGCTGTCATCGCCATAGTATACCCGGATGTCCCACTTCCTAGTGCCGGTGTTGTTGCGCATACGGCGTGAGTTGCTGGTGTCTATCCTGATGTTGTAGCCACTCCTTAGGGGACGGACGTTTACCCTGTCAGTGTTGCCGTTCCACTTGCTTGCACCGTGAGGGCTGACCCATATCTGCTTGAACGTCCAGCCGCTCTCGTTGTAGATCGTGAAGTTGAGGTTGTAGGCTGAAGCTGCCCCTGCCATTACTGCCGCAAGAAGCATTGCGAGGATAAAGCTCTTCATCATCTTCATCATTGTATGTTCACCTCCTTATCTTGAGGTTGTGTTGCCTGCCGGAGTTGCTTTTCCCTTAACGCCTGTATGTTTGAGTTAGTGCCTGAAATTTTATGTCGGTATGGCCGGTATTATAGCACTTACTATTTTTTTTGCCCGCCTGTCATTTTTTCAGTGTGGCTGAATTATATAATGCTAGGAATGAAATAAATTGCCTTCTTGTCAGTCAGCCATGAAAAACACCGCTGTATAATTCCCAATTCGTGCGGAAGTTTAGCGGCGGGTTGTATAATGTCCCCATCATTCACCAAAAATTTCACACCCAAAAAAGGAGATGCTCGACATGAAATTTTCCCGTACCTTCCTGATTGCCTCTGTCCTAATTTTCCTCATGGCCGCAACGTCAGCATTCGGGGCCTCAAGAAAACCGTCAAGACCTTCAAGGCCAGCCCCTGCAAGACACAGCACCCTTGAAGACTGGAGGCTTGATGACAGGTTCAGGCCCTCAGTAACTCTCAGGCTCAACAACGGAAGAAGGGTTACCCTGGTTTTCGACCGGGACGGTAGCAGGCTCATACTCCAAGACAAACAGGAGCCTATCCCCGAAGGAACTCGTTTCACCGTCCCGCAAAACTACATGGCCTACTGCAACTACTACCACACCGAGCTAGTCAGCGGCCGGGCCTCACGAGTTGAGGACGGCAACGGGGTCTTGATGACACAGTACGAGCAGGGTTCAACGGTGTCATACATACGGCCTTCCGGGCTCATCATGGTGAGTTACGCGGACATAGCGGCAAGCAACTTCAGAGCCTCGACAGTCCCAGAGGAGACCTTCACGGGCGAAAAGGAAGGCGAGGGAAAACACGACGATAATGACGACGATGACGATGACGATGACCGCTACAGGCCGGACCCTCACGATTTCGAGAACAGGTCAGTGAAGCCGGAGGACGTGGTGAAGAAGTATGACCTCCCCGATGACGTGAAGGCATCAATAATTCACCGGCACAAGGAAGCACAGAAGCTCCTCAGCAGGAAGGAAAGGCTTGAAGTCTATTCCCGGATATTCAGGGATCACAGGGAAGATTACCTTGCGGCATATTATGCGGCACTTGCTGAGTTCGAGATGGGACACGGGCCGCGTTCAATGGAATGGTGCGACAGGGCACTTGAGATAAACCCGCTCTATCTTCCGGCAAAACAACTAAGGAAACGCGCGGAAGGTCTCACGAAAAAAGTGGGCTAATTAGAATTAGGCGGCCTCCCAAATTAACGGGGGGCTGATTTTTTTTGCGTGAGTGTATAATACTGACTGAATATTTATCCACCACAAACAAGAGAGGAATCACAAAGACTTGCGGAATACTATCATTCAGTGTGAACAATGGCTGTGTGATGAAGTGAAGAAGGCCGGTTCTTCCGGGATAATCTTGGGACTTTCGGGCGGCATTGACTCGTCAGTACTTGCGGCACTGGGTCGTGAGGCACTGGGACATGACGGGGTGCTTGGGGTGATCATGCCCTGCCACAGTAACCCGGATGATGAGTCTGATGCTAGGCTGCTTGCCGGGACGCTTGATGTCGGGTTCGTTCGTGTTGACCTGTCCGGGACGTTCGATGCACTTTGCGGGGAACTTGGCGGTGAATTGAGCTCCCTCGTTCAGTCCAACATGAAGGCACGCCTGCGGATGGTTACGCTCTATGCACTGGGGCAGTCTAGGGGGCTCTTGGTCTGCGGGACGAGCAACCGTTCAGAATACGAGACGGGATACTTCACGAAGTACGGCGACTCAGGCTCTGACTTGATGCCCTTGGTGAGCTTCCTGAAACGCGACATCCGGGAAATGGCGAGGCTCTTGGGAGTTCCCGAACGAATCATCAGCAAGGCACCGAGTGCAGGACTTTACGCCGGGCAGACCGACGAGGGGGATATGGGGTTCACGTATGACGTTCTCGATGAGTATTTAGCGACCGGGAAAATCTCTGACCCTTCAGCACGTGAGAGGATTGACGTGATGCGCCGGAGAAGTGAGCACAAACGCAAGCCGATTCCAATCTTCAGACCATAATACTTTTTCAGGAGTGATAACATGTCAGGACATTCAAAGTGGGCAAACATTAAGCACAGGAAAGCAGCACAGGACGCAAAACGCGGAAACCTCTTCCAGAAGTTAGTCAGGGCAATCATCATTGCGGCAAAGGACGGCGGAGGAGACCCGGCCATGAACATGCGCCTGAAGACAGCCATAGAGCGCGCAAAAGCTGTAAGTGTCCCCAACGACAACATAACCCGTGCCATCAAGCGTGGAACCGGGGAACTCGGCGACATATCCTATGACGAGCTCACCTACGAGGTCATAGGCCCGTCAGGTATCGCAGTCCTCGTGAACGTCATGACCGACAACAGGAACAGGACTACCCCCGAAATCCGGGCGTTGCTTGCACGTAACGGCGGGCAGATGGGCTCTGAAGGCTCAGTAGCATGGATGTTTGACCGCAAGGGAGTTATTGAGGTCAAGGGCGATGGTCTCGATGAGGACGCATTGATGACGTTGGGACTCGATGCCGGTATGTCGGACATGGAGGCCAGCGATGAGGGGTTCACGCTCTACTGTGAGCCGTCAGACCTCGATACCCTACAGAAGGCACTTGAGGACGCAAAATATGTTGTCGACAATGCCGAAGTCTCAATGGTCGCGAAAACTCCCGTTGAGGTTAATGATCCTGAAGCGGCAAAGAAAGTATTGCGCCTTGTTGATGCCCTCGAAGAACACGACGACGTTCAGAATGTCTACTCCAACTTTGACATTCCTGACGAGATAGCCTCAAAGATTGAGGACGACTAGTTATTGTGCCTCGTATGTCTGGGAATAGACCCCGGCCTTGCACGCGTGGGTTATGGCGCGGTCATGAAGTCGGGGGCTGAACTCAGGGCAATGAATTACGGCTGTATAGAGACAACCCCGGCAATGTCCTTCACTGAACGCCTGCTGAAAATCTACACAGACCTTCAGGAACAGATAGGCGTCTGCGCTCCTGATTTCGTCTCGGTTGAACGCCTCTTCTTTGGGAGGAACACAACCACAGCCGAATACGTCTACCAGGCAAGGGGAGTGATAATGCTCCTTGCGGCACAAAACAACCTTCCTGTGTTTGAGCCTGCACCCAACCACATAAAACTTTCACTCTGCGGGAACGGACGGGCAGACAAACACACGGTACAGGAGACAATACGGGAAGTTCTTTCGCTCGATGAAATTCCGAGACCTGACGACACGGCTGATGCTTTGGCGGCTGCTGTTGCGGGTCTCTCACACTATGAAGGGGGATGATTCACATTTTTTGCCGGAAAGCCGGAATATCCGCACTCGTCATGATTATGCTTTCGTTTTCCTGTTCGGCAGATGCCCGTGATGTCTATGTGAGGCTCGCAAATGCAGGGAGCTATTCAGTCGGAATAACACAAGGTATGCTTACGATGACGGACGCAGAAGGAAGGCTCGTTAATCTTGGCGACAGTTCGAGCATCTCAGTAAATGGCGGCTATGCTGTGATTGCGGGCAACTCGTTTCCCCTCCCTGTCAGGCTCACAGGGCCGGGCTTCCTCCAGTTCAAGGGCAGGACATACCGCGGGGCATTCCTCATCACACAGAGGGGCGGCCTCCTGAATGTCCTTGACGTTGAGCAGTACCTTTGCGGGGTATTGCCTGCAGAGGTTGGGGCGAACTGGCACATTCAAGCACTCAGGGCTCAGGCAATCTGCGCACGTACCTACGTCCTCAAGCAGAGCATGAACAGGGCGGACAAGGGCTATGATGTTGTCGATACTGACTCGGACCAGGTCTACAAGGGCGCGGGGGTTGAGACTGCGAAGACTAATCAGGCGGTTTCAGGGACTGCCGGGGAAGTCCTCACCTATGGCAAGGAGCTTGCGTTCACATACTTTCATTCAGACAGCGGAGGGCACACTGCGAACATTGCGGACGTTTGGGGTCAGAGCATCCCCTATCTTGTGGGAGTTCCTGAAGTCGTGAACTACAAATCCCCTGTCTCAGTCTGGAACGCGAAGATACCCGCCTCAAAAATTCAGGCCGCCATAAAGAAGGTAACCGGCAGCGACATAGGGACAATCACAGAAATTCAGGTGTCTGAAGTTGACGAGGGAGGACGTGCAAACAAGATGACGTTCATCGGTACAAACGGCACCAAGACGATACGGGCCAGCCAGTTCCGTCTTGCGGTTGACCCCAGAACGCTGAAGAGCACCATGTTCACGCCGTCAGGAGGAGCTTTCAGGGTGGACAACACTACGACACCGAGCGGGCTGGTTTCGGCGAGAGGGTCTCAGGCTGAGTCTTCAGGTCTGACGTTCGAGGAAGAGCAGGGAATAGCCCGGATGACGGCAGAAGGCATCTTCACGACCACTGAATTAATCGACATGCTCACGAACCCGGCCAAGAAGAAGGAATACTACAGGACAGGGCTTAATCGTGGCGGCAAGAAGGCATCAGTACCAGCTAAGCCAAAGAGCAAGTACGGCTACTCCATCGAGAAATCAGGGAGCGACTTCATATTTTACGGCAGGGGCTGGGGGCATGGAGTGGGTTTGTGCCAGTGGGGAGCTATGGCAATGGCCGAACATGGCTACACTGCAGAGAAGATACTTGAGCACTACTACCCCGGTACATCGGTGAGAAAGATAAAGTGAAGAAATTTATACCCCGTGAGAAACTCTATGATCTCTCATCGTATGATTATGACCTTCCGCCGGAGAACATCGCCCAGTTTCCTGCAGACCCAAGAGATTCATCACGCCTCCTCGTCTGGAACGTCAGGGAGGACATGACCACCTCACGGCACTTCAGGGACATCACGGACTACTTGAGGCCGGGGGATCTTCTGGTGCTCAACGACACTAAGGTTATACCCGCGAGGCTCAACGGTTCCCGGAAGAACGGCGGGAAGTGTGAGCTCTTCCTCCTGCGGAACATTACGGCTGACTTCCTCCAGTGGCAGGCACTCGTCAGGCCCGCAAGGAAGATTCACACGGGCGACACTCTGGACATTTGCGGCCATGAGGTCATGATTACCGGCGCAAGTGATGACGGAGTGAGGCAGGTTGCTTTCCCGTTCAGTTCACGGGATGAGTTCATGGCATTCCTTGAGGCTTCCGGGAACGTCCCGCTTCCCCCGTACATTCACGGAGATAACTCACTGAGGGAGTCATACCAGACAGTTTTTGCGCGCAATGAAGGCTCATCTGCCGCACCGACTGCAAGCCTCCACTTCACCCCTGAGCTACTCGAACACATCAGGACAATGGGGGTAAAGACAGGCTACGTTACGCTTCATGTGGGATTGGGAACGTTCAGGCCGGTGAAGTCTGAGGACATACGGGAGCACTCAATGCACACCGAACATTGCGAGGTTTCCCCTGAGACTGCAGAGATGATCCGGAACTGCCGGGCTTCAGGGGGCAGGGTGATAGCCTCAGGGACGACATCAGCAAGGACGCTTGAGGCATTCAGTGATGAGGCCGGGGAAATTCACGCGGGCATCAAGGAGACTGGGATATACATTTATCCGGGCTATAAGTTCCGTGCAGTTGACGGGCTGATAACGAACTTCCACCTGCCAAAGAGCTCACCGATTATGCTTGTGTCGGCATTTGCGGCGGACAAGTCAGGAGCTTCCGGCCATGAAGAGGAGATTTTGGCGCGGCTCATTGAGATTTACGAGACGGCAGCAGGTGAGGGGTGGCGGTTCTTCTCGTTCGGGGATGCAATGTTCATATTCTAGGCGGTGCATGTATAATTGAGGCGCATAATTTCCACAGCAATAACAGCAATAATAATCCTAATATTACACAAGGAGGTTCAGGCAATGAGCACTATCTATGACTACTCCGTATTCACCCCCAAAGGCGACGAGGTCAAACTCTCAACATTCGCGGGAAAAGTCCTCCTCATCGTCAACACAGCAACCGGCTGCGGCTTCACTCCACAGTATGAGCAGCTCGAAGGCATGTACAGGAACTACCACGCAAAGGGGCTCGAGATCATCGACATACCCTGCAACCAGTTCGGCGGGCAGGCTCCCGGAACTGATGATGAGATTCACGAGTTCTGCTCACTCCACTTCAACACCGAGTACGAGCAGTTCAGGAAGTCGGACGTAAACGGCCCGGATGAGCTCCCTCTGTATACGTTCCTGAAGAGCCAGAAGGGATTTGAGGGTTTCGGCGAGCACAAGCTGACACCGATTCTTGAGGACATGCTGGGGAAAGCTGACCCCGATTACGCCAAGAAGCCCGACATAAAGTGGAACTTCACGAAATTCATCGTTGACCGAAAAGGCAATGTCGTTAAACGCTTTGAGCCCACTGCTGACATGGCCGAAGTCGAGAAGTTCATTGCAGGCTTGCTCTAAGGAGGGTACATCATGGCTGTGAAGATAATCAAGGCTGATGATGCCACAGAGCTTGAGGCGGCGAAGGTTGCACTGCTTGACGTTTCGGCGACATGGTGCGGGCCGTGCAAGATGATTGCCCCCGTCGTTGAGGAGCTCTCGGAGGAGTTTGCGGGACGTGTCGAGTTCTTCAACGCTGATGCTGAAGAGAACCCCGGGCTTGCGCGGAAACTCCGGGTAATGAGCATCCCCAACCTCGTGATCATGAAGGAAGGCAAGGTTGCGGCGCGTCAGGTGGGCTTTCAGGGAGCTGAGGAGCTCAGGGCATGGCTTGAGGCGAACATATAGGCGGCGTAATTCTGCCCTCTCCTGAAATTTCGGGGGAGGGTTTTTTGTGTCTTCATATCCCCAAGAGCTGGCAGTACCATTCGGACATTCTCGCACCTTGAGCCTTGATGTCGAACCCGGCATCACGTGCAGGCTGGCTCATGTCCCGGCGAATATGGCCGTTCGAGATTCGGAGAGCCTCACGTGCCCAGTCCCTCGGAGATTCTCGCAAGGACATAAAGCGCATGTTGTCGCAAAATTTCGTCTCGGGCGTAACGGTGTCGGC
>JAFRAH010000020.1 GCA_017405525.1 Synergistaceae bacterium
GCACAGGGCACAGGGCACAGGGCACAGGGCACATTATACAGATTTCCGCGCAATTGTGTCAATACTCCTTTGTTCGTAAAGTTTTGTGGTGTCAATAAACGAGATTTTACCATACTCTGAAACTTGCAGGCATTGTATAATTCCCACATCCAATAAAATTTTTCACAGGAGGTTCTTTCACCATGAAGAAACTTTTTGCTGTTACCCTCATCATGGCCATGCTCGCAGGTCTCGTGTCATGTGCCTATGCATCCGATTACGTCATCCGCATATACTCGAACTCGAACTCCTCCGAACGCGTTACCTGGCTCAAGAATGCGGCCAAAGCAGCAGGGTTCACAATCAGCCTTGACGACTCCACCGTCTACAAGGGCGACACAAGCGCAATCCAGCTCGCCAATGAGAACAAGGACGGCGACATCATCTTCGGGCTCAATGAAGTACGCTGGTCTCAGCTCGTTAATGGCGGCTATGAGAACATCAGGGTCATCGACTGGACTCCAACATGGGCGGACAAGATAGGCGAGTACAAATACCCCGGCAAGGCTTACGGCCTCGTCATCCAGAACATCCTCATGCTCTACAGGACTGACGATCTCGGCACAAAGGGCGAAAAGCTCCACTTCAAGCACTGGGCAGACATCGTGAACTGCGGCTACAAGTGGTACAGGCAGGGACGCGTCGGCGGAACCACGAACATGAACATCAACAACGCCATGCTTTACGCCTTCACCGATCCGACATCACCGGCAGGCGGTATCTCGGTCGAGGGCTGGAAGACTCTCTGGCAGTATTGCGCGAAAGGCTACTACACCGGCGAGAGCTACGGGTTTGACGCGCTCAACAGGGGAAGCGTTCAGGTCAGCACGTTCTATTCGTCATCACTCTACGGGAACATTGACGCGGCGGCTCAGTCCTCAACATTCCCACTCAAAGGCACAGTCAAGCCCGAAAACTGGGATCTTGTGGAGATTGACGACGGCACCTACTACATCGCCGAATACATCGGAGTCCTCGACAACCCCAACAGGACAGACGCACAGACAGCACTGGTCAAGCAGTTCGCCGAATGGTTCGGGAGCGCAAAGGTACAGCGTGAATGGAGCGAGGAGTTCGACTCTTACCCCTGCAACGTTGACGCTCTCACTGACCCCGTGCCTCTCTACACACTCAAGAACTGCGCACTCACGAAGGTAGCCGGTACTGACATGACTTATGCCGAATACGTCGGAGCTCACTCGTCGGAATGGACAAACATAATGACCAACCTCGGCTTCTACTGGGCAGACAACGACAACCCTCCTGCCGAACCTGACTGGGACAATCTCGACTGGGCAACACTCACTCAGAAAGCCACGAAATAATGCCTGAAGACATCTGCAGGGGACGAAAGCCCGTTATAGACCTCCTCACTAAGACACCCTCACGCTGTGCAAAGCTCATCATTGCCGACAACGTGAGGCCTCCCTTCCTTGATGAACTGCTTGACTTGGCACGGAGCGTCAATGTTACGTGGCAGGTGGCAAAACCTGAAGCACTCGACAAGATTTCAGGGGGCGAGAAGCATCAGGGGGTGATATGCCGCCTGACTCAGGGGAAGACTACGGGGCTTGACGAGTTCCTGAAGTCCCTTGAGGGCATGGCCTCGGCACTCGTTGTAGTTCTCGACCACATAGAAGACCCCCACAATCTCGGGGCGGTGATACGTTCGGCAGAGGCAGGCGGGGCATCTGGGGTAATCTACGCTAAGAGGCGTTCGGCAGTTCCCAATGACACGGTGATAAAGACGAGCGCGGGGGCATCGCTGAGAGTCCCGTTAATCCCTGTCGCCAACATCACGAGGACAATTGAGGCACTGAAGGCCGCCAACTTCTGGACTGTCGGACTTGACGGCAAGGCTGAAGCGTCATTGTGGAGCGAGGAACTTCCGGGACGCTGCGGGCTTGTCGTTGGTGCTGAGGGTGAAGGGTTATCCCGTCTTGTGAGTGAGAGCTGCGATCTTCTCAGGAGGATACCCATAAAGCAGGAAGGTGTGAGCTCACTGAATGCTAGTGTTGCGGCGGCACTGGGAATATTCGAGTGGTCAAGGTCAAATCTGTCAAGCAAAGGAGAAATATTAAGATGAGTGTACTGGCATTTATTCTTTGTGTCGCAATTTCTCTCTATGTCCTGAATTACCTCATCATTGGCTTGTATGTACGTTTTAGGATTCACAAGCTGAGGAAGTCTGAGTCAGGCAGGAAGAATCTGGAGAATACCCCATCAGAGTCAGTAGTTCTACACAATAGGGGGGGGGTATTTATACGTATATGCAGGTGGCTGCTGGGAATAATTGACGGATGGGTAATGTTCAGGGTAAAACGTCTTGGGTATTTCCCCAGCCATATATACAGGGACTTCATCCTTCGGCACGTCTACATGATGGACTTGGGGAAGAACGCAATCATATATCATGGCTTCGAGATACGTTCACCATGGAGGGTTCACATCGGAGAAGGAACAATAATCGGCGACAATGCCATCCTTGACGGGAGAATGGGCCTCGAAATCGGAAGGAACGTAAACTTCAGCACAGGCGTTTCAATCTGGACACTGGAACATGACCTGAACGATCCGTTTTTCGCGTGCAATGAGAAAGGCGGGACAGTTAGGATAGGAGACCGTGCATGGGTGAGTACGAGGACTATAGTTCTTCCGAGAGTCCAGATAGGTGAAGGCAGCGTAATAGCGGCAGGTGCAGTAGTAACTAAGGACTGCGACGAGTACACAGTATACGGAGGAATACCGGCAAGGAAAATAGGTGTACGCAACAGAAATTTGCAGTACCAGTTCGACGGGAAATATGTCCCGTTCTGGTAAGCGGTCAAGACACTGCCGGAACTAGAGGCAAAGAAAAAGCACTCCCTGAAGTTTTAGAGAGTGCTTGTTTTTTTCCCGGACGCTTAAGCCCTATAACGTCAATAGTGCCGCCACTAAAGCCCGAAATTTTCCGCAAGTGCCTGCAGGCCGCCCTTGAACCCTGAGCCCACAGCGTTGAACTTCCATTCTGAGCCGTTCCTGTAGAGTTCCCCGGCAATTATAGCCGTCTCAACGGAAAAGTCCTCGCCCAAGTCGTAGCGTATGAGCTCTTTGCCGCTTGACTCGTCAACAACCCGTATAAACGCATTCGAGACCTGCCCGAAATTCTGTTTGCGCTTGTCGGCCTCGTATATCGTTACGGTGATTGAGATCTTCTCTATGTTCGCAGGGACACGGGAAAGATCTATCTCTATCTGCTCATCATCGCCCTCACCCTCGCCCGTAAGGTTGTCGCCCATGTGTTTCACTGACCCTGAAGAGTGCTTGAGGTTGTTGAAGTAGACGAAATCTGCCTTGCTCTGAAGTTTACCGTTTCCTGAAAGCATGAACGCTGAAGCATCGAGGTCAAATGCTGCCTGTCCGTCATACTTGTTCACGTCCCAGCCAAGTCCTACTAGTACCTTTGAGAGGCCGGGATTGCCCTTTGTCAAGTCAATCTTCTGTCCTTTGGTAAGACTTATTGACATAATAACACCTCCTAGAATTTCGTTGATGATGATGATATAGAAAGTTTTTCCAGCTATCCAGTGCATCAAATTTCATTGAGCCATGTTGACACGTAACATTCCCGGCAAAATGATATGGCTTTTTTTCGGGCGTGTATAATTTTTCCCGGCACTAAAGACTTCACATCAGGGAGGAAAATTCTCACATGACAGAGAAAAATGATAACGTCAGGGTACGTTTTGCCCCAAGCCCAACAGGCGCGCTCCACATTGGCGGGGGACATACTGCGCTGTTCAACTGGCTCTGGGCACGCCACAACAACGGCAGGTTCATACTCAGGATTGAGGACACTGACCTTGTGCGCTCGACGAAGGAATACGAATCCACCATCATGTCCGGGATGGTCTGGCTCGGGCTCGACTGGGACGAGGGGCCTGACATTGGCGGGAGTTGCGGGCCCTACCGTCAGTCTGAGCGTCTGGACATCTACAGGGATTACGCGAACAGGCTCGTGAATGACGGCAAGGCTTATCGTGATGGCGAGGCAATAATCTTCCGTGTCGAACCGGGACAGGATATATCGTTCAGGGATATTGTGTACGGTCAGATTGACGTGATGAGCGACGGCCTCCGCGAAAAGGACAGCGACAAACTCAAGGATATAGTCATCATTAAGAGCGACGGAATGCCCACGTACAACTATGCTGTGGTGATAGATGACCACCTCATGAGGATAACCCACGTAATCAGGGGCGAGGATCACATCTCGAACACCCCTAAGCAGATTTTGCTTTACCGGGCTCTTGGCTGGGACGTTCCCGAATTTGCTCACCTCCCCATGATTCTCGGACGCGACAAAAAGAAGCTCAGCAAACGGCACGGAGCTACGAGTATCTACGAGTACCGGGACATGGGCTACATGCCTGACTCAATGTTCAACTTCCTAGCGTTGTTGGGATGGTCGGCAGGTGATGACCGGGAGATATTCACGAGGGACGAGGCGGCAGAATGGTTCGAGCTCTCACGTGTAACACGTAAGGCGGCAGTGTTCGACTTCGACAAGCTCAACTACATTAACCAGGAACACCTTAAGGCTCTTGACCCGGAGGTGAGGTTGTCGATGGTCAGGCCGTTCTGGGTTGAGGCTGGCCTTCCAGTTGAGGAGGTCGAGAAATCGCGCGGGGTTAAGTACCTTGAGGACTCATTAACGCTAATGGCCGGACGTGGTAGAACCGCAAAAGAAATGTCGGAGTTCTCGGACTATTTCGTGTCGTTTGAGCCGGTAAAATCCCGGTGGAACGCTGAGGGTCTCGATAAGGACAAGCTGAGGGAGTTTTTCGCGGCTGTATTCGCATCCACAGAGTGGAAGGCCCCGGAACTTGAGGCTATTGCGCGGGAATGGATAGGCCAGCATGAAGGGGCAAAGATGAAGGACTATGCTATGCCCCTGAGATTTGCGCTGACGGGTATGAAGGTCAGCCCGGGAATCTTCGAGGTTGCCGAACTGATGGGACGTGAGGAGTGCCGCAAGAGGCTCGAATTTTACGGCCTTCTATAGCCTGAACTCAGCAACTAGGGGCGTGTGGTCTGAAGGACGCTCCCAAGTCCGGGGCTCAAGGTCAGGACTGCACCACATGGCCAGCTCAGCAAGTGATGGCGAGGCAAGCATGTGGTCAATCCGCCAGCCAATATTGCGGGTTAAGGCATCCTTCACGCGGTAATCATAGAACGTGTAAACCCTTGAATTTGTGTTGAACAGTCTCAGTACGTCAATGAGGCTGTTTTTTGTGTCCTTGAACGTTGAACGTATCTCATCACAGAAGCAGACGTGATTGTGTTTGTCCTCCGGGTTGGTAACGTCTTCATCTTCCGGCGCAACGTTGAGATCACCAAGCCACAGGAAGAGCCCGGAACTTTCGCGGTTAATGATTTTCTTAACCCTTGAGAGAAATTCCTTCTTCACGCCAAAATCATCGTGAGTTATGGCCTTCCCCTGCGGAACGTAAGTATTGAGGACGGTCAAGCCCCCGTGTCTCAGTGTCAGGACGCGCGAGGAAAATTCCCCGTCATCGAAACCGAACGTAACATCAACATCACCTGCCCTGTCTTTCACGAGGACAGCAACGCCGTTATAGCTCTTTTCGCCGCGATAGTATGACCTGTAGCCCATCTCCTGAAACGCAACATCAGGGAAGAACTCATCTTTTGTCTTTGTCTCCTGCATGAAAAGCATATCGGGGCTTTTGTCCTTGAGCCAGCGTTCGAGAATTGGCAGCCTTGTCCTCACTGAATTAACGTTGAACGTCGCAATAATCATTCCAGAAATTCACTCCTAATCATGAACTTTAAGCCTTGTGATATTATTGCAGAAAACCAGCAGGGAGGATAACTGAATGACGGAAAAAAAACACATGACCAGAACACGAGTACGTTACGGGGAGACCGACAAGATGGGAGTTGCCTATCACCCTAACTATTTGAGCTGGTTCGAGATGGGACGTTCGGACTTATGCCGGGCAAACGGAAAGAGCTTTGCACTTTGGGAGGCTGAAGGAATATTGCTGCCTGTCGTTGAGGCACATTGCAGGTACAAATCGCCGCTCTGCTATGAGGACGAGATCATCATAGAGACAGCCGTAACGAAGCTCTCAAAGGTCAGTGTAGTTTTCTCGTGCAGGGTAATTCATGCCGACACCGGGAAGGTTGCCGCCGAAGGTTACACAAAGCACGCCTTCACATCATCGGACGGAAAATTATTGCGTGATGGTAATGCACTTCAAGAATGGCTTGGCGGTCTTATGGTGGAGTGAACGCAAGACACAAAAAATCCCTCCGGCCATGCCCAAGCCAGAGGGATGAAGTTGCAGGGTTCTATCTTACGGGTTCAATGAGGCCGTAGCTGTTTTCGCCGCGCTTGTAGACCACGTTGATTTCACCTGATGCCGCATTCTGGAACACAAAGAACGCATGACCCACAAGCTCCATCTGCATCACTGCCTCAGCCGCCTCCATAGGATGGACTTCCACCTTCTTGACCTTGTCGATTGCCGGGGCGTTCACGTCCTGTTCTGCCTCGTCAACGCTGAACGTGAACTCCTCGCCTGCTCCGAGCTGTGCCCTGTCCTTGAGGTATGAGTTGTACTTCTTGATCCTGCGCTCAAGGTTCTTCAGGGACTGGTCAAATGCCTTCCTAGGTTCGGGAGCGTCTTCTTCTGCCCTGAGAATTACACCGTTTGCATTGGCCGTAGTCTCGACGTTGAAGCTGCCCTTGTGATGGGTTACGACTATCTGGCAGTTCATGATACGCTTGAAGAATTTTTCCAGCTTGGATATTTTCTTCTCCATGTAATCCTTGAGCCTGTCATCAATTTCGCACCCGCGCTGTACAAAACGAATGTCCATTCTGATTGGCACCTCCTGAAAAGTTAAAAGCTGATGGTGATATTATATTACATTTTATGCGCCCATGCCCGACAAAATCACGCCTTCAAGTTCATTTGCGTCAAGTTCCTTCACCTCACAGCGTCCTATCTCCGACACAGTAACGAGCTCAAAGCTCCCGCCTGAAACCCTCCGGCCCTGAAGCATTGCCTGAGAGACTGCCTCCGCGCTGAAGTTCAGGCAGACATCAGGAAGCCCGTTCCTCCTGAGTGCGTCAAGTATCCTGTCAGCCGTCCCGGAACTGCACCAGCTCATTTTTGCCGATGCCCGTGCTGTTATGGCTATACCCTGAGACAGCGCAAGCCCATGCTGAATCTCGTAACCGCTGAGGCTCTCTATTGCGTTCCCGATTGCGTAGCCAAGGCACTTGCTCCTGACATCCGGGGTCAATCCTGCACGGTACTTTATGCAGCCCTCTATGACACGTTCAAGTTTGTTCTGGACATCTCCGCGCTCGAATATCTTGAACAATTCCTCGCCTGACATTATGGAGGTCTTGAGGCTCTCAGCAATCCCTGACCTGTACTCTTCGGGGGATAAGGTCTTGAGGCACTCAATATCACAGAGAACGAGTGAAGGACTGCAGGACATTCCGGCCATGTTCTTCCCGGAGCTCAGGTTCAGGAAGGCACTGCCCCATGCTGAGACCTCGATCATTGCCGCCAATGTCGTGGGAACGAGGACGAGCCTCACGCCGCCCATGTAGCACCCTGCCGCAAACCCCGCAGTCTCGCAGACGACACCGCCGCCCAATGCGACAACGAGGCATTTCCCGGACAGTCCGAGCCCGGCCATGTCATCGAGGAGTTTCGCCACAGTCTGGAAGTTCTTTGCCCCCTCGTGTGAGGCTATGAGGAGCTCGCAAATCCTGACGCGTGAACCTTCGGGCTTTGGGCATTCCTGGAAGTTCATGATTACTTTCTGGAGGTAGAGGCTTGAGACCTTTTCGTCCGTTACTATGAGAACTTCAGTGTACTCACCTTCTGAGAGCCTGAGCAGCTCAATTCCCAGACGCTCGATTATTCCCCGGCGTATCCTGATGCTGTAGCCGTCTTCTCCGTTCACTTTCACATTTGCGGGCATGGGTTACCTTCCTTCCTTTGGCAAAAAAAAGCACCTCCTGAATTTCTCTGGCTGAGTTTCAGAAGGTGCTTGCGTTCTCCGTGTATTGTGTGCTGTGATAGCTTTTCTCCCTTTACGTCAGCCAAAGCAATTTAACCCTCTGGAAATAGTACCAAGGGTTAAACGTAAATCCGAAATTGACTGCTGATGAAAGGATCGAATTATTCACTGCAAAAAATTATCTCCGCTAAAAATTTTTGAACTGTGAGAATAATTGCACAATATCCCGCAAATGTCAAGAAATAATAGCCTCGTTCATGCTCCCTGTCCTGTAGCCCTTGAGGTCAAGCGTAACATACGAGAACCCTAATTCCTTTAGCGTCCCGTAGATTTTCGTGCGTGCCTCCTCCTGAAGTACCCTGCCGAAATCTTCCGGGAGTAACTCAATTCTTGCCATCCTCCCGTGAATCCTCACCCTGAACTGACGGAAGCCCATAGACCTCATGAGCTCTTCAGCCTGTTCGACCATGAGCAATTTTTCCGGGGTAATCTCCTCGCCATAGACGAACCTTGAGGCAAGGCAGGCAGTAGCTGGCTTGTCCCATGTCGGAAGGCCAAGCTCCCGCGAAAGCTCCCTAACGTCTGACTTCGTGAACGAGCATTCACGCAGTGGACTCTTTATGCCCAGCTCACCGAGTGCCTTCATTCCGGGCCTGTAGTCGCCTAAGTCGTCGAGGTTTGAGCCGTCAGCAACGTGTGATGTTCCGTGCCTGTTTGCGGCCTGAAGTATCCTCGTGAAGATTGCGTGCTTGCAGATGTAGCACCTGTCGGGAGGGTTGGAGGTGAAGCCCTCAATGTCTGAAGCCTCAACGTGAAGAGTAACCTGCTTGATTCCCTCAGAGCTGCAGAATTTTGCGGCCTCGTCAGTTTCACGGCGGGCTGTGAATGACGCTGAGACTGTTACGGCAAGTGCCTTGTCCCCCAGAACGTCATGCGCAACTTTGAGCAGTAATGTGCTGTCAACGCCTCCTGAGAATGCCACTGCAACGCTCCCAAGTGAGGCAATGTATTTCCTGAGTGCCTCGTGTTTTTCCTGAATGCTCATGATTTTAGTCCTCCCTCAATATACGAAAAAGCCCTGCAGGTAATCTACAGGACTTGATGATTTCGTGAATTATGGCGGAGAATGGAGGATTCGAACCCCCGGAGGCTTGCACCTCAATTGATTTCAAGTCAACCGCCATCGACCACTCGGCCAATTCTCCGTAAAACAGGCGGAATTATAGCACATAGTGTGAAATTTTGCACAATCCCAAATTAATCAGCGACAGAAACGCGCAAATGCCTCAAGTTCACGCACTCAGTCAATTACAGGTTATAATAATCCCCAAATTTTCACATGACGGAGGATTTATAGCCTTGTCCCTGAGAAAAGGTCTCATAATATTCATACTGTTAGCGTTCGGAGTGAGTGCCGTAATAATTTTTCGGAGCGTTGACGGCCACACTATACGTTCACTTCTTGCCGCCGATAAATTCAAGCTCATCATTGCCCTTCTTGCTGTTTTTGCTGCTTGGGTATGCGATTCCGGGAGGTTCTGCGCCCTTGCCTCAGCCGCACATGAACACGTCTCGTTCCCGCTGGGTATAGCCCTCACGTGGCTGAACTACTTCGGGAGTGCCGTTACCCCCATGCAGTCGGGAGGAGGGCCGTTCCAGGTCTATGCACTCTACAAGCGGGGTATACCTGTCGGGAAAGGTATAGCCATCACGTTAATGCGGACGATGCTGACGGTGCTGATACTGACGCTCTCAGTTCCTGTAGCCTTGATGTTCGACCCTGACATTCTGGAGGGCAGCCCGTTCCTGAAGGGTCTTGTGTCTTATGTCTTCATGGTCATACTGGCAACTTGGGCATTTGTTGCGTTCACCATCATGAAACCCGAAATGGTCAAGAAACTCGCAAGGGTTACTGTTATGTGGTTGAGACGCTTCAACTTCATGAAGTCGAACAGGACAGTGATAAAGATAGTTCAGTGGCTTGACCGTGAGATAGATAACTACATACTTAACTTCAGGCTAGTGTTCCATTCCGGGAAGACTTGGCTTTTCATTGCGGTAATACTCTCAGTGCTTCATCTGCTATCACTGTTTACCGTTCTTCCTGTCCTGATGTCAGCCGTTGGACTTCCCTACAGGTACGCTCAGACTATAGCGGTTCAGGCTGTGTTCATGTTCATACTGTATTTTGTGCCGACACCGGGGGCTTCGGGAGTTGCTGAGGGTGGCGGGGCATTGCTCTACTCGGTGCTTATGCCTGAGAACATGGCCGGGGTTATGGCGGTTATATGCCGTTTCTTCACTGACTATATATCTATTTTCATGGGAGTGGTTGTAGTTATCCGTATGCTGGGCTGGGGAGTGAGTGAGAATTTGCACAAGGGGGCTTCAGTTGAGGATGCCTGAGAGAGTCCGGGGCTTCATCTTCAGGATGCGCGGGGGAATATGGACGCTCCTATTTGTGGCAATCCTCTTCATGGTTCGCGGGACAACTCCGGGGATTATCGCGCTCTCACTCGTGATTGTGTTGCTTGGGCAGTTATGGCGTTGCTGGTCTGCGGGCTCAATCGGGCTCTACAGGGGCGAGAACGTCAAGGCCCTCAAGCTGGCAGTAACCGGGTCGTATGCTCTCATGCGCAACCCGTTGTACTTCGGGAATTTCGTTATAGGCTTGGGCTGGAGCATCATTGCCGGGAAATTGGCGGTTCTGGTTTTTGCCGTGAGCTTCTGGGTTCTCTACTGCCTCGTGATTATCCCTCATGAGGAAAAATTTTTGTCCGGGAAGTTCGGCCATGAATACGAGGAATACTGCAGGAAGGTCAAACGCTTTCACCCTTCGGAACTCGACATCAACGCCCTCAAATCACCCCCTGACTTCAGCATCATAAAGCGCAGTGAGATACACACGATAATTTCAACGCTCATCGGGACAACCATAATAATTGCTGTGTCTCTATGCTATACTTGATTGCTCACAATTACGGCAAAGGAGGCCTGAGAGTTAATGTGTACAGGACAAACAGAACCTGATACTGAAAGCGCAGGAATGAAGCAGCCTGAAGTAGCGACAATAAACGAGCTCCTTTCGGCAATATCAGAGAACGAATACCCGCAGTATATACTTGATGCACTGGGCACGGTGCAGGAATGGATGAACGATGCTACGGCCAAGCCTGACGAGCCTGACGAGGCAGACATATTCGCGTCAATATTCGGGGATGCCTTCAGCGATGAACTGCATGGGATTGACGGACTGTTTGAGCGTCTTGAAGATGTCGGGGAATTTGCCGACGTTATACCCAACTCTAGGACACCCGAAGGAAAGCCTGATACTATCATAGTCAGCATTGCCCCGCCGGATTACGAGAGCGGACTCAGGACGGCTATAGATTATGCGGCGGTCTTCAACAGGCCAAATTGCCGGAGGGTCTGGATAATCAGCGACACGTTCATATTCGACGAGGTCATAAAGTTTTCGCCTCATGTTGATGCACTCTCAAAGCAGGGAATAACATTGCGGTTTATCCTCGTAACTCCTTGGGGATGGGTTGAGCTGCCACTGAGTGGAGCAACTGCCTCAAAGCACCAGTTCTTGCTGAGGACTAAGGAGGAGCTTGACCCCAAGCCGGAGGAGAAAATCAGGAGACGAAGGAAGAAACAGTAACCATAAAGGCAGGTCATGAGGTGAGAACTTCACGGCCTGCTTTTTTTGTGCGTACTAGTCCCGGAACTCAAGCCTCATCTGATACCAGACTGCCCCGCCATGAACTGAGCTGCTCACTCCCTCACTGATGAAGCCGAAGCCTGAATACCACCCCATGAGCCCGGCCTTGCAGGTGAGGACGAGACCCTTGCGGCCATGTTCACGCGTGTCATGTATTGCCCGCCCGATGAGTTCACCGGCATAACCCTTCCGCCTGTATTCCGGGATAGTGTTTACCCCGAAGATCATCTGCCATTGCCCGGCCTCGTTGTGAATCTCTGCGTGTGAGTACATCTCATCCGTCAAGTCCCGTTCATCCGTGCACATCCCATCAACAAACGATATCAGCCTCCCGTCCTCGAACATGAGCCAGAAATGTGATGCATAGTGTCTCAGCCGCTCACTGAACGTCTCACGTGTTGCCGCCTCACTTGGCGGGAAACATTCAGCCTCAACGCGCGCTATAGCATCAAGGTCATTCAGTGTTGCCGTTCGTATTGTAGTCATTCTGCCTAGCTACCGTATGAAGTTCGTGAACGTTATTTCCTCATGGACGGGCTCATGAACTCCTACCTTTTTCCCCGCCTCAATGCACTTCAGAAGGTACGCCATGTTTTCGCCGAGCGTCCTCATCGTCTGCATACCCTCAAGGTCTTTGCGAACGTCATCAGGTGTGAAGCCGTGAACTTGATTCCAGTACTGGGACGAGACTATAGGCATGTTCTTTATCGTGAAGTACTTGTTGAGACGGTCAAACGCCGCAGTAGCTCCTCCCCTCCTGCACGACACAACGCAAGCTCCGAGCTTGTTGGCAAATTTCGATTCGTTCGCCGAACTGTCGCCGGAGAAGAAGAACCTGTCGAGGAACGCGCAAAGACTCCCTGCAGGCCCGGCGTAATACACTGGGGAACCGATAACTATTCCGCCGAACTCGTCAAGCCTTGAGGCAAGTTCACGCACTGAGTCGTTGAAGACGCAATGACCAAGCTCCTGGCACTTGAAGCACGCTATACAGCCCTGAATTACCTTCTTGCCGATCCAGAATATCTCGGTGTCTACTCCGTTCTTGTTGAGGCTCCCGGCTACCTCACTTAGTGCCGTGAACGTACAACCATGCTCATTAGGTGAACCGTTAATCAGTAATACCCTCATGAATTTTTTACCCCCTGCAAAAAATTTTGGATGCCCTACATTTTACCTTAACGCAGGAAATTTTAGGCATTATTGCGGTATACTATTGAGACAATTTTTGTGGGGTGTGATTAATCATGAATACAGAGGGTAATAAATGCTTACACTAGACAAAGTTTATCATGCTGCTTACGTTCTCAGGGAGTGTGCAAGGAAGACTGATCTCATCGCCGCGCCGTTACTCAGTGAGGAGCACAACCTATACTTGAAGACTGAGAACCTTCAGGTAACAGGGAGCTTCAAGCTGAGGGGGGCATACTACAAGATCTCCCAGCTCAGTGATGAGGACAAGGCCAAAGGCATCGTAGCATGTTCAGCCGGCAATCACGCTCAGGGCGTGGCTATGGCAGCCTCACGCAAGGGCATCGCATCAACAATCTGTATGCCAGACTCCGCTCCAGTCATGAAGGTTGAGAGCACACGAAGGCTTGGCGCAAATATCGAGCTCGTCAAGGGCGCATATGATGACGCACACGACCGGGCAGTCCATCTAGTCGAGGAGACAGGTGCGGCGTTCATTCACCCGTATGATGATGATTACGTCATTGCGGGGCAGGCCACTATAGGGCTCGAAATTCTTGACCAGCTCGAAGATGTCGAGGCAATAATCGTTCCCATTGGAGGGGGCGGGCTCATCTCAGGGATTGCCTTTGCGGTGAAGTCCCTCAAGCCTGACGTGAAGATTTACGGTGTCCAAGCATCAGGTGCACCGTCAATGTACAACTCGTTCCATGCCCACGAACGAAGGACACTCGACAGCGTCTCAACGTTTGCTGACGGTATAGCGGTCAAGAACCCCGGCGAAAACACCTACGGGATAATCTCACAGTACGTTGATGATATTGTCTGCGTCTCTGAGGACGAGATAGCGGCGGCAATCCTGGCACTTATCGAGCGTCAGAAGCTCATTGCTGAAGGTGCCGGGGCTGTACCAGTTGCGGCGGCCATGTTCCATAAGCTCCCTATTGAGGGCAGGAAGACCGTCTGCATCGTCTCAGGTGGGAACATTGACGTGAACATACTTTCACGCGTCATAACTAGGGGCCTCATGATGACCGGGCGGAACGTGAACATGACGATTGAGCTCGTCGACAAGCCGGGACAGCTCCAGCAGGTCAGCGAGATTATTGCCTCATGCGGTGCTAATGTCGTTTCTGTCTCTTACGACCACGGAGATACGAACATGGCGATAAATTCATGTTTCCTGAAGATAGCACTAGAGACCCTCAACACCGCACAGATTGAAACGATTCGGAAGGAGCTTGCCAACGCAGGCTTCAGGATCGTAACTGAAAGAGTCTAAGGAGGACTGATCAGCTTGAACAACTTGAAGAAGGCTTTGCTGACTGTATTTATGGTTTCACTCGTATCAGGAACAGGGTATGCGTCAAAATGGAAGGAACTAGTTTTCACCGATGATGTCAACATGGGGCTTGCTGAGCTTAGCCAGTATTGCACACTGCATGATATTTCCGTGTCTGACGTTCTCTGGGCAAACAGCATAGACAGCGGGGACATTAAGCCCGGCCAGTCTGTGTATCTCCCGGTGAACCAAGCCGACATGCTCGCAATATGGCAGCACAAAGGGGCATGGCAGCCCACCGCGCTCGTCCCGGTAACCAGTGCCGCCGCCGCCAAGCGTGCCGCGAAACCCGAAGCACAGCCCGAACCTGAACCCGAACCCGAAGTGAAGGCAGAAGCGAAGCCTGAAGTACCCGTGAAGTCCGAGGCTGAAATCATGGCACAGCTCAGGGCAGAAGTCGCCGCTACCCCGGCAACTGAACCCGCAAAGCCTGAACCCGAAGTTGCCAGCACCCCGGCACCTGAAACAGTGCAAGCACCAGCACAGGCAAGAACCATAATCCCGGAAGTCAAGGCCGAACCCATAAACGTCCCGGCAAGAAAGAAATCCGCCGAGCTCGCACAGGTCAGCGTTGACATTATGGCCATGCTCAGGGCTGAGGTCAGGAACTCACCAGCAGCACCAGCTCCCGCACCAGTCGCACAGGTGAAGCCCGCACAAGTCCCGACACCTGCACAGCCTCCCGTTGTTGCGCAGAAACCAGCGGCAAAGAAGAAGTCAGCCTCCGCGAAACCTGACAGGGTATTAGCCGCCAGCACCCCCAAAAAGGCAAAGACTGAACAGGGCGGCATCATGGATCCCATCATCATACTTTCACCGAACGGAGACCCCTCAAAGGGTCCGATGAGGCTCGTAATTTCGGGCGACAAGGTTGAAGTTGTACAGCTCCCGCAGAACGCCGCACCAAGAAGGCCGTCAATGTCTGACCTCGATTATGCGCTAGGAGCAGGACCGGGTTACCTTCCCCACTACAACCTAACGCCTAAGCCGAGAGATCCCTTCATCCTCAACATGGGCAACTTGGCCGGTAAAATGCTTTGGCCTGTCGACGGAAAAGTTTCGTCTCCTTTCGGGAGATGGCGCGGTAATCATAAGCATCAAGGTATAGATATTCCCATGCCTGCAGGTACTCCCATAAGAGCCGCAAGGAATGGTGTAGTAACCCGCACGGGCAATAACTCAACTATGGGCTTCAGAGGCTACGGGAACTTTGTCCTCATGGATCACGGCAACGGACTGCAGACGTTCTACGCTCATTGCCTGAGTGTCGCAGTGGTTCAGGGCCAGAGAGTGATGCAGGGTCAGGTTATCGCCTACGTGGGCAACACCGGGCGTTCAACAGCGAATCACCTTCACTTTGAGGTCCGCATAAACAGCACGAAGGTTGACCCTATACCGTACCTTGCCGGGAATGCACACCTTGCCAAGCACAAATAGCATCGAAATCACGAAAGGAGCTAGCATAACTTGAACTTTCAGGAAATATATTTCAGGCTCGAAAATTTCTGGTCAAAGCAGGGTTGCGTGATACAGCAGCCCTATGACATCGAGGTCGGTGCAGGAACAATGAACCCCGCAACAGCACTCCGGGTAATCGGCCCAGAACCTTGGCGCGTTGCTTACGTTGAGCCCTCAAGGAGGCCCTCAGACGGACGTTACGGCAAAAATCCCAACAGGTTACAGCATTACTATCAGTACCAGGTAATCATCAAGCCCGCCCCCGCTAACATTCAGGATCTCTACATTGAGAGCCTCGCATCACTGGGCATTAACCCGGACGAGCACGACATCAGGTTTGTTGAGGACGACTGGGAGAACCCTTCAACGGGAGCTTGGGGCTTGGGCTGGGAGGTGTGGCTTGACGGAATGGAGATCACGCAGTTCACCTACTTCCAGCAGTTGGGCGGTATCGACATGGAGAATGTACCTGCTGAGATCACCTACGGCATAGAGAGAATAGCAATGTACGTACAGAAGGCCAAGAGCGTCTATGAACTTGAGTGGGCAGGAAAAGTAACGTATGGCGACGTTCACCTTCAGGGCGAAATTGAGCACTCTCACTATAACTTTGAGATTGCCGATACTGATATGCTGTTCAAGCTCTTCAACATGTACGAGAAAGAGGCCGGGCGTGTCCTTGATGCCGGTTATGTCCTTCCTGCGTATGATTACGTCCTGAAGAGTTCCCACACGTTCAACCTTCTTGACGCGAGAAATGCCATCAGCGTAACGGAACGTACGGGCTACATTTCGCGTGTCAGGGCACTTGCCTGCCGTTGTGCCGAAGCATACAGGAAACAGCGCGAGGAAATGCATTTCCCGTTGATGGACAAGTTCACGAACGAAACAGGGAAATTCTTTGAGGATTAGGGGAGAAATTTTCACATGGCCATAAAGAATATATTACTTGAAATAGGCACCGAAGAAATACCATCGAGGTTTATTCCTGATGCTCTGGAGACGCTGAAGAAGAACGCCGAAGCCTCATTGTCGGCAAACAGGATAACCTTCACCGCCGCGAAGACCTATGCGACACCCCGCAGGCTCGTCCTCATCGTAACAGGAGCAAGTGATGCCCAATCCGAACAGGTGGACATGCTGAAAGGCCCTCCCGTATCGTCATCCTACGACATGAACGGTGAGCCTACGAGGGCGGCAACAGGTTTCGCGAAGAGCAAGGGTATCAGCGTCAACGATCTCAAGGAGACAGAGATTAACGGCGTGAAGTACATAGCGGCAGAAGTCAGGCAGGAGAGCAAGAAGACGGTAGAAGTCCTCCCGGAAATCATGATGGGGCTTGTTGCTGGTCTCACTTTCCCGAAGAGCATGTACTGGGACAATTCAGGAGTTCGTTTTGCGCGGCCTGTGAGGTGGATTGTTGCACTGGCTGACGACAAGGTTATACCGTTCGAGTTCGGAGGGGTTCATTCGGGACGCAGGACTGCAGGACACCGCTTCATGGGTCATAAGGTCATCGAGATAGCCGACGCATCAGAGTTCCTTGACGTTCTCTATGACAACAACGTAATTCTTGACCAAGAGAAACGCCTCCAGAAAATGAGAACAGCTATAGCCGCACTCCAGAATGACCTTCCGGGTAATCTTGAGGTTGAGATGGATGCAAAGATACTTGAGGAGAATCTATATCTCGTTGAGTATCCTGTGCCGTTTGCCGGGACGTTTGACGAGAAATATTTGGACATTCCCGAAGAAGTACTTACCACGTCCATGAAGAAGAACCAGAAGTATCTAGCCGTCAGGAACAGGGACAAGGGCGGAAAACTGGCGAATTACTTTGTCGGTGTGAGCAACAACCTAGTGCCCAATATGGACGTTATACGTGAGGGGAACAGGAGGGTGCTTCGTGCGAGGCTTGCGGATGCCGAGTTCTTCTGGACTGAGGACAGGAAAGTACCGCTTGGCTCATACGTTGAACGCCTAAAGTCCGTAACCTATCAGGAGAAACTTGGGAGCGTTTACGACAAGGTCATGCTGACACGAAAACTTGCCCTGTGGTTCTGTGAACGTTACGGGATGAACAACATAACATCACTTGTTGACCGCGCCGCATATCTCTCGAAGGCTGACCTCGTTACGTCAATGGTCTTTGAGTTCACGGACTTACAGGGAGTAATGGGACGTGAATACGCGAAATGTGCCGGTGAAGACCCTCGCGTTGCCCTCGCACTCTATGAGCAGTACTTGCCGCTGACAGCCGCCGGGAAAACTCCCACCGATGACGTTGGGGCAGTCTTGGGGCTTGCCGAGAGGGTGCACATCATCACGGCCTGCCACAAGGTAGGACTTGCCCCCACGAGCACGCAGGATCCCTACGGACTGAGACGTGCCGCAAGGTGCATCAACGAGATACTTTTTGCGCGGAAGTACAATTTCGACATGGCCGAGGCAGTATCACAGTCATGCAGGATTAACGGCGTTGACGATGAGATGAAGGCAGAAATCCTTGAGTTCATGCGCCAGAGACTTCACGGGCAGTTACGCGAGAAGGGTTATGACTATGAGCTCGTAACTCTGGGTCTGAGCGTTGCGGGGAATGTACCCTATCAGGCCATGAAGCTGATCGAGACACTGAACCGCGTTAAGTCTGAGGAATGGTTTACGGGGCTTGCCGGGTCTGCTCTGAGGGTGAAGAACATCCTACAGAAGAACGCCGGGGAAGTTCAGGGCGTGAAACCTGATGAGTCGTTGATGACGGTTGACGCTGAACGTGAGCTTTACGCTGAGGTGATGAGGCTTGAGGCACCTGTGCATGAGGCTGTGAGCTCCTACGACTGGGAGGGCCTCACGAAGATGCTCGCTGAGTTGTCGCCGGTTGTCGGGAAATTCTTTGATGACGTTATGGTGATGGACAAGGACGGGAAAGTTCGTGCCAACAGGCTGGCCATTCTCACGGAATGCAGGAAGCTCTTCCTTGAGGCGGGAGACCTGAGCATACTCTCATAGCAAGCAGGGAAAATATTTCGGCTCCTCTCAACGAACGAGGGGAGCTTTTTTGTTGCGTGTTATCTGGAAAACCGTGCAGGAAGCATGAATGCCTCTATATACCTTCGGAACTTTATCATTCCCACCGTCATGACAAACGCGCTGACAGTTTCCTTCTCCGCACTTCCCATCATGTACAGCCCTCCGGCAAGCAGTGTAGATGTAACGACCAAGCCAAGCGGCCCGGCAATTGCCCAAGCTAAAGGTGAAGATAAAAGCCCGGTGAGCCAGCCTGCAGCAAATCCCAAGTATGCAAGAATATCTATCAGCCAGCCAGAGCCAAATACGATGACGACAAGGTAGTACCCTATGTTACCCGCAAGAACAGGAAGACCGTAAGCGAGGATAGCGGCCTGCAAAGCTCCCAATACCGCCCCACCTCCCATAGCGGCAATTGTCGGAATGTCGAAGTTAATCCCGGATTCCCTCTCAAGGTTCTTCAGGAGATCCGAACGCTGTTCATAGTTGAGCTTGTCCCATATTGCCTCAAAGTATTTCTCGGTTACAGCTTTCTCAAGCTCGAATGTGGGAAGTGCCTTCACACGCCCGGCATCTACTTTCGATTTTTTTCGCAACCCACTGGACAATATCATGATAGTCGACTTTGTCATCACTGCGAAGAAGATATGTTGACTTGTTATATGCCCTCCAGACCAGAGCCTTGCGGATTGCAGGAACTCCCAAGGCAACATTTGAGATTATCCCCTTCTCCATGGCATCAATGACAGTCTCAGGAGAAACCTCGTTGAAACTTGAAGGCTTGAGGGATTTATCCGAGCTGAAACTCTCAATCGGCGGAAGACCCTTTAGCCTCCCGAAGTAGTCATCTTTGAGGCCGGGAAGTTCTTTCAGGGCTTGGAGCATCTGTACACGTTCCTCAAGAGTGCAGGAATAAAGGAAGTCGTTGAAGTCCCCCGGTGTTTCCTTGCGTGCTGGGGAGAATATGTAGCCTCCTTCCCCCGGAACACTTGCTGAATGTTTCACGAAAACACTAACCTTTCATGATAGTTTTGTGGAATGAGGGCATTATATGGGTAGTTTCGCCCCCCCAAGAGTAATAATACTGAGAAAATATTAGTGTGGTGTGCTATTTTGTGCGGTGCTTGCCTGTGAGGCCTTGCCCTTGAGCCTGTATACCATCGCCAGGACTTCAGCAACTCCCCTGTAGAAGTCTTCAGGTATCTCCTCGCCAACTTCAACATTCTCATAGAGTGCCCAGGCTAGCGGCTTGTTCTCGATTATGGGGATAAGGTTTGCCTCTGCTATTTCCCTGATGCGCTGTGCAAGGTAGTCTGCACCTTTCGCGATAAGCTGAGGAGCTCCCATCACTCCGCGGTCATACTGCAAGGCTACGGCTATGTGCGTGGGGTTGGTGATGACAACGTCGGCCTTCGGGACATCAGCCATCATTCTCTGCTTGGCCAGTTCTCGCTGTTTCTGACGTATCTTCTGCTTTATCTGCGGGTCTCCCTCCATCTGTTTATACTCGTCCTTAATTTCCTTCTTGCTCATCTTGATGGAGTTCTCAAAGTCCCACTTCTGGTAGAAGTAGTCAGCAAACGCCATCACCAAGAGCATCAGGGCTAACCTCATTGCGAGCGTCCAGAGCATGTCCCAGAACTGACGGCTGCCAATCTCTAACGGCATCTGCATTGTTTTTGACGAGACGGGCAAATAATTCTTTATGGCGTTGTATATCATGACGGCAAATATTGCAGACTTCAGGAGACCCTTAAGGAGTTCAACCATTGAGCGCATTGATATGATCTTCTTCATGCCACTAAAAGGATTGAGCCTGTCGAATTTTGGCACGAACGGTTCACCAGTGAACGCAAACCCAACCTGAGCAATGACCGTACAAGTCGCGAAAAGCACCACGAGCCCCCCCAATGGCAGCCACGCCGCAAAGTAGTCCTTCATGGCCTCCCACGAGACCCACGCAAACCAGCCATCACGCAGAACTGCACCATCTCCTATTGCCCGGAACATGAACTGAATCATTCCCGTGAGAGTCCGCCAGGTCATCCCGCCCATGAGTGCAAGCCCCAAAAGTGCCGTGATGATTGCGGCGGCAGCATTGAGGTCCTTGCTGACACACACGCGGCCTTCTTCGCGGACCTTCTCGCGTTTGTGGGGGGTAGCTTCTTCGGTGCGTTCCTCAGCCATTAGGGGGTCTCCAGAATCTCAGGACACTCAACGCAAACTCTACCCAGTGCTCAAAGTTATTGCGAACGAGATCCATAATGAGGGGGATAACCGCCGCAAGTACCATGAATCCGAGCATCACCTTCACGGGCAGGCCGACAACAAAGATATTCATCTGCGGGACAGTACGCGCAAGGAATCCCAAGCCCACATCAGACAGAACTAACGCACAGTAGAACGGTATAACCATCCTCATGGCAAGGACAAACATGCTCTGAAGCCACGTGCCTAACTGCATATCACCTGACGGGAAAAGAGAGACCTGACCGGGCGGAACAAGTTTCAGCGTCTCAATTAGTGCCTGTATCATGATGAGGTGGCCGTTCCAGCGGAAATAAAACCACATTGCCACAAAGAAATTCAGCTGACCAAGTATTGAGGTCTCACTTTGAGTTGACGGATCCATAACCTGAGCCATCGAGAAGCCTATAGTTGTCCCGGTCTGTTCACCGGCCACACGGAGGGCATAGAGCGGCAGTGCTGAGATGAACCCTAACGCAACCCCTATCATGAGTTCACGCAAACATACGGCGGCAATGAATATCACTTCGTCGAAATATATCATGGGTATCTCTTCGGTCTTGATTACCCCGACTGAACAGACAGTGAGCATGACAACGAACAAGTAACGGAACGGAGTCGGCGGCATCGTTGACGTGAATACCGGCGAACTGAATACGAGGCCGATATATCGCAGGTGAAGGACTAGGTAAACTGCAAGAAGCTGTGAAGGAAGTTCAAGCCCCCGCATTTTGGGTTACTGTATGAAGCGTTCGAGCTGCCCGAGAATTTCGCGGGTCATTACGAGCATTCTCTGCCCTATCCACGGGGATAACAGCACTATGCACAGGAAGACCGCCAGAATTTTGGGGATAAATATTAGCGTCTGTTCCTGAATTGATGTTGCCGTCTGCAAAATTCCTATGAACAACCCGATTATCATTGCCACGAGCAAAATCGGGAGCGTTACGGAAATCATCGTCCATATTGCCCCGGTCATTATGTCGGGAAGGCTCAGTGCTGTAAGGTTCACTCTGTCATCACTCTTTCTTTAGGGAACGTTCGTAAAGCTCTTCAGGACGCTCATTACCACCAAGTTCCAGCCGTCGGCCATGACAAACAACAAGAGCTTGAACGGAAGCGAGATCATCATAGGCGGAAGCATCATCATACCCATAGCAAGAAGTACGCTCGACACTACCATATCGACGACAAGGAACGGAATGTATATCACTACTCCCATCTGGAAGGCAGTCTTCATTTCGCTCAACATGAACGCGGGGATTAGTATTCTCGTAGGAACTGCAGCCTGATTTGCTGGTCTCTCAGCTCCGGCCATCGAGATAATCAGCGACAGTTCTTCCTGCCTCGTGTACCTGAACATGAAATCACGGACGGGGTTAATCGAGTTCTCCCATGCTTGGGACGCGTTGATCTGCCCGGAAAGATAGGGGCTTAGTCCCTTCTCGTAGACCTGCGACCACGTCGGGTACATCGTGAACATCGTCAGGAAGAGCGACAGCCCGGCTATGACCTGTTGCGGCGGGGACTGCTGGAGACCTATTGCACGCTGTACGAACCCGATAACTATGATTATCCTCGTAAAACTCGTAACCATGAGGAGGATTGCCGGAACGAGGCTAAGCACCGTCATCAGCGCGAGTATCTGGAGCGTCAGGGCAACATCACGCGGCGAGTCTACCTGCCCGACTCCGAGTGTTATTGCCGGAAGTGGAATAGTCCCGGAAAGTCCGGGGGGGCTTGGCGGCGTAAGGACTGCCCCGGAAGATACACCGTGAAGAATTAGCAGGCAGAGCAAAATCACGGGGGCAAGTATTCTAGCTGAGCGTCTCAGTCCATTTCTCATAACTCCACCTTCCCATTAAGCACGTGCCATGTGAGCCCGAAACAAACGCAATGACATCTGGCCCGCAGTGAACGACAAAAAATATATCCCCGGCTGTTAGGCGCAGGGACGAAATAATTTCTACGTTCTGTGCGGATTTTCCGTTTATGCTGTGCTTCTTGAGGTACTTCACGAGGACAACGGCACAAATGGACATGAATACCAGCGCAGTTACAGCCCGGATTATGTAGGCTGTCAGGCTTGCGTCCGTGATTTTATGACAGCACCTTTGTGATGGCTTCTATGACGCGCTCAGGCTGGAAGGGCTTTACGATGAAGTCATTTGCCCCGGCCTGTATCGCCTCGATTACCATGGGCTGCTGTCCCATTGCTGAGACCATTACGACCTTCACGCTGGGATCCAGTGCCTTGATTGCCTTCACCGCATCTATTCCGTTCATCTCAGGCATCGTTATATCCATCGTGATGATGTCGGGCTTGTATTTCTGGAAGGCCGCTACTCCTGCCTTGCCATTTTCTGCTTCTGCGACGACCTCGAAGTCATTTTTTGTGAGAATATCCTTCAGCATCATGCGCATGAATGCCGCGTCATCGACTATCAAAACTTTTTTTCCCATCCTGAAAACTCTCCCTCAAATGGAAATATTATATTGTTCTGGAAAATTTGACTGCATTATAACACGAAACAGCATGTTTTTATGATGCCGCCCTTGCCGTTCCTCCGGGTACTATGTCAGTTATGCGCACCCCAAAATTCTCGTCAATCACGACAACTTCACCGTGAGCAATCAGCTTTCCGTTCACGAGAATATCAACGGGTTCACCGGCCATCTTGTCGAGTTCAACGACTGCCCCGGCAGTGAGTGCTAGAATCTCCGAGACACTTTTGCGTGCCTTGCCGAGCTCAACCGTAACACGCACGGGTATATCAGCGATCAAGTCTATCGGGCTTGGTGCACCTCCACCGCCTGAGCCTCCCAAAGGCTGAAATGCGGCGGGCCTAACGTCAACTGCAGGGCCTGCGTTCTGTCTTCCTCCTCCCATCATTCCTCCTCCTCCCATTGGGTTATTACTTGATGACGGAGACGGTGCAGGCTTGCCTTCAAGTGCGTCGCGCATATATCCGGCAATGTCCAGCGCATTATCGAGCGTCATGCATGTCCATATGTTGAATGGTTTGAGGCCGTCAATCACCACATTAACGGGGCTGCACCAAATCTTTTTGTCCGCTGGCTCAAGTGAGAGTGCGCGCCACTGGTCTTCACCGAGTGCTGACGTTGTGTTTTCGGGCATGAGCCTACGACCTCCAAGTAGTCCCGCAAGGCTCGTGAAGGCAGACCCTACTACCTGGCTCAGTCCTTCCTGTGCGGCGTTCCAGTAGAGATCGCTGGGTTCGGGAATTTCCGCGCCCCCTCCGCCCATCATCAGGTCAGCAAGGGTTAATGCCCCCTTCTGGTCGACAACTAGGGCAAGAGGACGGTCATCCATTCCCCCGAAGGTTGTCGAGAACAGGAACGGAAGCTCCTCGAACTTCCCGGTGAACTCCTCCTGTGTCATGACTTCAGGATTCCCCACGCTGGTAGTAACGTTTTTTCCGGCCAGCATGTTGATCACGCTGTTTTCGGCATTGGCGAACGTGTCGGCTACCTTGGCGAGCTGTTCGGCGTTCGCGTCTGAAATTTCGTCGGCATCCCCGAAATCTCCTCCGCCTGAAAGAAGGGCGTTAATCTCATCGGGGCTTAACAGGTCATCTCCCATTGTGTAGTATCTCTCCTTTCATGCGTTATTGTTCTTCAGGTTTCGGGAGCTCCAGCGGCTCAGTGGCAAGTACCTTAGTGAGCTCAACGGCCATGTGTCCGTTCAGTGTTCCGGGACGTGCCTTGAAGCGTACCTGGTTGCCAACCCGGACATCAATATGCGAGTCCTTAAGCTCGTCAAGTTTTATCACGTCTCCGGGCTGAAGTGCATAGACATCCGCAAGTGACAGCACAGTGTGGCCAAGCTCCATAGCCAGCGGCATCTTAACCTGCATCATCGAGGCATTGAGCCATGTCTTCACCTCATCATCTGCCTTGTGGCTTGTTGATGCGAACCACTGCTGTGATGAGAGCCTGTCCATAATCGGCTCAATCAGGAAATACGGGAAGCAGAGGCTCACCATTCCCTCAACGTCCGAGACCCTGAGTTTCATTATGACGACAAGAACCATGTCGCTGGGCGAGCATATCTGCACAAAGAAAGGGTTGCTCTCCATGCTCTCGAACCTGAATCGGACATCAACAACCGTGCTCCAACTGTCTTCAAGGAGCTCAAGTATCCTCATGATTACGCGCTCAATTACGGTCTTCTCTATGTCCGTGAGTTCCCTGACGTTGCCGGAAAATGTCCCTCGTCCTCCAAGCATACGGTCAATAATCGTGAAGACAAGAGCGGGGTTAATCTCAATGAGCATTGAGCCCTCGAACGGGTGCATCTCAATCAAGCCTATAACCGTTGGCTGTACCATGTAGTTCACGAACTCCTCATAGGCGAGCTGTTCAACCGAAGCAATTTCTGCCGAGACTATCGAGCGTATGAGTGTCGATAAAACCGTAGTCATCTGCCGTGCGAACGACTCGTGAATCATCTGGATAGCACGGAGCTGGTCTTTGCTGAACTTGTCGGGACGCTTGAAGTCGTATACCTTGAGTTTTGCGTATTCGTCAGCCTTAGCAGCTATCTCATCAATGTTTGCGCCGCTGGAGATTGACTTCATTAACGCATCGATTGCGTCCTGTGATAATACGTCGGGCATTTTTCCCCCTTACTCTCTTACTGGAGAACTATGCTCTCAAAGAGTACGTTGACTATCGGAGCCTCACCGCCAACATCGGGAAGCATCCTGTTCAGCGACCGCTTTATGTCCCCGGCAAACTGCAATGTACCTTCCGCGCTGGTCAGGTCGTCGTATACCCTGTCCTTCACGAGCATGAAGACCTCGTTGCGTATCCTCATGAGCCAGCCGGGAGTCTGGATGAGAGCCGCCGCACCTTCCTTCTCGACGAGCTCAAGGGATAGCCCGAAGCTGATTACGTGCCTTCCTGCCCCTGCCAGGTTGCTGGTGAACTCACCGATTGAGACTATAGGGCCGGGATTCTGAATGACCTTGCCGGTGCCTATGGCGTTGTCGTCTTCCGGTGCCATTGAGCGGCCAAGAATGAGACCGCCCCCGAAACCTGCCCCGAACATTACGAGCCCTACAACTGCGAAAATCAATATGCGTTTCATGAGATTTTCTTTGTCCTCCCTGTGGAAAATCTTTTTTGCTGCTTAATCATCGGCCTTGATGAAACTTTCAACCTTGTCTGCGTCCGTATTGAGTACAAGGCTGAGGTCAAAGCCTGAGCGTTCAATCAAATCTATAGCCAAATCAAACCTCCCGACACTGCTGGGGTCATGTGCATCTGAGCTGACGATTACCGGAACTTTGTGCCTCCCGCAAAGTTCGAGCATCCTCGCGTAATTCTCCCGGCAGTTAAGGCGGTGTTCAGGCTTCATCAATGAGCTGTTGTTCACCTCAAGGGCTACGTGGTACTTTTTGGCGGCCATGACGAGGCGTTCATAGTTCAATGGCGTGTGGTCATCGTCAGGGTGTGAGACAAAGAACACCTTCTTGTCCTTCATGCAGGAGATGAGGCAGTCAGTATTCCCTTCCGTGCCCTTGTCCGTGTAGCACTGAAGATGTATTCCGGCAATGGCATAGTCGAGTTTGTCCATGTATTTTTGCTCCAGAGATAGCGAGCCGTCATCCAGAACGTTGACCTCAGATCCGAATAGCATCCTCACTCCATAGAGCTCACGGGGTATTGCCGCAAGGTTGAGGTAGTAGAACGGGTTGACTGTTCCGGGGATTCCGGGGGCGTGCTCAGTAATGCCCAGCATAGACAGGCCACGTTCATGTGCCGAAAGTGCCATCTCACGGATTGTCCCGTAAGCATGGCCGCTTGCTATTGTGTGTGTGTGAAGGTCAGCAACTATATTCATCATGATATATCCTAGAATATCTGCGGGATTCCTGCTTCCTTGCAAAGCTGGTTTGCCTGAATCCTGCCGAACGTGTTATGCCTCTTTATTTGGAACGTTAATTCCTTTACCGTTGCTGTAGAAGCTGTGCTTTGCTCCCTCACGCTTGAGAAAAAATCCATGCTTCCTGAAGTGCTGGATAATATCTCTCCGTTTAACCGACATGCGCGAGTAATGCCCTTTCGCTTTTCTTTACAGGTATGTCTATAGTCTCAACGGTAAGAGAAACGTCAGGAATCTCCAAGCCGTCCTCTTCGTAAATATCAGCCATCTCAGCCGCGACCTCAATCAGTGAATCGCGGCAATCTTCAAGGCTCTCACCGTCTGTGATGACATTAGGCCACTCCAAAAGTTGCCCCATATACCCATAACCTTCCTCAAGTTTAGTGTAGCAAGCCGTGAACCGCATCTGTCTCCCCTCCTTAACGTTTCGGGTATTGCGACAAGAACACAATCTCTACTCTCCTGTTCAGTGCCCTGTGTTCGCTCGTGTCATTGGGAACAATAGGCTGTGCTGAACTATACCCGGTAGCCTGCAACTTCACGGGGTCAAAACCTCCCTCGTGCTCCATGTAGCTGGCCACTGCCGCCGCCCTCATAGCACTAAGCCCCCAGTTGTCGCGGTAGATTCCTCCCCTGAGCACCCCTGAATCCGTATGTCCCTCGACAGCCGCAAAGGGTACTCTGTCCCGGACAAGCTCCGAAATCTTGAACAGTGCCCGGCGACCTTCTGGCCTGAGCTCCGCGCTTCCGGGCATGAACATGAACTGATCGCTGATTGAGACCGCAACACCCCGCTGGTTTATCGAGACCTGAATATCACGTGTCAGGTTCTCAGAGCGAAGGAATGAATTTAGCGTGTAGGCTACATGCCTTGTGTCTATCTCCACACGCTCGCTTGCACCCGGACTAGTTCCGACTTCACCGCTCCTGTTGGGGTCTGTCGATTCCTCAGTAGTAACGCCACCCTTGAGGACACCAAGAGAGCCCCGGAGTGAGAGTAATGCTTTCTGGAACTTCTGCGAGTCAATCGAGGACATAGCGAACAACAGAATGAAGAAACACAGTATGAGCGTAACCATGTCCCCATATGTGCCCATGTAGAACGGTGCTGAAAGTCCCGGCTCTTCGGGTTTTTTCTGACGCGCCATCGTTTAGCCCTCCTCCTGGTTGAAGGCTTCACGCATCGCAGGAGGAAGATAGACCTTGAGCTTCTCCTCGACTATTCGGGGGTTCTCTCCTGCCTGTATCGCCAGTATCCCCTCAACCATGAGCTCCATCGACTTCACTTCCTGTGCTGAACGTGCCGCCAGCTTCTTGCTGATGGGCGAGCCGAACATGTTGGCCATCATTGAGCCGTACATTGTCGTGATGAGTGCGACTGCCATACCGGGACCAAGCGCATTAACGTCCTGGAGGTTTCCTAACATTGCGATTAGTCCGATAAGTGTTCCTATCATTCCGAATGACGGGGCAAACTCCGTAAGATTGTCGAACACTGCCTTGTTCGCGCTGTGCCTGTCCTCAAAGTTCCCTATCTCTGTATCAAGTATCGCCCGTACAAGTTCCGGGTCTGTTCCGTCAACTACGAGCTGTATTGCCTTCCTCATGAAGTCGCTCTCAACTTCCGCAACGTCCGCCTCAAGTGAGAGGAGTCCTTCACGCCTTGCCTTCTCCGCAAAGCTCACTATCATCTGAACCATTCCGACAAGGTCAGGCTCCTTGAAGGTGAAGACATTCTTCATGCAGCCGGTCATTGCCTTGAGACGGTCGCCGGGGTTTGAGATTATTGTTGCCCCGATTGCTCCTCCGATTGTGATCATCAGTGAGGGAACGTCAAAGTATGCCCCGATATTTCCGCCGGATGCCATTGAGGCAACGACTAGAATCCATGTCGCAAGAAATCCTATGAGACTCGTTAAATCCAAAGTATATACACCTCTGCCGTATTATTCTGATTCGTCCGCTGTGTTCGCGATTATGCAGGTATAACCCGCCGCTTTCCTGAAGGCTATTATTTTCCTGTATACGTCCTTGACCTTCTCGCGCACTACGTACCTGTGTCCGTTAAGCAGACGCAAAACAGTATCCGGCGTTACGTCAATGGTCTCTATCATGTCGGAATTGAGAAGGAATGCTTCACCGTTCAGACGATGTACTTCAATCATTATATTTACAACGCCAGCCCTTCGATATTAAGTTAGTTGGAATAATCAGCTCAATATTATACGATTTTGAAGGCAAAAAGCGATAAAATAATCACACGAAAAATTTTCCCGGAGGTGCATCAATTATCTCATGTCCGAAAATACCAATGACCTTTACAGAAAAATAGACTTCCTCATAAACGGGGGGGCAGTGAAAAACCTCACCGACTACCTAACGTCCCAAGGCATAAAGGCACTCATCACTGAGCCAGGAAATCCGGGCTACCTAAACGTCATAGGAGCTTCTGACCTAGTTCCTCCGAGCCTGACTCTGAGGGATGACGTTACGGCCTTCTTCCCTTCCGGGGTGGTGCATGAGGCTTTTGCGGTCGAGTACACCGAAAAGTCCGAGACATGGCCGGGGGCATTCAGGTTCCGGGGAGCTCACTGGGAGGTTCATGTTCTTCTTGGGGGGAAGCCGGAAAATCCTGAAGCACTCGCCAAGGAACTAAAGCCTTATGCCGGGCTGGTAATGCTGTGGCAGACGTTCAAGAACATATCAGACACCGAGAAGAAATTATCCCGTCTGTCCTACATGATACTTGCCACTAAGAACACTCTAGCCTCTATCTTTGAGCCGATGCCCTTGCAGTATTTCGCCTCGTTCCTTGCTGATGTTCTGCAGGAGAGCCTTTTCCCCAAGTCAGTCGCAATTTTCAGGGATGAAGGGAGCTACCTAACTCCGTTCAGCGGGAAGGCCGACATAATTCCAGAACGTGAAGGAATTTACGCCGCCCAGATTTTGCCGCCTGCCCCCGTAATCCTGAAGACCGACAAGCCCGTTGAGGTAGTCCTTCCTGTGGCTGAGGGTGAATGCCGCCTCTTCTGCCTCATGCAGTGGGACGAGCTGCCCGACAACCAGACGATGAATTTCCTTGAGCTCTTAGGGAATCTAGCGGTCCGTGCAATCGCCATCAACAACCTCCGCGCAAAATCCCTTCAGGCTGAGGCCAGCATATCCGCCGGGGAGTTCACGGTTCTTTCGCTCTCGAACGTCCTGAAAGTTCTCAGGGGCTCAACGGACAAAGCACGCTTCATCTCACTTCTTGCCGACATATTCACGGAGCAGTCAAGAATGCCGAACTGCATACTTGCCTCGTGGAACAGCCCACGAAAAGGTTACACCCTCGCCGAAAACAGGAAGGGGCACTTCAAGGCCGATGTTGACCCGGCATTGCTCCCGTCCCATGAAGGCGCGGTGAAGAGCTCAAACGTCAGCGAACCATGCTATGACCTCTCAGGGAAATCACCCGATGATGTCTTCAGGTCATGGGGGCTTGCAGGCTGCCCGTGGAAGGACTCACTCAAGGAGGCAGGAGCCCGCTATATATTCCCAGTATGCGATGACAGTTCACTTGTTGGGATTATCGCATTAGGGGCTGGCAGTGAGGGAAGGGCTGCACTTGACCGCTCACAGATGGCATCACTCCAGCTTATTGCACAGTTTGCGGCCTATGAGTTCAGACGCTTCGAGTGATCTTCATGTGATGAGACTTCTGAAACCGGGATTCACTCACGAGGATTTATTGGGGATTGACGAAAAAGAACTGCCCTTGCTTGCTGAAGAGGTGAGGGCAGTAATTGTAGACACCGTAAAGAAAAACGGCGGGCACTTGGGCTCATCACTGGGTGTTGTCGAGCTCACTATAGCGATGCTGAAGGTCTTTGACCCGCTCAATGACAGGATAATTTTTGACGTTGGGCATCAGTCCTACCCCTACAAGATACTCACTGACAGGTTCGAGCAGTTCCACACGCTGAGGATGAAGGACGGGATTTCAGGTTTTCCCCGACGGAACGAGAGCGACTATGACCACTTCAACACCGGGCATTCGAGCACGTCAATATCTGCGGCACTGGGTTATGCGAAGGCTAGGGATCTCCTCGGCGAAAAGAGGAACGTTATAGCCTTCATTGGGGACGCGTCATTGATTAACGGCCTAGCTTTCGAGGCGTTGAACTACGTGCAGGAGACCAAGACCCGGCTGATCATAATCCTCAACGACAACAGGCACTCAATCAGCAGCAGGGTAGGTGGCTTCTCGAACATTCTCGCGGGATTGTCGGCCAACACGTTTTACAGGAGAGGGAAGAATTTTGCCCGCCGAATCTTGGGGGTTAAGTGGGCAGGAAGGTTTGAGAGGTGCCGGGACTTCCTCAAGATGATACTCAAGCCCCGCAACATATTCGACCAGCTCGGAATAAACTACTGGGGGCCATTCGACGGCCACGACATCAGGAACACCATCAAGATACTCGAACTCGCCAAGAACTACTACAAGCCCGTGATACTCCACTTCAACACCGTAAAGGGAAAAGGATTGCCCGAAGCAGAGGCAGACCCGACGAAATATCATCAGGTTTCACCGGCAGGAGAGGTGAAGGCCCGGACATGGAGCGAGGCAGCCTCAGAGATAGCTGAAGAACTGGCCATGAAGGACGAACGGATTGTGTGTTTCACGGCGGCAATGATGACCGGGGTAAAACTGGAGAAGTTTTCGCGGTCGTTCCCTCACAGGTTCTTTGACGTTGGGATTGCTGAGAGCCACATGCTCACGATGGCGGCAGGGCTTGCGGCGGGGGGAATGAGACCTTGGGTGTTCATCTACTCGACGTTCCTACAGCGGGCAATGGATCAGCTCATGCACGACATAGCCCTCCAGAATTTACCCGTTGTGATTATGGTGGACAGGGCAGGTCTTGCAGGCTCAGACGGTGATACACACCAAGGCTTGCTCGACATTCCTTGGGGGAGGGCAGTACCTAACCTTGAGATTTACACGCCGTGCGATGAGTTATCCCTTCGTGATGCCATGCTCAAAGCCTCAGTTCATGACGGCCCTACACTGATACGTTACCCGCGCGGGAAAATCCCACCCGAAAGCCTGAGCGTTGACGTTCACGGTGAGGGTATCGCTGAGATTCACGGCGGCAGTTCGTGGGCACTGCTCGGTCATGGCTCAAGCGTGGCAACGATGCTTCAGGTCCGGGACATGGCCGGGGCTCAGGGGCTTGACGTTCCGGGAGTCTATGACGTTCGGAGGGTTAAGCCGCTTGACGTGGAGATCATGCGGGGGATTCTGGGACGTTACCGGGTTCTTGCTGTCATGGAGGAAAACTACATGCCCGGCGGACTCGGTGAGGCTGTTGCGGCCATGATTGCGGAGGGTGGCCACAAGGTGAGGCTTCTGCGCTTCGGAGTGCCTGATGTCTGCGTGAGACATGCCACACAGTCGGAACAACGGGAGCTTTACGGCCTTACTGCTGAGAACGTCATAGAGAGTTACAGGAAAATCATTGCTGATGAAGGATAGGGAGAGGCTCGACAAGCTGCTGCCTGAACTCGGACTAGCTGAGACTAGGAACAGGGCTCAGGCTCTCATCATGGCGGGAAAAGTCCGGGTGAACGGCCAGGTAATCACCAAGTCCGGGGCAATGTTCGGACATGAGGCAGTAATCACACTCGATGAAGTCCCTCGATGGGCAGGAAGGGGCGCGCTGAAGTTGCTTCGGGCGTTCGAGGTCTTCGGTCTTGACGTGAAAGGCAGGACTTGCGCGGATTTCGGGGCATCCACCGGGGGCTTCACTGATGTGATGCTGGCTCATGGGGCGGCAAAAGTCTATGCTGTTGACGTGGGATATGGGCAGCTCATCTGGAGGCTTGCGAGTGATGAGAGGGTCATAGTGATGGACAGGACAAACGCAAGGTATCTCACTCGTTCGGATTTCCCGGAGGTCATAGAGTTTGCGGGCTGTGATGTATCGTTTATATCGCTCAGGCTGATTTTGCCGGTTCTTGATGATGTCGTCCGTGATGATGCTGTGGTGTTAATCAAGCCGCAGTTCGAGGCAGGAAGGGATAAGCTATCTCATGGTGTGGTGAGGGACAAGGAGACACACATAAACGTTATAGGGTCTGTGCTGAAGTTCATACGTGAGGAGACGAGCTTTAACGTTATAGGTCTGACTTATTCCCCGGTAAGAGGCCCTGAAGGCAATATAGAGTTTTTGTGCCACATATCCCACGCTGAAGATGATAATGAACTCAATGATAATATAGTGAATGACGTAGTGAATGAGGCTCACGAAAAAACAGAGAGGTGATTGACGCTTAATGACACAGAATGAATTTCTCAGGCTTTGCGTTTATGGAGGACGTGATGAAATAGAGGAGGCTCTCATTTCCGGGGCAGATGTCAGCGAACCGGGATACATTAACGGTGCGGAAGTGCCGCCGGTTTTTGTGGCAGTCATGGAGGAGAACGCCGAGGCCGTGAAGGTGCTCATCGAGAACGGAGCAAACCCCGGAGATGGCATCATGGCCGCAATAGTCCGAGGGAAGAAGAAGCTCCTCAAGCTCCTGGTAGACTGCGGGGCTGATGTGAACCGCCCGGACAACCAACACCGTACCCCGTTGCTTTTCGCCGTAACGTCAAACAATCCCAAGGTGCTCAAGTGGCTCATAGAGTTCGGTGCTGACGTGAACATGAAGACCGAGACAGGCTAGTCAGCATTGACCTTCACACTGCTGATGCACGACAACCCCGAGGGCAACTACAGGAAGTTCAACCCCGGAATAGTGTCCGAGCTCATGAAGGCGGGTGCGGATTACGGGGAGGCTATGATGCTGGCCGTAAAGACCGGGAGCAGGGAGTTCATTGACCTCCTCCTAAAGAACGGTGCGGACATAAACAGGCCGTGCGATGGCGTGCAAAGTCCATTGGCGGCGGCGTTGTTCATGGGCAAGGAAGAGATAGATTCAGGCATGGTTGACTTCCTAGTCTCCTACGGTGCAAACGTGAACGAGATAATACCCTTGGGAGACGGAACGCTTACTACCCCCCTCAACGTCTCAATCACAATGGAGAGGCCGGATATTGAGTCCCTTTTCCTTTTCAGCGATGCAAACCCGAATTTCAGGGACCCGACGGGAAGGACTGCCCTAGTCTATGCCGTCATGACCGGTGTGGAGTTCGTGAAGTTGCTGCTTGAGTACAACGCTGACCCTGACATACCGGACAATGACGGAAGGACCCCCCTCATGCTTGCGGCACTTGACGTAGGGACTGAGCCGGAGATACTTGAGACGCTCATACATTACGGGGCAAACGTCAACGCTCAGGACAAGGACGGAATGACGGCCTTAATCTGGACGGTTGCCGGGAGGGACAGGACACCGGGCTTTCTCATGTCGTCGCTTGTACGGACAGGGGGGCTAAGGGCTGAAGGCTGGGAGTCATGGTTTCTTCTTGCTGTGTCGTACATTGCCATGAAACGTGAGGCTCAGCTCAACAGCATAAAGCTCTTGGTTGAGCACGGGGCAGACGTGAACCTTGCGGACAAAAACGGAATGACCCCGCTAATGTGTGCAATGATGAATTATGATGACGAGGTTATAGAAATACTCACAAAGTCAGGAAAGAAAAAGAAGGAGGAATAAATTTATTCATGTTTCGTGAAACGCTTAAGAGGTGGCTGACTCCCGCAAAGTTAGGGGAGTTTGACCTCATCATAGAACCCAACAAGACGACCTCAGATTTTCTGTTTGAGCTGATACAGTTCCGGGAGCTTTTCGTGTTCATGGCTCTGCGTGATATTCTCGTGAGGTACAAGCAGACGGTTATCGGTGTGGCATGGAGCGTAATACGTCCGCTCTTGAGCATGGTAATCTTCACGGTGATATTCGGGAGGGTTGCGAAACTTCCCAGTGAGGGGACTGTGCCGTATCCTATCATGGTATTTTCGGCGTTGCTTCCGTGGCAGTACTTCGCCAACTCAATGACCAGCAGCTCAGAGTCATTCATCAGGGCTTCAAGCATGATAAGCAAGATATATTTCCCCCGGCTCATACTCCCGACATCTTCAGTTCTGGTTAGTGCTGTGGACTTCGGAATATCCTTCGTTCTCTTGTGCCTGCTGATGCTGGTGTACAGATTTGTTCCGTCTCCCCGGATTTTACTGCTACCTGCATTCTTCATTCCTGTAACGGTTACAGCTTTGGGGATCGGATATTTCTTCTCTGCGTTGGGCGTGAGGTACCGGGATTTCCGCCACGTAATGCCCTTCATGGTACAGTTCGGGCTCTATGTCTCACCTGTAGGATTTTCGAGCTCGGTCATTCCCGACAGATGGAGGCTACTCTACAGCCTTAACCCGATGGTGGGAGTTATTGACGGCTTCAGGTGGTGCATTCAGGGTACTTCTGTATCGCTGTACCTTCCGGGGTTCATCATCTCGCTGGTTACGTCAGTGCTGATCTTCTGGATCGGCCTGAAGTACTTCAGGAAGACCGAACGGACATTTGCCGACTACATTTAGCGGAGGGAATATATACGACATGCTAGCACTGAAAATTGAAGACTTGGGAAAAAGATATATTCTCACTCACAGGGGAAATGACAGGCTCTATGACGTTCTGGCCAACCTCACGTCAAGGCTTGCACGCAGGATCAGGCATCCCTTTGCGGAACGATCCAAGCCAATGAACGCCGAGGAGTTCTGGGCACTTCGCAACATAACGTTCAACGTTGAGCAGGGTGAACGAATCGGCATTGTGGGGCACAACGGAGCAGGGAAATCAACACTCCTTAAGGTTCTCAGCCGCATAACTGACCCGACAGAAGGCAGAATATCCATCAAGGGCAGGGTCTCAAGCCTCCTTGAAGTTGGCACCGGGTTTCATCCTGACCTTTCGGGCCGTGAGAATATCTACCTCAACGCCGCAATTCTCGGAATGAGGACGAAAGAGATACGCCGGAATTTTGATGACATTGTGGATTTTGCCGGTGTCGAGAAGTTCCTGGATACCCCCGTGAAACGTTACTCAAGCGGTATGTATGTCCGTCTTGCCTTCGCGATTGCCGCACACCTGAACTCTGAGATACTGATAGTTGACGAGGTCCTTGCTGTCGGTGATATGGAGTTCCAGAAGAAATGCATGGGCAAAATGGACGAGATAAGCCGCGGTGAAGGCCGCACGATACTTTTCGTCAGCCACAACATGGGGGCAATCCTCCAGCTCTGCAACAGGGTAATCTGTCTCGACCAGGGGAGAATGACGCTCGACACACCTGACGTGAACGAGGGCGTGGAAAAATATATGAACTTGTCCCAGCTCCAGACATCAGATGCCGAATGGAACAACCCCGGCGGAAAATTCGAGAACGATCACTTTACCCCGTTGCGTTTCGGGGTCTACAACTCAAAGGGTGAGGTCAACCTCTCATCAGTGAAGCAGGGTGATGATCTCTATGTTGAGATTGAGGGCATCGTGAAGAAACCTGAGCACGCTTTAGGTGTCGGGTACTCGCTCTACTCACAGGAAGGCGTGATGCTCTACAGGACGTTCCACGCTGACCAGACAGATACGCCGGAGGAAATCCCTACGCTTGAAGGCCATGTAGTGCTGAGGGGGCGCATTCCCCTTGAAGTCCTGAACATCGGGACAATGAGGCTTGATTTGTCCGTGATCATGAACAATACAAGATGGATAGTGCCGCCAAACGTCAGGGGCAACCCTTCGGTGTCGTTTACGGTTGAGCCGCACCTTGACAGCTCATCGCCATACAGGACAATGAAGAGGCCGGGGGTAATGATGATAAACAGTTCATGGACGCTGAAAGGAGAATGAGACATGAAGAAGGCACTAATCACTGGAGTAACCGGGCAGGACGGGGCATATTTGACTTCATTCCTGCTGAAGAAGGGCTATGAAGTTCACGGCCTCAAACGGAGGAGCTCAATCTTCAACACAGCACGAATAGATGAGTTCTACAAGGACTTGCACGAGGAAGGGCATAAATTTTTCCTTCACTATGGGGACTTGACCGACTCCTCAAATTTGATTCACACTGTCCAGACTATACAGCCTGACGAGATCTATAACCTTGCGGCACAAAGCCACGTAAGGGTTTCATTCGAGACACCAGAATACACGGCAGACTCTGACGGCATCGGGACGCTGAGGCTCCTTGAGGCAATAAGAATCTTGGGGCTTGAGGGACATACGAGGTTCTACCAGGCATCAACGAGTGAGCTTTACGGGAAAGTTCAGGAGACACCGCAGAAAGAGACAACCCCGTTCTACCCCCGAAGCCCATACGCCGCCGCAAAGCTATATGCCTACTGGATAACGGTGAACTACAGGGAAGCCTACGGGATGTTTGCGTGCAACGGAATACTCTTCAACCACGAGTCAGAGCTCAGGGGTGAGACGTTCGTTACTCGGAAGATTACCCGTGCCGCCGCAAGAATAGCACTCGGACTCCAGGACAAGACCTATCTCGGCAACCTCAATGCAAAACGAGACTGGGGACACTCAGAAGACTACGTTCGGGCAATGTGGATGATACTTCAGCAGGAGAAGCCTGAAGATTTCGTGATTGCCACAGGTGAGACGCATTCAGTCCGGGAATTTGCGGAGCTTGCGTTCAGGGAGGCAGGAATGGAGCTCGAATGGCAAGGCTCAGGTCTCGACGAGAAGGGTATAGACACAAAGACCGGCAGGGTAGTGATTGAGGTTGATCCGATGTATTTCAGGCCGACAGAAGTTGACCTGCTCCTTGGCGACCCGTCAAAGGCTGAACGAGTTTTAGGCTGGAAACGCAAAGTAACGTTCCCCGAACTTGCCCGGCGAATGGTGAAGCATGACCTTGAAGCCTTCAGGAAGGACATACTGATACGTGATGCAGGCTACAAGGTAACGAGCGCACTCGAAGAAGTATAGTGATTAGGGCGGGCAGTGTGAGGCTGGTTACTCCCCTTCACTGTCCGCATCATTCCCGTCATCCCCGGCAACCTCACCCCTGAACTCACCCTTACGGCACAAGCTCTTTATGTGGCAGTACCTGCAGGGCCCGGAAGAATATTCAGGCTCGAACTTCCCGCGCTCAAGAACCCGGACTGCACACTCCATAGCATACTTGCCCTCACTGATGCGACCGTCCATGTCCGTATCTGGTGCCTGAGTTCCTCCCTTGCCGTCATCACACATGAACTTCGCGAAAATTCCCGCAGTCTCATGGGAAAAGGTCCCGGAGATTCTTCCGTCCTCATGGCCGAGTATGTAGACCCCCGACAAGTCATAGCCCCCGTAATTTTTCCCGAAGAGTGCCGCGTAAACCGAGAGCTGTAACCCGTGCTTGAAGACCGTTGTGTCCTTCTTCGTGTTCCAGTATTTGCCCGTGATGTCCTTCATGCCCTCGTCATAGCCGCTGCTCTTCTTGCGACCCTCCTTGTAGTCAGCGATGAACGCAAAAGGTGAACCGCCTGGCCTCCTCATGAACTCGACCCTGTCGCACTGCCCCAAGAATGCCACGCCATCAACTGCCGCCTTCATCTGGATCTCATCCTCAAGAAGTATTCTCTCGTGGAAATATCCCGCGTCATGGAGAGCATCGATTATCCCTGCCTGGACGAGTGCCAGCCTCTCAGCCCGGAACTTCAAGCCATCAAGTCTCCGCCTGAACCTGCTATCCTTCACGAGGCCTGAGAACTTCGCGTAGTCCTCAGTCCCAAGAGCAAGGAGCTTCTTCCACTCAGATTTTGCGATCTCCTTGAACGTTGAGCCAGTTGCGGCCATGTCCTCACGGTATGATGACCAGACGCACTGCCAGTATTTATGGAGCATGTTGCCTTGTTCGGTGGCTGAAAATAGCTGGGTGTCGGGCTGGTAGAGTTCTGCCTGCCTCTTCTGCCACCACATGAACGGGCAGCCCAAGAGCTCCTGGATGTCGCTTGCCCCAACAGAGTCAGCCTTGCCGGTGATGCAGGGGACTTCACGGGGGATTCTCGCGGTTTCGTCCGGGTCAATCGCAGGGAACGTGAAACCGTCAGAGCCAAGAAGTATGTTTATGCCCTCAGAGCTTAGAGCCTCCATCTTCCAGCCGGGCATGTCGTCAAGGAATTTCCCCACGAACGGCGACTCTCCTACAGGCCTTCCCTCAGAGTCAAGCAACGGGCGGGATATTACCGTGAGTTTTTCGCCGGTCTGAATGAGCCTCCTGAAGAGTGCCTCGCGCTGGTCTGCCTTCTCCTTCGTGCGCGGAAGATAGGCCTCGTACTCACGGAGCTTCTCGCGTTCCTCGTTGCCGAGAAGTGGGGAGCTCTTCATGTTGGGCGACCATAATTTCTGGGTTATCCCGGCCATGATCCACACGCTGAATGACGCAAGGACAGGCGGCGTTCCCGTGAAGACACGCACCGAGTCCGAGAGCTGTACGGGTGCCCTGATGTGTGAGTTCCTGCACCACTCTTCGAGGAAGTCATAGGCATCATCACCTTCAAGCCTCTTATCCTGCACACGTCCCAAGTCAGGAAGAAGCTCAGTGAGGGCTAATACTTTCTCGCCTACTGTCTGGATTGCGCTGGCTGTGA
>JAFRAH010000021.1 GCA_017405525.1 Synergistaceae bacterium
CACCGTGGGCATCTCAGGTTGAGTGCGTCAGGGCGGTAATGTCGCTAGGACTCGCTGATGATGAGACGCGAAATATTCTGCACGACAACGCCGCAAGTCTTCTAGGAAACCGTAAGACAGAATGACATAACCAGCTCTAGAATTTTGTTGCATAGGAATGTTAAATACCTATTGACAGCCCCCCCCCCCCCCCATCATGGTATTATGCAAATACTTTCAATTCCACAAACTTGACACAAAAATGAATGGAGGGGAAAAAATGTTAGCATATCTAGGTGAGTTTGCCTCAGGATTTTGTTTTATGTTTTTCTTTGCGGGTCTTTCCATGCCCGTGAAACAACGTCTGATAGCATCGTCAGTAGTCGGGCTTACAGTGTGCGGCGCATTCAACGCAATATTTTAGCGACAAAAAATACTCCCCTGACCGAAAAAGAACATGGCCGGGGGAGCTTTCTTTATCCTTTTATCCCTTCAACCTACAGCCTGGCGATTATCTCGTCCTTCATTCCTGAGCCGGTGATTAATTTTGTGCCTTCCGTGAAAATATCTCCCGTCCTCAGCCCGGCCTTAAGGACCTCATCAACTGCACACTCTATCCTGTCAGCCTCCTCAGTCATCCCGAACGACCACCTCAGCATCATAGCCCCGCAAAGTATCGTCCCAATGGGATTAGCCTTGTCCTGCCCGGCAATGTCGGGTGCCGAACCGTGAATAGGCTCATAGAGTCCGCGGTTATTGTCGCCGAGTGATGCGCTGGGTATCATTCCGATTGAGCCCACTATCTGGCTTGCCTCGTCCGAGAGAATATCACCGAACGTGTTTTCAGTTACGATAACGTCAAACTCAGACGGAACACGGATTAACTGCATTGAGGCGTTGTCCACGTAAAGGTGATTGAGCGTAACTTCAGGGTATTCTTTCGCGACCTCCTCGACAATCTCGCGCCAAAGTCTCGACACAGTGAGTATATTGGCCTTGTCGATTGAGGTTACGATTTTCCGCCGACCCATCGCCATCTTGAACGCAACGTGTGCTATCCTCCTGATCTCGTGCTCGCTGTACTCCATGACATCACGCGCTGCCCTCTCGCCTTCGGGGGTCTTGAACGCCTCGTGCTTCCCGAAATATATTCCTCCTGTGAGCTCGCGGACAATGATGAAGTCAATTCCCTTCTCCGCAATGTCCTTCCTCAGCGGGCAGGCAGATGCTAACGGTGCAAAGATTTTAGCCGGCCTGATGTTCGCGAACACCTTCAAGCCCTTGCGCACTCCAAGAAGTCCGCGTTCCGGGCGGTTATCGGGGGGCTGGTTGTCCCACTTAGGGCCTCCTACTGCTCCGAGCAATGTTGCGTCTGCTTCCTGGCAGATTCTCAGGCTCTCAGCAGGAAGGGGCTCGCCGTATTTGTCGATTGCGTTGCCTCCCATTGCCACGCTCTGGAACTCGAACTGACCGGGGGCTACCTTCTTGAGGACTTCGAGGGTTGCTCCTATGACTTCCGGGCCGATGCCGTCGCCGGGGATTACTGCTACTTTCTTCATGTGATGATTCCTCCTTTGCGTCAACGTAATATTAGCACAGACTTTCAGCGTAGTATGATACGTAGATTAGCTGATGACAGTTCATTTTTTTTTACACTAATCGCGGAGGTGATACAGGCAATGAGTCTCAAGTACAAGACGGACGCGCTTTTCCGGGCGGCAGGTTCACAGGACACAACCCCCCAAGACATGAAGAGCATGATTGTGGAGCTGGAGAATGACCGGGAATTTGCCGGCACTGGAGATTTGCGGACGGCCTTGCAGGGAGCGTTGCACATTGCGCTGATGCCGGGCAATGACGATGACTCGGAGCAGAAGCTGGGTGTGATTATGGTGATTGCTGAGACTGTAGCGGCGGATTGTGGCAAGGAGTATGTGCGCGATGTGATGAAGGCTGCTGTAGCCCGCGGGACTCCTGAAAGCCTCATCAACAAGATTCTTGAGGAATGGAGGAATTGACATGCTGAGTTATGAGACGTTTTCGGGTTACGGAAGCATAACTGCTGACTGCGACCCTGACCCCTGCGGCCCGGATTATGGTGAAGACTGTATGCCGAACTGCTCGCCTACAGAAGACGGCAATGACTGCTGCCCGTGGGAGGACTAAGGAGGAATAACGATGTTGAGCTATGAAATGTTCTCAGGCTATGGAAGTATGTTGGATGACTGCGACCCCGATTGCAGTCCAGGAGATGGCTGTGACCCTGATTTCCCCTGCAGACCTGATGATGACTGCACGCCGGACAGCGGTTGTTCGCCTGACTACCTGCCGGAATAACTGTGTACTGCCTGAATAGCAACGTCTACCTTGTACCCGGAAAAGTGAACGCGGCCTTCTATGACTTCAATCACGGAAGGCTCGTTCATATCAACCATGATGCCCGCAAATTGCTGCTCCGTGTTCTCGGCCATGATGACCCGCCGATGACTCACGAGGAGCGCGAATACCTAGACCGGCTCGACTCACTCGGACTCCTCACGCACGAACACACCCCCCCTCATGAAATCTCGGAACTCCGCGAGAATCCCGCTGTCGATTTCGTCTGGGTTGAAGTTACGGCCTCCTGCAACCTTAAGTGTATTCACTGCTACAACGAGTCAGACTGCAATGCCGGAAGAGTCATGCCCTACGAGGATTTCTGTTACGTGATTGATGAGCTTGGCGCGTTCGGAGTCAGGAAGATCCAGCTCATTGGCGGCGAACCTCTCACGCTTGGCGGCGGCATAACACGATACCTCGATTACCTCAGCGGGAAATTCGACTACATAGAAATCTTCACGAACGGAACGCTCCTCACCGAATCTCTCACGAGCTACCTGCGCGAAAACGGAATCCGAGTCGCCTTGTCTCTGTACTCGTACGACGCTGGCCAGCACGACAGAGTCACGCAAGTCCCCGGCTCGTGGCAGAAGACGAACGCGGCAATACGGACTCTCAGGGACAACGGCATAACTTACGCGGTGAAGAATGTCCTGATGAAGGGAGTCTCACTCGGCGAGCGCAACACGGACTTGTACACGCTCAACCCGATGAAGGATGTCGTGAGGCTCACAGGCCGGGCTTCAGCGTCATTGCTCACACGGGAGCTAGCCCGCAAACGCCTCATCACACGCAAGAGTTTCCAGCGCAGACTCAGCCGAGGGTTCGTGAAAAGATGCCTCAGCGGCCATAACTGCTTCTCACGCAGGCTCTACATCGCCGCCGACCTCACCGTCTACCCCTGCGTAATGGAGCGCAGAATCTCACACGGAAACTTGCGCGGCCATCACCTGCCCGGCATCATCAATCCCCAAATCTCGGCCATGAACAAGGACGCTGTATCCGCCTGCCGTGAATGCGAGTTCCGTTACTGCTGCCACGACTGCCGCCCCGACTCAAACGGAATGCCCATCGACTCCAAGCCCTGGTACTGCACGTATGACCCTCACGCCGGGAAATGGACTGACCCGGAGAAATTCCTTGACGCTCTGAACCTCTGCGGCTGACACGGCCTGACTGCTATAATACGTCATCACCGAAAAAGGAGTGATGAGTTCTTGAAGTACAGCGCAATAATTCTGTCGCTGATGATTTGCCTGCTGGGTTGCGGCGCGTCATGTGCTGAGACACAGAGCATTGGCCTTAAGACTGTCGGCAATGCCCGCGAGCTTGGAGGCTACACTGTCTCAGATGGAAGGAAAATCAAGCATGGTGTCTTGTTGAGGACTGCGGCACTCTACGGAATCTCAAGCGAAGACGTAAAGCGGCTCACGGAGGACTACAGGCTCTCAGTGATTACTGACCTCAGAATGAGCTTTGAGACTGCCCCCAAGCCTGACCCGGTTATTGACGGCGTGAAGTATGTCAGTCTCCATGTCATCAACGAGGAACTGTTCACGGAGGAGGTCGAGAAGAAATTATCCGTTGAGGGCGGCGTTGTTGAGCGGCTGAAGTTTCTTGTCGACAGCGGGATTGTCTCCTACGATATGTACGTGAACTTCCTCGCGAATGACTCAGGCAAGAAGGCTTATCGTGAGTTCTTCCGTGAGCTTGTTGACCTTCCGCCGGGACGCTCAATTCTCTTCCACTGCACACAGGGCAAAGACCGTACAGGCTGTGCGGCAATGCTGATACTTTCGGTGTTAGGTGCTGACGAAGACACCATCATGAAGGATTACCTGCTCACCAACGTCTTCAACGCAGAACGAATTGACGGCCAGCGCAAGATGCTCAAGTCCCACGGAGTGAAAGAGTCGGACATGGAGATATACATGCAGGTTCTCGACGAGGTCAACCCCAAAACAATGAATACCCTTCTTGCGTGGCTCAAGGAAAATTACGGCTCACCTGTAGGCTACATAGTTGAGGAGCTCGGAGTCAGCCCGGACGAAATCGAGCAGTTGAAGGCAAAATTTCTTGAGGAGTGATGAAAATGAAGGCAACGCTCAAAGATGACACACTGACGATATATCTTGAGGGACGTATCGACTCCAACAATGCCGCAGAGACAGAAGCCCGGCTCATTGAGGCAATCTCCGGGAATCCCACAGCCTCCAAAATCCAGATTGACGCGGGCAAGCTCACCTACATATCATCCGCAGGTCTCCGTGTTCTCCTGAAGGCTCGCAAGAAGACAGGCAGCCCCCTTTCTGTTCTGAATGTCTCAAGCGAAGTCTACGATATATTCAGCGTAACGGGTTTCACGGAACTTCTTGACGTTCACAGGAAGATGCGCGAGGTCTCCGTTGAGGGCTGTGAAGTCATAGGCGAGGGTGCGAACGGAAAAGTTTACCGCCTCACTAAGGATGAGATGATCAAAGTCTTCAAGCACAATGTCCCACTTGAGACGGTCGAGGCAGAAAGAGAGGCAAGCCGCAAAGCCTTCCTGTTGGGTGTGCCGTGCGCAATTTCGTTTGACACTGTGAAATGCGGTGAGAGCTACGGGACAATCTACGAGATGTTCAACGCCGGAACAGTAAGCGAGCGTATCACAACTGACCCTTCAAGACTGCCTGAGCTTGCGGGGTCATCTGCACGTCTACTGAGACAGCTTCACGGAATCGAGATACCCGACGGACAAATGCCCAAGGCTTCAGACTTCCTTCACGCCACAATCGACAAAATAGCCGGGTACTTCACGCCCGACGAAATCACGTTGATGCACGGCCTCTATAACGCAATCCCGGAAGGCAACCGCTTCGTACACAACGACTACCACGCAAAGAACATAATGGAGTCCAACGATGAACTGATGCTCATTGACCTTGGGGACGCTGGAGCGGGCAACCCTGTGATTGACCTCATTCACTGCTACATGGTCTACAAGACAATAGCCGACGAGATGAGCCGCAAGACCGATGTGATAGCCAGCAACGCCAAAACAGAGGCCGGAAATCCTGACGATGAGGTCAACGCATTCTTCGGGATTACTTTACGGCAGATGCGCGAGTTCTGGGGAATATTCATCGACACTTATTGTGATGGCGACAAGGTGAAGACAGCTGGCCTTGAGGAGAGACTTGCGCCATATGCCAACTTCATGCACATGACACTCTCGATGTCGCACCCGTTACTGCCGGAGGAATACCGAAAGCCATACGCCGACAGGTTACGCGGTGAAGTCCTGACGCGATATGATGAGCTTGTAAGTTACAGCTGGGAGATATGAGGCAAGGACTCCCCTGATGACTTGCACCGGGGGAGTCTTTTTTCACTAACGCTCAAGTCCGAAGAACGGATATTTTTCCCTCGTGAAGTGCATCGTCTGATACTTCACAGTCCATGTTGCCCACCGCGAATAACCAGACTTGAAATCGAACACAAGGCTGCTCTTCCCTGCAACAGGGTAATTCGAGAACCTTCTGTGACAGTCGCTCTTGTTCTCGGCTGTAACGCTGACATAACAGAAAGCGGCATCACTTCCTCCCGCTGAAGTGTAAGCGGTGTAGGACGGGCTCACATTGGCCATGTTGTGGTCTGAAGTTCCCCAGTAACGCCTGCCTGCATCCTTGTAGCTCTGTACACCGTTGAGAGTCTCGCTCTTCCCTGCCTGAATGTCCTCAGTAACAGCAGTGCTCACGTAGAACTCCCTGTAACCTGTAGAGCCTCCGCCGTTAGTCCCAAATGGCTGATGGTGCGTGTCTTCATCGCCTGCATCATCTTGGTCTGCATTGTATTCGCTATACGCATTACGTTCTTTCTGCTGGGCAGTAACAAGCATCTTGTAGAAAACGTAACGATCTCCTACTGCCTTGAGCTCTTTGGACAGCCTATTCATTGCCGCTTCTGTCTGCTCTACCTTTGAGCGGTTGCTGTAGAAGTTCGGATCTGAGGTTATCGTCGCTATTATGTCCTGATAAGCGTTGTCATAACTCGTGCGTACTGCAGCATCCATCTTCGTGTTGTCCAGTCCCGCTATGACCTGATTATATGCTCCGAGCGTTATCAATGACCTGTTGAAACGCTGAATCAGAACTGTAGTATCTGGTGCAATCGGTATTGTCCCGTCGTCTCCGTCCGTGTTCATTTTTGCCAGAACAGGAGCCAGGAGGCTGTAACGTTTCAGGACTACACTGACAGGCGCAAACTGTGCGGGAGACTGTTTGGACAGCTCAGAACGGAACTTCAGAAGCTCAGCTATCACATCGCCAACTGCCTCGACGCTGTTCTTGCCTTTTGTGGGAGTTATCGACTTAGGGTCAGGGTCGGAAGCACTTGAACCGCTTGTCCTTATCTCAACTGACACAGAAGCCTTATACTTGTTGAGGATTTCTTTCGTCTCGTTAGCCAACTGTGCAGATGCCTTTGCTCCCATTTCATCGAGAGACTGATACTTTGCCCTCAGCTTGGACTTGACCTCTTGAAGCTGCTCTGTCGTCTCTGTCGTGATTGAAATGTAAGCGTCGTATGTCCCGCCGTAAACATAGCCCGCAACAAAGTAATCACCGTAGGAATTTCGGAAGTTCGTCAAACCCCTCGCAAGCTGTTCATCCGCGCTCGCTGTCAGCCTGTAATCCGCCATATTGAGAAGTCTGGGCGTTGTCTCCTGCTCGTCATAGTGAATGACGAGAGTTGTCGAGGTCAGTCCGTACTTGTAGCTGCTCATTGATGAGAGGCTGGCACTGAGACCAAAACCACCCTTCGCGAATGAACCGCCTACTGTAGTCTTTGAGAACTTCTCCTGTTCCTGCTGGGACGAAATGAAATCTGCCTTGTAGTTGGAGGAAACACTCTTTGTCTCAGGAACTGCAAGCCTGAAATCCTGCATTGCGTGGCCCATCGCCTGATAGCCCGTTACACCGAAATATCCGCTGCCCAAAGTGTACGTGTTGTTATACTGGACTCCCTCTAAGGTTGAAGGTATGCTCGACTTGGCACTGTTGAGGTCATTTGTCGCCGCTGATGACACTTCTACATCTGCACCGTCGCCTATAAGGTCATAGAGTCCTTGGTGTTCCTGCATCAGGTCGTACCACAAAAGGAGTTCCTGAAGATCATCGTCAGTGAGCTGGCTCAGAGTGCCGTTAAGATAATCAGCTATAAACTCAAGGTAAAGCCTGCGTATCTCTATAACGTCCTCAATGTCCACCGTGCCGGTAACGTTGCCGTAATCGTCAGCAAACTTGAAGCGGGTGTAATACCCCGGCTCACCTCTCTCGTTCCTGAGTTCCTTGTAGATGAGAAGAACGCATGACTTGTCCGCTGACTCTGTAGATGGTGATTCAGCAGAGCCATTCCCGTAAATACTGTCGAGGGTGTCGGCCTCATTCTGCCCGATTGTGTTGACGATCATGCTGTAGAACTCGTTTGTGCTGTCCCCTGATACGTTCTCTTCTGCCGGGGTCAGATATGTGCCGCTGATTCTGATGAGGTATTCGCCCGTTACTGATGGCGTGAAGGTCATGCATACCAGTGAAGGGTTTGCCTCCGGGTATACTGTGAACTGTATTGCGTTGTTCAGGGGTGCTTTGCTGACGGGGTCGAGGATCTCAATCACGGGCAATAATGATTCTATGGGGTCGGTGAAGTTCCGCGAGAACTCAACCGTGTATTCAGTGCCGGCCTGAAGATTTACTGCGACAGTGTCCGGGCTTTCAGCATACGAATCTTTGAGCTTGTCGAAGAATATTACGGCTGGGACTTGGGCATCAACTGATGAAGGGGACGATGAGGCTTGAATGTGCTTGGCAGAAAATCCGTCAAGGTCAAGGAAATCGAACTTGTCGTTGCTGTCAGTGTCGAAAGCGTCTATCCTAAGGATAGTGTCGCCACCGATGACTATACTACCCCCCCCCCTAGGTGCTGGAGAGCTTGAGCTTCCTCCGCAGCCTTGTGATGCAATGGCGGCAAACACAAGGAGCAGGCAAAACATGAGGCTACAGAAATTTTTTCGTTGCATGATTGTAGCACTTCCTTTCATGGCGGGATTTTATCACAAAAAAACTCCCCTGATGGCACACACCGGGGGAGTCTTCTTGTATCTTACTTCTTGGCTTTCTTCAGCGAGGCCATCAATCCCCCGTCAGCTATCATCTTCTTGATGAACTCAGGGAACGGTTCGGCCTTGTAGGTCTTGTTCTTGGTGGCGTTGGTGATTATCCCCGTGTCAAAGTCCACGCTCACACTATCACCGTCTGAGATGTCTTCTGCGGCTTCGGGGCACTCAAGGATTGCGAGGCCGATATTGATTGCGTTGCGGTAGAATATCCGGGCAAAACTCTTCGCGATTACGCACGAGATACCTGATGCCTTTATCGCTATTGGTGCATGTTCACGGGATGAGCCACAGCCGAAATTCAGACCTGCCACGATAATATCTCCGTCTTTTGCCTTCGCGTGAAACTCCTTGTCGATGTCCTCCATGCAATGGGAGGCTAGTTCCTTCTCGTCCTGGCTGGCAAGGTAACGCGCAGGGATTATCACATCAGTATCTACATGGTCGCCGTATTTGTGTGCTGTTGACATTCTACATTACCTCCTCCGGGTGTGCTATGTGCCCGGCAATTCCTGATGCCGCCGCTACAGCAGGAGACGCTAAATAGACTTCACTCTTGACGTGCCCCATACGTCCGACAAAGTTACGGTTCGTTGTCGACACACAGCGTTCACCTTCCGCGAGAATGCCCATGTACCCCCCCAAGCACGGCCCGCACGTCGGGGTTGAGACCACACACCCGGCATCAAGGAACACATCACTGTAGCCGAGCTTCATGCATTCCCTGTAGACGTTCATTGTCGCGGGAATTACGATGCCCCTCACTCCGTCAGCAAGGTGATGACCCTTCAGGATCTCTGCCGCCGCCTCCATGTCCTCAATCCTGCCATTAGTGCATGAGCCGATAACTATCTGGTCAATCCTCACATCATGGCCTTCACGCGCTGGCCTTGCGTTTTCCGGGAGGTGAGGCCACGAAACAGTGCAGTCTATCGCGCCAAGGTCAAGCTCTATCACCTGCTCATATTCAGCGTCAGGGTCAGGAGCGTATGAAGTCCACTCACGATTTACCCGGCCCTTGAGGTATTCCCGCGTAATGTCATCAACCGGGAAGATGCCGTTCTTTCCGCCTGCCTCTATGGCCATGTTAGAGATGGTGAGACGGTCTGCCATAGTCAGTTCACTCAAGCCATCCCCCGAAAATTCAAGGGACTTGTAGAGCGCACCATCAACCCCGATTTTCCCAATGAGGTACAGGATTAAGTCCTTGCCCGAAACGTAGGGTCTCTTCTTGCCCGTAACGTTCACTCGGATTGCCGCAGGTACCTTGAACCACGTATACCCCGCCGACATTGCCGCACCCATGTCCGTAGAGCCCACACCGGTCGAGAATGCGCCAAGTGCCCCGTAAGTGCAGGTGTGGGAGTCAGCTCCTATCACTGCCTCGCCGGGAGCTACTAGACCTTGTTCCGGGAGGAGGGCGTGCTCAATTCCCATTGTCCCCACGTCGTAGTAGTGCTCAATCCCGAACCTCCTCGCGAAATTCCGGCACTGCTTGCACTGTGTCGCTGACTTGATGTCCTTGTTGGGTACGAAGTGATCCATCACCAGAACTATTTTTCCCTTGTCGAATATTTCTGTGAACCCTGCTGCCTCGAACTCGTTTATTGCGACCGGGGTCGTTATGTCGTTTCCGAGTACGAGGTCAAGCCTTGCCTGAATGAGCTGGCCTGCGTGAACTTCAGGAAGTCCGGCGTGCTTGGCAAGTATCTTCTGTGTCATCGTCATTCCCATTTGGTTATTACCCCCTCAAGCGTAAGAGTTGCAGTGTATTTTACAATATTTTTTTATGCCGCCGAATTGTGCTAATATAACCCACGCAAAGAGAGATGATAAACTTTTGGACTGCCATAAACACGAACACGAAATAATTATCACCGAGCCATCAACAAAAGCAGAAAGGAAACTTGAAGTCAGTATCCCAACCGAATGGGGCATCTTCAACGTCATAGCATACAGGACTCCCAACCAAGACGATGATGCTCACACTCATCTTGCCTTGGTGATGGGGGACATTCTCACGCCTGAGCCTGTACTCGTCAGGATACACAGCGAGTGCTTCACCGGGGATGTACTGGGCTCGTTACGTTGCGACTGCGGCCCACAACTTCACACTGCCCTGAAGATGATTGCTGACGAGAAACGCGGGGTGCTCCTCTACATGCGTCAGGAAGGAAGGGGTATCGGACTGCTCAATAAGCTGAGAGCCTACAAGCTGCAGGATGAGGGGCTCGACACTGTTGATGCCAATGTGGCGTTGGGTTTTCCGCCGGACATGAGGGAATACGGGACAGGTGCAGGAATCCTCCGGGACTTGGGGCTCAAACGCATTAGGCTCATGACCAACAACCCCGGCAAAATCTCCGGCCTCGAACAGTACGGAATAGAGATAACCGAGCGCGTCCCAATAGTCATAACCCCGAACGAGTACAACGGGAAATATCTAGACACAAAGGCTCAGCGTATGGGTCATATACTGGGCATAAACTGAAGGAGGATCATAAACAGTGAAGGTAGTAGAAGGAAAGTTAATCGGTACTGGTCTGAACATCGCTATAGTAGCCTCACGCTTCAACGAGATAGTAACCTCACGGCTGATTGACGGGGCAAAGGATGCCTTGATGCGTCATGACGTTTCAGGGAGCGCAATAGACATCTACTGGGTTCCCGGAGCATGGGAGCTTCCCCTTGCCGCTGAGGAGGTAGTGCTTGCAGGGAAGTATGATGCAGTTATCGCTTTGGGGGCGGTGATTCGTGGAGATACCCCGCATTTCGACTACGTGGCCGCCGAAATGTCGAAGGGTCTCGCGTCTGTCGGGCTCAATCACAGAGTGCCGGTGCTTTTCGGGGTACTGACGTGCGACACACTCGAACAGGCGTTAATCCGCGCAGGGAGCAAGGCAGGCAACAAGGGTGCAGACTGTGCAGTGGGGGCTATAGAGATGGCTAACCTTCTCAGGAACATACGCAGGCAGAATACATCAGAGGAGAGAACACTTAATGCTTGACATAAAATACATACTCGCGAACATGGACGAATACGCCGGAATGCTCAGGAACAGGAAGCATGATTTCGACTTGGGCATACTGACGGGGCTTGACGAACGCAGGAGAAAGATCATCGGTGAGACGGAGAACTTGAAGGCCATGCGCAACAAGAAATCCCGGAGCTCAGAAGAGACATCAGACTTTGACCCGAAAGCCGCAAAAGCCCGCATCAAGGAACTAGACACCGAACTTGCTGACGTTGAGGCCGAACTTCACGGCTACCTCATGACCCTGCCCAACAAGCTGAGCGCAACAACACCAATCGGCAATGACGAGAACGACAACCCCGTAGTGAGGACATGGGGAGAACCCAAGAAGTTCACGTTTGAGCCAAAACCTCACTGGGACATAGCCGAAGCACTTGGCATTATGGATTTCGAGAAGGGAGTAATGTTAGCGCAGAGCCGTTTCACCGTCCTTCAGGGAATGGGCGCAAGAATGGAGCGTGCACTCGTAAACTACATGCTTGACCTCCACACAAAGAAGCATGGCTATCTTGAGGTTGAGCCGCCCTTCATGGTACGTTCGGCGATACTTGAGGGGACAGGACAGCTCCCGAAGTTCGCGGAAGACCTTTACCGCCTCCAGAACGATGACTTGTGGCTAATCCCGACGGCTGAAGTGCCACTCACTAACCTTAACCGTGAGAGCATCCTTGAGGAGAAAGACCTTCCCAAGTACTACACGGCATATACTCCGTGTTTCAGGCGAGAGGCAGGAAGTGCGGGGCGTGATGTGAGGGGTCTGATGAGGCAGCACCAGTTCGACAAGGTTGAGATGGTCAAGATATGCACACCTGAGACGAGCTATGACGAACTCGAAAAGCTCACCTCAGACGCTGAAGACGTGCTCAAGATTTTAGGCCTCCCCTACCATGTCGTTAATCTCTGTTCGGGTGATATTGGTTTCGGCTCATGCAAGACGTATGACCTTGAGGTCTGGCTGCCATCACAGAACAAGTACAGGGAAATCAGCTCATGCTCGAACTGTGAGGACTTCCAGGCGCGGAGAATGGGACTGCGTTACAGGCCCTCGGACGGAAGCAGGCCACGTTTTGCCCACACCCTCAACGGCTCAGGAATCGCAGTAGGAAGGACGCTCATAGCCGTAATCGAGAACTACCAGAACGAGGACGGAAGCATCACAATCCCGGAGGCTCTTGTGCCCTACATGGACGGAATGACTTGCATCAATGCCCGCTAATATCGCAGTGGTTGCCGGCTGTGCAGTCATGGCCGGGGTGTGCATAGGAGTCCAGCGGTACATCAAGAAGCTGCTTGAGCCCAAGAAATATGGCTACTTCAGGGACATAGTGCTTGCGGGGTCATGGATGATTCTTGCCCTCTGGTTCGGGGATTACGAGGCCAAGATAGTGGTTGCGGGTGCCATGCTCTCAGCCTTTGCGGGAATCTCCGAGAACATCTACCACGATTCAAGATGGCGGCTGCTCTACCCGGTTATTGGCCTCCTTTGTACGTACTTCGGGCCTGCAGTTCACTTCATCCGTTTTCCCGACAATGAATACATATACCTCACGCCGTCATTCTCGCTTATTGCCGGGACTGTGTGGTTCAGTTTCTTCCCGTTCATATTCAGGTACATAGACGAGATACCCGGATTAACCGGCCATGTCTTGGCTGTAACGTTCGTGCTGATGATGGCGGCATGTGTTGCGACGGGTGCGGGGGCGTTCTTCATGTCGTTTGCCGGGCTGATGCTGATTGTGGGTTTCTGGTCTCGTTTCGGGAACATGTACCGTCAGGCAGGCAAAGCTCTATCCTCAATGTGGGGATTCCTCGTTGCTGGGACATCAATAATGGGGAGCACTAAGGGCATCGTCCTAAGCACCGTTCTGTTCCTGTCATTGGGACTGTTCGCTATACCTGCGGCAGAAATATTGCTGTCGTTCGTTCGCGGAATAATGAGCGACACCGATACCCCCGAAAGGCACTCAGACACCGGGAAAATCTACGGCCACATGCTCAGTGATGGCGTTGAACACCCTGAAGCCGTGCAGTCAGTTGCTGGCCTGTGTGCACTCACAAGCATAGCTACAGCGTGGGAGAAATGGACGGTTGCGGCAATAATCGTAGTTCTTGTGCTGGTGTTCCGCCACATGAAGAAGAGACAGCCAACCCCTAACCCGTCATTATGGGGCGTAACGTTCGACAACGTCTCAATGAATTATGCTATCTCGAAAGCACGCGGCCTAATCCTCAACCCTGAAGGCAGTTCGGCGCGCCTAGTGGTTACGTTAAACGCTATAGGCATGGAGACGGTGATAGATGACCCGGAATTTGCGGAGATAGTCAGGTGGTCGGTAGTAAGGCTCGCTGACGGTTCGGGCTTGTGTCTGGGGATGAAAATACTCGGTTCACCAGTCCAGGAACGTGTGGCAGGTATCGATTTCGCGGAACAGCTCTGCAGGACGGCGGCATCTGAAGGCTGGCCGGTCTACTTCTGCGGTGCTGCTGGCGACACTTCAAGGCAGTGTGCGGATATGATGAAGGAGAGATTTCCGGGGCTCATCGTTGCGGGCTCACGTGATGGCTACTTCGACATCAGGGACGAGACCATACCCAAAGCCATAGCGTCATCAGGGGCTAAGATACTTCTTGCGGCAATGGGTCAGCCACGTCAGGAGAAGTGGATTTACCGGCATCGTGAAGTCTTGGGCGGCATTCTCTGTGTTGGTGTCGGCGGGGCGTTTGACGTTCTCAGCGGGAAACTTGAGCGTGCTCCCCTGTGGATGCAGAAGATAGGCTTTGAGTGGCTCTACAGGATGCTTCAGGAGCCGGGACGATGGCGGAAAAATCTTAGGCTTGTTACGTTCATGCTGAGGGTCTTTGCGTCAAGGTTAGGGCTCTACAGGAAGTAACGAGGTAAGAAGACTAATACCCCCTTCGGTTTCATGGCCGGAGGGGATTTTTTATTGCCGTGAAAATTTTGTGATAATATCTACGAATTATTCACTCAGAAATTATGAGGAGGCTGAAAAATTTTACATGGACAGCAAAGACTATAAGGACACATTGAACCTGCCCGTAACAGATTTTCCCATGCGTGCAAATTTAGCCAAACGTGAACCGTCATTCCTTGAGTTCTGGCACTCACACGACATCTACCACAAGGCACTGAAGGCACATGAACATTCCCCCGAAAAGTTCCAGCTCCATGACGGCCCGCCATATGCGAACGGTGATATTCATATCGGTACGGCGTTCAACAAGATACTGAAGGACTTTATCGTGAAATCCCGGACAATGACAGGACGATATACCCCCTACGTTCCGGGCTGGGACACTCACGGACTGCCGATAGAGCTTCGTTCACTGAAGGACGGCGGCCTCTCGAAACATGGAACAGGTGTTGACCCCGTAGAGCTCCGCGCAAAATGCCGGGAGACTGCCCTTCACTACCTTGACGTTCAGCGTGAGGAGTTCAAGCGTCTCGGAGTACTCGGAGAATGGGAGCACCCCTACATCACTCTTGACCCGGAATTTGAGCACCTCGAACTTCACGCATTCGCCGACATGGTGGAGAAGGGACTAATCTACAGGGGGTTGAAGCCGGTTTTCTGGTGCACTGACTGCCAGACAGCATTAGCCGCCGGGGAAATCGAGTACTGGGACGAGGAAAGCCCCTCGGTTTACGTTGCCTACCCACTGCCTGAAGCCGCAAAGAAATTCCCGGAGCTTGAAGGATGCGATGCCTACATAGTGATCTGGACTACTACCCCCTGGACTCTGCCGTCAAGTGCCGCAGTTGCTGTTCACCCGCGCTATGACTACGGGTTCTACGAGAACGGCGGGAAAGTCTATGCTCTTGCCTGTGGTCTCAAGGATGCTGTAGCCAAGAACACGGGAATGAATTTCGCTGAGCCAATATTGACCGTCAAGGGGTCTGACCTTGAGGGGATGAAACCGCTTCACCCGTTCTATGAGCATGAACTTCTTGTTGTCCTCGCTGACTACGTGGAGCTTGAGACAGGCACCGGTTGCGTCCACACTTCCCCCGGTCATGGCGTGGAGGACTACGAGACGGGAGTACGTTACGGCCTTGAGGTTCGCAGTTCTGTTGACCACGCGGGGAAATTCGAGAAGGATATTCCCATTGTCGGCGGTATGTCCCTCGATGAAGGCGGCAAAAAGGCAATCGAGCTCATCCGCGAGAAGGGCAGGCTCCTGGGGCTCGGCAAAATTGACCACAGCTACCCTCATTGCTGGAGGTGCAAACGCCCCGTGATATTCCGCGCAACAGACCAGTGGTTCATCAACGTCAAGGAGTTCAGGGACGAGGCATTGCGCGTAATTGACGGCGAGGTCAGGTGGATTCCCGACTGGGGGCGCGACAGGATCTACAACATGGTGAGCTCACGTTCGGACTGGTGCATATCACGCCAGAGGGTCTGGGGAGTCCCGGTACCTGCCATTCACTGCAAGGACTGCGGGCACTTCACACTTGACCCCGAGAGGATACGCCTTCTTGCGGAGAAGGTGAAGACCTCACCAGATGGCACAAGCATATGGTGGCGCGAGAGCCTGGAGGAGCTTTTCGGCGAGAGGGCCTGCTGTGAGGAATGCGGCTCCCACAACGTCGAGAAGGACAGCAACATTCTCGATGTCTGGTTCGATTCGGGAGTGTCTCACATGTCGGTGCTCAACTCGAAATTTGGCCTCACATGGCCGTGCGACATGTACCTTGAGGGCAGCGACCAGCACAGGGGTTGGTTCCAGTCGTCATTGTTGACCGCCGTAGCCATTAAGGGACATGCACCCTACAGGCAGGTTTTGACTCACGGCTTCACTCTCGACGGTAAAGGCCGGAAGATGAGCAAGTCGCTGGGAAATACCATAGCACCGAAGGAGATATGCGATGAGTTCGGGGCAGACATACTCAGGCTCTGGGTAGCCTCGACGGATTACAGGAACGACGTACGAATCTCGAAGGACATACTGAAGACGTTATCCGAGACCTACAGGAGAATCCGCAACACAGCGCGCTTCTTGCTGGGCAACCTCCACGACTTCAGGGCAGAAAACGCCGTGCCTTATGCCTCGATGCTCTCGATGGACAAATGGATACTTGACCGCCTTCACAGGATTGTTTCTCGTGTTCGTGAGTCGCTTGAGGAGTATGAATTTCACGTGCCTGTGTCGCTGATTCACTCGTTCTGCGTCAATGAGCTTTCTGCGTTCTACCTCGACATCAGCAAGGACAGGCTATACGTTGAGGCCGCCGACTCACTCACGAGACGTAGCGCACAGACGGCTATGATGGAGATACTTTCATGCTTGACGAGAATGCTTGCCCCGCTGCTGAGCTTCACGGCAGAAGAGATATGGCAGGAGATGAGGAAGACCAACCCCGCGCTTCCTGAGAGCGTGTTCCTCGCTGACTTCCCGGAACAGGACAGTTCACGCCTCGATGACGGCCTCAATGCGTTATGGGGCGAGGCTGTTGTGCTCAAGGGAGCTGTGAGCCGAATGCTTGAGACCATGAGAGCCAGCAAGACAATCGGGACATCACTTGAGGCATCAGTACAGGTGAAGAGGTCTCAGGAGCTCGCGAAACTTGAAGGGTCATTCACGCCTGAAGAGCTCGCGGATATAGTGATAGTGTCGAAATTTGAGTGGGCTGATGAGCTGACACTGCCGGTGAAGTTCGAGGACTCTGATACGGGGTTCACGGTTGCCGGAGGACGTGCAGGGGGTGAGAAGTGCCCACGTTGCTGGAAGTACGAGGAACACCCGAATGAACACGGACTGTGCAGGAGATGCGCGCATGTGATGAATGAGGATTAGAGAGCAAGAAATTTACGGCCTCCCTGTGATGAGCAGGGAGGTTGTTTTTTTGGCGGAGGGTAAAACCTTAAAGCAAGCATGAAAAAAGGCAAGGTGTGCTATAATTATTCTGTCAAATAAATCTAAACACATGACGAGAAAAAGTCCCGTCTCCCTTGTCTTATGTTGCTATTATACCATAAACCAAGCGGGGGCGGTCATGTGTATTATTGATTTTGGGCTCAATAATTCATTCAGGAGGTCTTACCATGAAGAAAAAGTTTTCGGTTCTTCTATCAGTCTGCACAGTTATGGGTTTGTTGCTGCTGTGCTCGTCATCATACGCCCTGACCCTCACAGGCTCGTTCCCCAACAAGTCGGAAGGTGAAAGTTACAACCTGCTAGACGGCGGCCTTAAGGCAACAGGAGTACGCGGCTTCCGTCAGGAGTGGACTGTAACGGACGGCTCTCTTCCTCCCGGCTTGAGCCTTCACCCGTTTCTTTCTTCTGAGTGCTGGCTCGAAGGTACAGCGACACGGGCAGGGACATACCAATTCACCGTCATGCTGAGGGACTATGAGCTTGAGCTTCTCGGCAGCGCAACAATAACTTTAACCATAACGATAACGCCCAGCAATACCATCCAAGACCCCACGATAGGCGGCACGTTCTCATCAGGCAGCCCTAACGTTCCGTATTCGTCATCAATCTATGCTTCTGACGGACATCAGCCCTATACGTGGTCATACGACGGCGACATACCCGACGGCCTGACCCTCCAGACTGAGGGCACGAACAATGAGACCTATACCCTCAGCGGCACCCCGACATCAGAAGGGACATTCGCACTCACTGTTACTGTTAAGGACAGCTACGAGCGGACGGCGACAAAGAGCCTCACGGTTACGATTGGCAACGGCGGAGGTACAGGCGGCAATAATCCCGGAGGAAACACTGGAGGCAATCCCGGCGGAGTAACAAGCGATGACAACAGCGGCAACACTGGAGGCAATACTGGAGGCAACACTAACGGCAACGAGACCAATCAGAACGGTCAGGGCCAGCAGGATGGCCAGAACAACGCAGAGAGCAACATTAACATAAACGGTTCAGGAGGATGCGATGCCGGAGGATGGATATTCGCTCTCATCTTGGCGGTTGCAGGGTTCTTCCTTGAGCCGAGAGGTAAGGAGGAAATCTGAATGTCCCGGAAATTCCTCGTACCTCTTGAAGTTTTAGTGGTGTTGCTTCTGGTGATCTACTCATGCGCAAATGCAAGCCTTGTTGTGCAGTTCCACAAGGCCGATTACTATTACGTCGGCGAGGACGCTATAGCAACAGTAAGCTCAATAGGAGGGCTTCAGACCCACGTCTACACCACAATAGGCACCCTCCCTCCCGGTTGTTACCTTGAGCAGAGCGGCGGGTCTACTGCCAACATAAAAGGAACTCCAACAACTGCAGGAACTTACTCCTTCACCGTGAACGTCCGGGCAAAAACGCTTGATTACAGTTCGGGGAAGATGGGTTTTGCGGATGACTACGGGTCTGTTCAGTGTGAGATGACCATAAGGCCAGCAAGGAGCAGTCAGGACACGGGCGGCAATACAGGCAACAATACGGACAACAACACCAACGGCAACACTGACGGAAATACCGGCAACAACACCAACGGCAACACAGGCAACAATACGGGCGGTAACACTCAGGGGATCGGCTCATCAGGCGGCGGAGGAGGAGGCTGCTCTTCAGGGCTTGCAGTAATGGGCGTGATGCTTGCGGCTCTGTTGGCTCTCAGGAAATCCCGGAGGTAACACGGAATCACAATACCCCTTCCCGAAAATGGAGGGGGTAATTTTTTGGCCTCACCAATGGTAGAATGACCCAATCACGTTGAGACAGGAGAATACACACATGAACTACAGGACAGAACGCGACTCAATGGGAGAAATTCAAGTCCCTTCATGGTCATACTGGGGGGCTCAGACACAAAGGAGCTCCGAGAATTTCCCGCAGGACACCGAACGAATGCCCATGCCCATAATCCACGCCATAGCTATCGTCAAGAAAGCCTCAGCACTCGCAAACTTCAAGGCCGGAAGACTGGACAAGAAACGCAGGGACATCATCATTACTGTGTGTGATGAGATACTCGCAGGGAAACTTGATGCACACTTCCCGCTTGTTGTGTGGCAGACAGGCTCAGGCACTCAGACTAACATGAACGTCAACGAGGTCATAGCTGGACGTGGCAACGAGATAGCCGGTGAAAAGCTCCTTCACCCGAACGATCACGTGAACATGTCGCAGAGCTCAAATGACACTTTCCCTTCGGCCATGCACATAGCCGCCGTAATGGAGACAACGCAAAAACTTTTCCCTGCTCTTGACGCTAGTATCTCAGTCCTCGAACGCCTCAAGACTGAGAACATGAACATCATCAAGACTGGACGCACTCACCTTCAGGACGCAGTGCCTATAACTTTTGGGCAGGAGGTCTCAGCATGGCAGGAGATGATCTCACTGGGCAGGAAACGAATCACTGAGGCCATGACGGAGCTTTACCCCCTTGCACTCGGAGGGACGGCAGTAGGTACGGGCCTCAACGCTCCCGAAGGTTTCGCCGAAGAAGCCGCCAACGAGATAGCCCGGCTCACAGGCCTGCCGTTCATCACCAGTCCGAACAAGTTTCACGCGCTGTCCTCAATGTCGGCAATGTCCTATGTTCACGGGGCACTCAAGGCACTTGCTGAGGACATGATGAAGATTGCGAACGATATACGATGGCTTGCGTCGGGGCCACGTTGCGGATTGGGTGAGATATTCATTCCTGAGAACGAGCCGGGAAGCTCAATCATGCCGGGGAAGGTCAACCCAACACAGTGCGAGGCTCTCACTATGGCCGCCGTCCAGGTCATGGGCAATGACGCGGCTATAGGTTTTGCGGCATCACAGGGGAACTTCCAGCTCAACGTGTTTTTGCCGGTGATTGCGTACAACTTCCTTCAGTCAGTAAATCTTCTTGGGGGAGTGTTCTCATTCTTCACGAGAAAGTGTCTTGACGGTATACGTCCCAACACTGAGAGAATGAGCGGGAACCTCACGAAATCCTTAATGCTTGTTACTGCCCTCAACCCCTACACAGGCTACGACAACGCCGCAAAAATCGCTAGGAATGCCCACGAAAAGAACATTACCCTGAAGGAGTCAGCCGTCATTCTTGGGATATTGACCCCTGAAGAGTATGATGAGTATGTAGTTCCTGAGAGGATGGTTTGAACGCCGCCCCTTCATGCCTGAGAAGCCACGCCTTCCGCTCAAGTCCTCCGACGTAGCCCTTGAGACTCCCGTCATGGCCTATGACCCTGTGGCAGGGTATGATGATGCTGACTCTGTTTTTGCTGACCGCTACCCCACCAACCGCGCGGGGTGATGATGAGACCTTCCGGGAAATTTCGCCGTAAGTTACCGTGTGGCCGTAAGGAATCGTGAGGAGAACGTTCCAGACCTTGCGCTGAAATTCAGTGCCCTCAATATGGAGGGGTGGGGTAAAGTCAGGAGCTTGGCCGGAAAAATAAACGTCAAGCCATTGTTCAGCCATCTTCAGCGTAGGGTGCTCAGGGTTTGCGCGTGAGCCTTCAAGGTTTGCGGGGAACTCACGGCCTCCATAGAGCCATAAGCCAGTCAGCCCCTCATCATCACAGGCAAGAAGTATCCTGCACATTGGCGAGTCATAATCCTTCAGGTAAATCATTCTGGAATGTCCTCCATAATAATCTGGAAAATAAAACCGGGCAGTGAAGTATCATAACCTCCTGCCCGGCAGTTCTAGGCTATTACGTTTGGCACTGAGATTGCATCAAGTATCTCGTAGCGTATCATGGGAAGGTTCTTATTCATGGCCAGAGCTTCCTCAATGGGAATTTCTACGATGCTCCCGTTCTGTGTGCATATGACGCTCCCCGAACGTCCTTCAGCGAACGCCCTCACAGCATAGTAGCCCATTCGCGTGGCAGTCTCGCGGTCTCTTCCGGTTGGAGCTCCGCCTCTCTGGACATGACCCAGAACAGTAACGCGCGGGTCAAGACCAAGTGCCTCGTGAATCTTCTTGCCGAACTCGATGGCACTTCCTGCACCTTCAGCGACGACAACCGTGAAGTTCGTTACTCCTGAGAGCCGGGCATTCTGTATCTTCTTCACCACGTCCTCCTCAAAGTTCACCTCACGTTCAGGGATCAGTACGCACGTAGCACCTACGGCAATTCCGACATAGAGAGCCAGAAATCCCGCGTGCCTGCCCATGACCTCAACGACTGAGCAGCGTTCATGGCTCTGCATTGTGTCGCGTAACTTGTCGATGCAGTCTATTGCGGTGTTGCAGGCTGTGTCGAAACCTATCGTGTAGTTCGAGCAGCCTATGTCGTTGTCGATTGTTGCGGGGATTCCCATAACCGGGATGCCAAGACGTGAGAGCTCAAGCGCGCCCCTGAATGTCCCGTCGCCTCCGATTGCAACGATGCCGTCAAGACCCAGGACCTTGCAGGTGCCTACAGCCTTCTCGCGTCCCTTCTCGGTCATGAACTCCTCACTTCGGGCGGTGTAGAGTATAGTTCCTCCACGCCCGATGATGTGCCTGATTGCGTCGTTGTTGAGGATGATGAAGTCGCTGTTGATGAGACCCTGCCAGCCCCTGCGGATGCCTATGCACTCGATGCCGAAATGCATTGCCGATTTTGCCACCGACCTGACTGCAGCATTCATTCCGGGAGCGTCGCCGCCTGATGTGAGAACGCCGATGCGCTTTATTTTCTTCTCCATTGGGATAAAATTTCTCCTTTGCGTTCAAGTTTTGGGATGCTGATATAATAACACCGCAATGTTAATTTTTCCCCACACAGAAAGGACAATTTATTTTTATGCAGCCTACAGATTGGAGTACGCTGAAACAGAACCAAGAACTTTATGAGCTTTTCCTGAAGGTTATATGCGCTGAGAAGCCCGAAGGTGAAGTGTGGCAATATAATTACATACCTGATATACGCGAGACCATCAGAAAAGCAGTTGAACAGGTAAAGCCCTACTTTGATTCCGAAGTCTTGGGGCAGATAAAGATAGACAGGGAAATATACAGGCCAGTTGATGAGGCAGTAACTGTTCTAAGGGAAAAGTACAGGCATCTGAAAGAGTTTCATGATGAGCTTGATTCTAGGCTTGAGGAACGGAAAAAGAAACTCAATGACAAACTTGCTAAATTAAGTAAACGCAGGAAGAAAACAGAAGAGCTCACAAGAGAGATCACAAGCCTGAATGCAGAGATTGAGGAACTGAAAAAGCTGGAGGAGCAAAAGGAAGAGTTCAGGACACAGCTAGAAAACTTCACTGCCAGCATAATGGGTATAGCCAGCTTACGCATCAAGGAAAGAAACGATTTCATTCAAGCCAGCACAAATATACTTGCCGGAGCCTGCTGGGATTTTGTGGATTACCAGTTCAATACGTGGAATATGTGCAGGGGAAACAGGGAAGTATTTACGCGTGAAGGTTTCCAGATAGGCAGTCCTTGACATGGAGATGTCCTGAAGGCACGTATATTATTCCTGAGCAGTAATCCGGGTGTTACTTACAGGTGCTTGTTCCCGCGACTGCATTTCACTGAGGACGGCAGCAGTTTCTACACTATGGGCGGACTGGGCAGGGACAAGATAACTTACACGGATGATGACGGCAAAGAGCAAACACTAACCAATAAAGGAATCAGCTGTGAGTATGTCTATAAATTTTTCACGGAACGTTTCCAGACAACTTACGTCAACGAAGACAGCGGACTTCCTGATGCATGGGTAATAAGGGACAACAACACATGCGAACATAAAGGCGGAGTGAGATACTGGCAGGATCTGCGCAAGATAATGGCTAAAATTCTTGGCGTGGAAGGGGATAATTCCGTCAGCACTACTAGAAAGCTGATGAGGCATGTACTGAGTGCTGAGATTGTCCCGTTTGGTTCACAGGAAGAGCGCGGGGTTACTGACAGTGTGCTTGAATCTTGCTGGGGAAGTTATGCTGTGCCGCTTCTCAAGAATTGCGGGGCAGAAATTATTTTCCTTGTTGGAGTGAAGACACAGGAAATATTCGGGAAACTTGCACTGCCTGAAGGACACAAAGACATAGAGAACGGCAAAGTGTATCCTGATGAAAAACTCAACATTGAGGGAGCTGACGGGCAACCTCGAAAGTTCCATATAGCATTGATCGATGCTCCGAATAAAAGGGGCGACAAAAATTACAATGCAGTATGTGATGACCTGCTCAAGAACAAGGAAGTAAAAGCCATAATCGAAGAGCTCAAGTGATTATCATGCTCAAGAACTCCTGCTCATCAATCACCCTAACCCCCAGAGCCTCAGCCTTCCTGAGCTTTGAGCCCGGCTTGTCCCCCGCAACAACGTAATCAGTCCTGGCACTCACACTCCCTGATATTTTCCCGCCGAGTGCCTTGACCTTTTCGCCTGCCTCCTCGCGCGTCATGGCCTCAAGCCCTCCCGTAAACACGAACACTTTACCCTCAAGCGCATTACTGACAGCCTGAGACTTCGTGCCCATCATGAACCCCATAGCCCTGAAGTCCTCAATCATCTTCAGGTTAGCGTCATTCCTGAAGAACTCATGAACTGAACGTGCAATCACCGGCCCTACTCCCTCAATGGCTGAAATCTCCTCCTCACCTGCTGACTTCATGGCCTCAACGCTCCCGAAATGCTCAACGAGTAAGGCGGCTGTGTTCTTCCCAACGTCCTTAATCCCCAGCGCAGTAATGAGGCTGACCAACGGGCGGGACTTCGAGGCTTCAAGCTCCGCGAGAATGTTGCGGGCGGAAATCTCCCCTATCTTGTCGAGGCTCATCCAGTCGTTGAGGCTTAACGTGTATATGTCGCTGAGGGCATGAATTTTCCCGGAGGCTGTGAGTTTCTCCGCAAGTTTCTTCCCGATTCCCTTGATGTTCATTCCGTCCCTTGAGGCAAAATACTTCAGGCTCTCCTTGAGCTGTGCAAGGCATGAAGAGCGGTTAGGGCACCTGAAGGCTGACTCCCCCGGCAATCTCACAATCTCAGACCCACACGCCGGGCATCTTTCAGGCATCGTGAACACCCTTTCCGTCCCCTCCCTCACTGATACGTCAACAGCGATAACTTCCGGGATAATCTCTGCGGCCTTCCGTATCCTCACAATGTCGCCGATACGAATATCTTTCCGGGCTATCTCGTCTGCATTGTGGAGGCCGGCACGTGATACCTGAGTCCCTGCAAGCCTCACGGGCTCAAGTACCGCTACAGGGGTCAAGACTCCCGTCCTACCTACGGATATGATGATGTCCCTGATGCGTGTACGTGCTTCCTCCGGGGGGTACTTGTAGGCAACTGCCCATCTTGGGGCGTGTGAGGTGTTCCCGATTTCCGGCCATGCTGTGAGGTCATTGAGCTTCACCACGACACCGTCAGTAACGTAACCTAGTGTGTAGCGTTCGTTCTGCCAGCGTGATATGAACTCCTTAACGCCGTCAAGATTCTCACACACCCTGTAGGCACTCTGAACCGGCAGGCCATGTTCCGACAGCCACACTAGAGCATCACCCTGTGTCATTACCCCGAAACTTTCAGCGTCAACAAGGTAGTACAGGAAGACATCAAGCCCTCGTTCAGCGATAACATGGTTGTTCTTCTCTGACTGTCTGAGAGTACCTGCGGCGGCATTTCGTGGGTTGGCGAAAAGTTTTTCCCCCCTCGATTCACGCAGGGCATTCACGGCGTTGAAGCGTTCGAGGGACATCAAGACTTCCCCCCTAACCTCGACACGTCCCGACGGAGCACCCTTCAGCCTCTTGGGTACAGCGTCAACAAGCATCAAGTTCGCCGTAACGTCCTCGCCTGTATGACCATTGCCACGAGTTGCGCCCCTCACAAAAACGCCGTCCTCATAGACCAGCGACACAGCAAGCCCGTCAATCTTCATCTCACACACAAAGCCCGACCCTTCAGGCAAATCAACGCGCTCAAAGAAATTCACGAGCTCATCAGGCGTAAATACATTGTCGAGCGAAAGCATAGGCACTTCATGCTCAACCTTCGCGAAAAGTTCACTGGGTGAGCCTCCTACCTTGTGGGTGAGGAAGTCTTTGCGGGCATATTGGGGGTAATCACGCTCAAGTTCTGAGAGTTCACGGACTAATGCGTCATATTCTGAGTCTGGGATTTCGGGGCTGTCCTTGTCGTAGTAAAGTCCCGCATGGTACTCTATCAGCCTGTAGAGCTCATTCATGCGGGATTCGAATATGTCCATGTTATGCCTTCGGTTTCATGGCCGGGAAAAGAATAACATCACGGATTGAGCGCGCGCCAGTCAGGAACATCACTATTCTGTCCATCCCGATACCCATTCCGCCGGTCGGGGGCAAGCCTGCCTCTATTGCGTTGATGAAGTCCTCGTCGAAAACATGAGCCTCATCATCACCCTCTGCCTTCTTGCGTGCCTGATCCTCGAATCTCTCGCGCTGGTCTATCGGGTCATTGAGCTCACTGAATGCATTAGCGACCTCTTTACCGAACATGAAAAGCTCGAAACGGTGAGTGTAGTCTGGGTTCTCAGGGTCTCTTTTCGACAGCGGGGATATTTCTGTAGGATGCCCAAGAAGGAACGTAGGCTCAATGAGTTTCTCCTCACCGAAAGCCTCAAACAGGAGGTTCAAGACTGCAAACCTGCTCTCGTGCCCTGTCATCTCTGAGGCCAAGCCCTTACTGCGTGCAATCTCCCTAGCTTCCTCGTCTGACTTCACCGCGTCAATGTCAACCCCGGCATATTCCTTGACAGCCTCGCGCATTGTGATTTTTCGGAATGGCTTGGAGAGGTCGAGCTTTGTCCCGTTCCACTCAATCTCAAGAGTGCCTATAGCTTTTGCGGCATTCCTGATGAGCTCCTCCGCAAGGTTCATCATGTCGACGTAATTAGCGTAGGGCCAGTAAACCTCCATCATGGTAAATTCGGGGTTATGCATTGTGTCGATGCCCTCATTCCTGAAGTTCCGGCCAATCTCGTAGACCCTTCCCATCATTCCGACAACGAGACGCTTAAGGTATAGCTCTACGGCAATCCTCATGTACATGTCAACACTAAGGGCATTGTGGAACGTCTTGAAGGGCCTAGCGTTTGCCCCGCCTGCAAGCACTGAGAGTATAGGTGTCTCAACCTCAAGAGTGCCGTGTGATTCGAGGGTCTCACGGAATGACGAGATTATGCGTGAACGTTTCCTGAAGACTTCGCGGACTTCGGGGTTGGCGATGAGATCCATGTAACGCCTTCTGTATCGTATCTCCGTGTCAGTGAGGCCGTGCCACTTCTCCGGGAGGGGACGAATTGCCTTGCTGAGGAGCCTGTACTCGCTGACCATGATTGTGAGTTCACCGCGGCGGGTTCTGCAGGGGTGTCCAACAATGCCGATCCAGTCGCCAGTATCAACCCATTTCTTGAGGAAGTCATAGGACTTTTCGCCCAGTGAGTCAACCCTGAAGTAGAGCTGTATCTTTGAGTCCTCGTCAGCAAGGTCGGCGAATGCTGCTTTTCCCTGCTTCCTGATGGTCATTATTCGGCCTGCTGTCCTGAGTGTGGTTGATGTGTCTTCCTCTTCGGGCTGTAGGTGCTCGAAACGTTCACGGATTGATGCGAGGGTGTCCTGTCTGTCCCATGTCTCGTTGATGTAGGGGTCGTAGCCTTCTTCGGAACGTAGGCGCAACAATTTTTCCTTGCGCTGCCTCACTACTTCATTGTCTTCTGCGTTGAATATGTCCTGTGAGATTTCTTCGGGCATTGGGGATAATGTCTCCTTTGTGAAAATCTTAATGTCTGCTATATTTTATTACACGTTCAAAATATTCATTAAGGGAGTGAGCCTGTTCATGTCGAAATTTGCGGAAGCCTCCTCGTTAATCGTGAACAACGGTACGATTATGAGCGGTGATTTGGTGCTTGAGAACCTGACGATTAACATTTACCTTGATGCTGAACATGCCGGGAACTTGGGCGATATAGTCATAAACAGCGGGCAGGTAATGAGCGGCGATATAGTCATAAAGAACTCATCAGTGAATATATATCCTGAGAGCGGCAGGAGGACAACGATAACGATAGACAGGAACGTTACGCCTCTGGGAAAAGTCATAAGCCTTCCGATGGGTGAATAGGTGCAGGGCAATGGAGGAAGTACTAGCGAGGCTTGAGGAGCTCGGCATTAAGTATGAGCTTGAGGAACATGAAGCAGTCTTCACGATTGAGGCGATAATCTCACTCGGCCTGAACAAGAAGGGAATGATACCCGTCAACCTGTTCTTGCGGGACGAGAAGGGGAAGCGTCATTTCCTGGTGATACATGACGGGGAGAAGCACACGGACTTGAAGGCGTTGCGGGGGCAGATAGGGAGTTCGCGTCTGAGTTTCGGGTCAGATGAGCGGCTGATGAGGCACTTGGGACTTACGCGGGGGGCTGTCTCACCTTTCGGGCTCATCAACAACACGGCTCATGATGTCGAGGTGGTGATTGACGGGAGCATCAGAGGGCGTGAGGTCTTGGGATTTCACCCGAACGTGAATACTGCGACTGTGTGGCTGGGATGGGAGGACTTCATGAAGTTCATTGAGGCTTGCGGTAATCCTGTGAGGTTTGTGGAGTGCTGAGGGGCTCAGGCAACACAGGGATTATTACCTTGTACAACTGCCCCTGCGTAATGACTGCTCCGGCTATTAGGTTTGTCGTATGTGAAGCTGTCAACATAAGCGAATATACCCCCTGCGAAAAAAAATCCCTCCCGAATTTCCTTCAGGAGGGCAGAATTTCCCTGTGAGCTACTCTTCTTCCTCGTCTTCCTTCTTGTGGGCAGCAATAACCTTCTTGGCTATGTCTCCCGGAACTTCCTCGTAGTGTGAGTACTCCATCGAGAACGAGCCTTCACCTGAAGTCATCGAGCGCAGATCCGTCGCGTACCTGAACATCTCCGACAATGGCACCTGAGCCTTCACGACCTGCAGCTTGCCGTGAGCCTCCATGCCCATAACACGGCCTCGCCTTGAGTTGAAGTCGCCCATAACGTCGCCCATGAACTGGTCAGGCACAGTAACCTCAACGTCCATAACCGGCTCAAGAAGAACCGGGTTAGCGTCCATGATGCCCTTGCGGAATGAGAGCCTTGTAGCGAGCTTGAACGACATTTCCGAGCTGTCCACGTCATGATACGAGCCGTAATAGAGCTCTGCGCTGAAGTCCACAACCGGGAATCCTGCAAGCGGCCCTGCAACCATGTACTCCCTGAGTCCCTTCTCGACTGCCGGGATGAAGTTACGCGGAACTGCACCGCCAACAACGCTGTCGATGAACTTGAAGCCTTCCCCGCGCTCAAGAGGCCTGTAGCGTATGTACACGTCTCCGTACTGGCCATGACCGCCCGACTGTTTCTTGTGCTTGCCCTGAGCCTCTGCCATCTTCCGGATCGTCTCACGGTAGGGAACCTGCGGGGTCTTCGTGTCGAGTTCAACCTTGTAGCGTTCCTTCATCTTCGCGAGTACTATGCTGATGTGCATATCTCCCATGCCGGATAATACGTTGTCCCTTGTCTCGGCGTTCTTCTCGAATGTCAGCGAGCAGTCTTCCTCAAGGATACGGGATATTGCGTTACTGAGCCTGTCCTCGTCCTCACGTGATTTCGCCACAACCGCAACACTGTATACAGGCTTCGGGAACTCAATGGGCGGGAATTTCGCGGAGAAACCTCCCTTTGTCGCGAGGGTATGGCCGACCTTTGCGCTCTGGAGCTTGGGGATTGCCACGATGTCGCCAGCTATGACCTCCTTAACGTCCTTGCCATCTTTGCCCGTCATGGCCTTGAAGGAGGATATACGCTCGTCTTCTCCCTGGTCAACGTTGTAGATGCTGCTGCCTTCGGATGAGAGGGTGCCGGAATATACGCGGATGAACGAGAGCTTGCCGACGAAAGCATCAGCCATGACCTTGAAGCACAATGCCGAGAACGGTGCATCAGTCTTGGGCTCAACCTTAACGCCGTCGCTTGCCTCAACTGCCCCGATGTCGACAGGTGAAGGGAAGTAGTCAGCGATGAAGTCCATGAACTGGGGAACGCCGATATTTGCGGTTGCTGAGAGTGCGAAGACGGGCATTATGCGTTTGGCGGCAATGGCTTTCTTCAGGGTGCGCTCAATGTCTGCATCTGAGACCGTCTCACCCTCAAGGTATTTCTCCATGAGCTCATCATCCATCTCAATAGCCGCCTCAATGAGTGCCTCTTTTGCGCTCTCAGTATCTCCGGCCATGTCTGAAGGAACGTCGCCCTCCGTGAATTTCCCCGAACCATCAGGCTTGTACGTGTATGCTTTGCCCCTGAGAACGTCAACAATTCCTGTGAACTTTTCGCCCGCACCAATGGGCAGGAACACAGGAAGTGCATTCTGCGAGAACTGGGACTTTATGTCGTCGAGTACCTTCTGGAAGTCTGCGTTCTCCCTGTCCATCTTCGAGATCACGAACGAGACAGGGGCATTATGGTGTTCGGCGTATTCCCATGCCTTCGAGGTCTGGACCTCAATCCCTCCGACCGAGCTCACGAGGATTACTGCAGTATCAGCTACACGAATTGCCGCGCTCATTTCGCCGGTGAAGTCAGCATAGCCGGGAGCATCAAGGACGTAGAAGGTCTTTCCCTTGCGTTCGAGTGTGAGAAGTGAGGTTGAGATTGAGATGTTGCGTTTCTGTTCTTCGGACTGGAAGTCGCTTACTGTGTTTCCGTTCTGGACATTGCCCATCCGGGTGATGTTGCCGTTGTCGAATAGCATTGCCTCAGCGAGTGAAGTTTTGCCCGCGCCGCCATGTGCGCAGAGTGCGAGGCTTCTAGTGTCTTCGGGTTTACGTACCCCCATAGTGAATAAACACCTTCCCTATTGTGAATTGTATTGTGATGAGGGTATTATACTACGTGAAGTTATGGCATTACGGCTGAAGGAGGGGTAATTTCGTGAAAAGGTATCCTGTCATTCTTGCGGCTTCATTGATGGGCTTGTGCTTGATGTGCTTCATGGCTTCCGGGGAAGTTACGGTAGAGAGCAGGGACATAGCGGCCGGTGAACTGTCTCAGGAGCTCAGAAACCGGGGCATCATGAACGACAACTGCGAGCTGGTCTATGAGGGTGCTGACATGGCCGAAGGCGAGGCACTGTGGCACTTCAGGCTTGAGGAGAAATTCCCGGAACATATCGCGGTGATTGGGTACTATTACGTCAGCTCTGAGGGTCAGATGTACACTTACGACATAGCGAACGACACAGTAACAGAGCTCGAAACTCAAAGGGGGAATGAACATGAGGAGATGCGTTAGTGTTCTTGTTGTCGTTGCGGTCTTGTCCTTGTTACTGGGAGGTGCTGAGGGCAGGACTACAGAGAAACGGGCAGAACAAATACTGACACGGGAGCTCCAGAACCGGGGGATCATAAAGAGCGGCCAGTTCGTCATGAGTGATGGAAGTGAGGAGATTGACGGCGAAAAGTTCTGGATATTCCGGCACGCGGCAGATGGTGAGTATATGATCTCCACCATCAACTACTACTACGTGAGCGCGGAAGACGGGGAAATATACCGTTATGACCTGATTGAAGATGAGCTGATCCCGATTGATGAAGTGGAATGATTTTATCCCCTCTGCAAAAAACAGGGGGGATTTGTTTTGTGCGTTACTTGCCATCAAAGAAATTCTGTATTATCGCCTTTATGTCCTTCAGGGGTAAAGTCTTCAGCATATGACCCTGTGGCTTCAGTGCATCAATCTTTGCTATGCTCTCGTTGTCAGTCTTTGCCGTCAGGAACATCACGGGAATATTCGCCGTATTAGCGTCCCCCCTCAGTGCCTCAAGTATCTGCGGGCCGTTCATGTCGGGCATCTCGTAGTCCAGAAGTATCAGGTCAGGCTTAGCGCGTGAAAGTATCTTCAGGGCATTGGCTCCCGAATTTGCGGGCAAGACCTTGTAGCTCGTGCTCAGTCCCTCGCGTAACGTCCGAATCATCACAGCGTCATCATCCACAAGCAGCAATGTCCGCTGAACTTCCCCTGTGTTCTCCGAGAGTGCCGAGAGCTTCGCACGTATCTCGCTGGCGTTGAACGGCCTCACGAATGCACCTGCACCCTTGATGTCCGAGCCGTCTACTTCCTGCTGGTTGCCGAGTATGAATACTTTTGCCCCAGTGAACGACTTCACACGCTCCGAACTCTCAAGCCCCGCAAGGTTCACTAGGACTATGCCCGGAACATGCTCCACCTCATCGCCTGAACGTACCTGCATGATCTCGAACGAATCACCCAGTGCCTTCACGAGCATATCAGCTCCCATAGTTGGCCTGTCGCTGACGTACAATATCTTTTCCTTCATGTAATCCTTCCTTTCGTCTCGTCTAAATATCCTTCAGTGCTTCCTCTAGTCCGCTCCAGTCGGCAGCATCAGCACACAACGCAATCCTGTCAAAGCGTTCCTTCTCGTCATCGGGTATCTTGTAGGCTCTCAGCATCTCCATAACCCCGTCAATAGAGTCGCTGTCGAACATTCCCGTGAACTCCTTGATTGCCTCGTAAGCCTCGTAAAGTCTTTCGGGGGTAATCTCCTCCCTGTCCTCGTCTTGGGCATATAGCGGGGCTAATTTCTCTTGACAGCTCCTGTAGTTCGCCAGCAAGTCAGGCGTGAAGTCGGCTATGCTGTCGGTGTCCTCATTGTTCCCGCACTCTTCAAGGTAGGCGGCCTGCTTCGAGAGCTCCATAGCACCGATAAGCCTCGCTGAGCTCTTCAGGGCATGGACTTTGATGGTGTAGTTCTTGATGTCCTCGTTGCGCCAGAAATCCTCAATTGCCTTAAGGTTGTTATCTATCGAGTTCCAGAACTGCTGAAGTGTCTTCGTGAGTATCGCTTCAGTTGCACAGTTCTTGATGGCCTCAGAGTAGATTAACCCCTCAGTGTGTGAGTAGAACTCCTCAAGTGCTGAGAGCTCGTGTTGTTGCTCTTCCTGTTCGTCTGACTCTTCCTGCAGCAATATCTTTTCCTGCGGCAGGTACTTTATGAGGGCGGCCTCAAGGCTTGGCCCTTCAACCGGCTTTGAGAGGTAGTCAGTGAATCCCTCAGCCAGGTACTTGTTCCTTGCACCGCTGACAGCATCGGCAGTAAGGCAGATTATCGGCGTGTCATGGTTCATTCCGTCATCTTGGGCACGTATCGCGTTCATCGTCTGCGTTCCGTCCATGAATGGCATTCTCTGGTCCATGAGGATCAGGTCATACTTCTTTTCGCGGGTTAAGGCGAGTGCTTCCTTGCCTCCTGATGCCGTATCAAGCTGTATCTCAGTCTTGCTGAGGAGATCCTCAATTACTGTCAGGTTCATATCCGTATCATCGACCACAAGAAGGTGAGCTTCTGGTGCCTTGAACGACTCCTGATATGCCCTCATTGTGTGGACGTAGCGGTCAAATTTGTCGTGGAAGTTTCCTATTGGCTCTTCGGAGATTACTTTTTGCGGTAGGTATATCGTGAACGTTGAGCCCTTCCCGTATTCGCTCTCTACCTCTATGCGTCCTCCCATGAGCTGGAGGAGGTTGTGAGTTATCGACAGCCCTAACCCGGTGCCTTCAACTGTGTTGTTCTGGACGAGGTCAATACGCTCGAACTTCTTGAAGAGCTTGGGCAGGTCTTCCTCCTTGATGCCGATTCCCGTATCGCTTATCCTGAAGACGAGGTTGATTGTCTCCCGGCCTTCCTCATCGTAGGTCTTCCCCCCTGAGACATTGAGCGCAACGCTGCCTTCATGGGTATACTTTACGGCGTTGTTGAGGACGTTCGTTACTACCTGCCTGACTCTTACCTCATCGCCATAGAGACCATCAGGCAATTCCTCGTCAACCTTCACCGTGAACGCCAAATCTTTCTGCCGTGCCTTGAAGACAATCATGTTCGTAACGTCATTAAGCACTGAACTCAGCTTGTAGTCGCTCTCGGCAATCTCCATTTTTCCGGCCTCAATCTTGCTGAAGTCGAGAATGTCATTGATGATTGAGAGAAGATTTTTCCCTGCGCTCTCAACGTTGCGGGCATATGTCGTGATTCTGTCGCTTGTGCTCTCACGTATGATCATCTCGTTCATGCCAAGAACCGCGTTAATCGGTGTTCGTATCTCGTGGGACATGTTGGCGAGGAACTCACTTTTTGCCGAATTTGCCCGGCGTGCCTGCTGCATTGCCGCCTTCGCCAGCTCCAGAGCCTCCTCCAACTGTTCGGAGCGTTCCTGCTGTTCCCTGTGGAGCCTCGTAGTGTCTGACACAAGAATGATGTAGAACCCCGGATTTACCGCGTAAAAGTTGAACTGCTTGTAGAATATCTTTCCGTCAATATCGCAGACTATGTTGACCTCATAGAGTGAGTTCTTCTGCGTCCCGAAAGCTATCGAGTCAGGAGCAAGCGAGTGAGCCATCTCGTATTTCTGCTCGTCAGTCCCGTGAAGTACCGGCACAATCTCATCATGAATGTAGGCGTTGAACGTGTCATGAGGCATCTTAGGGAGAATGCTGCCTTCTGCCAGGCTGTCGCTCACGGTTATGTGGTAGCGTCCTATGGCCATGTACGCAATCATCTCGAACTGACGGGCTAATATCTTGTCCACTATGGTCTGGTATACCTTTGAGTTGTTGCACTCCCTCTCAGTGATGAAGGCTATTACGTGGCCGTTCAGGGGGTTGCGTGTTATCATGGCCGAGAACTCAACGTAGCAGATATTCCCGCTTGCACGACGTGATAGGAGCACCTGCCTTGTCCCTACCTTGCCCTTCACGTATGCATCAAGGAGGGCATCAACGCTGAATGTCTCAGTGAGCTTCTTGCGTTCCATGAAGTTGATGTAGTGCCTTGTCCGTGCCTTGAGCATCTCCGAATAGACTTCATGTTCCCTGTCAGTCGGGAAGAGGTCTTTTCCCCGGACTTCCTCCAGAACGTCAAGCGTTATGTCTACCCTGAACATTCCGAGCGTGAACTTGTCCTGATGGTAGAAGTTCTGGCCTATTGCGTCGTAGCTTGTCCTGATTTTCTCCTCGTAGTTCTTGAACAGCGTAATATCCGAAAACGTAATGTACACATAATTTTCACCGGCCACCGTGATAAATGCAAAGTGAGCGTTGCACCATATGATGTTGTCCTTTGAGGTAACGCTCCGTATCTGTATGCTGTGGGAATTGTCGGGGGCTTCATGGTGTTCGAGCATGTGGCTGACTAGCGGCATGTCTTCGGGGTAAATGGTTTCGCTGAAGGCCGGGAAGTTGCCTGAACTGTTCTCCATCATCGCAGAATATTCGGGGGACGCAAAGACGGTTTCAGGTTCTCCGTTGTCATGGGTACAGATGAGGATAGCACTATTTCCCAGCTGTCTTATGGTCTCGATAAAATTTTTCCGTTCATCCTGAGGGGAATTGCACATCAAATTTTTCTTAACTCCTTAATATATTTTGCGAGGTACGGCTAAATTATATTACGACACAGAAAAAAACGGACACCCGATTAACTCAGAGCGTCCGCAAAAATCCGGCAAGAGGCAGCCCGTTTCACTTCATGATTTCCGACCTGATTATGTTCATTCCCTCACGTACAAGCTCAAGGTCTGCCTGACTTCCCATGTGCCCAATGCGGAAGACCTTACCCGACAAGCTCCCATAGTTCCCGCCGACTGCAAGCCCCTTAGCCCTGAGTGATGCGTCAAGTTCCGGCCATGTGAGATTTTCCGGGACGTAGAAGGCCGTTACAGTGGGTGATGAGATCCCTTCAGACTTCGGGAAGAGCTTCAGCCCCATCTCACGCCCAAGCTCCCGGCATAACTTGGCGGCTTCTTCGTGGCGTTCAAGTACTGACGTTAAACCCTCGCGCATAATCATGTTCAGGGAGATATTGAGTGCCTTCATTGCGTGCCAGTCGTGGGTGTAGGGCATGTAGTGGACTTCCGGGACGTTCTTCCAGCCTGTGAAAGCCTCATAGCCTGGGTAGTTCACGCTGTCGATTACGTCCCATGCTCTTGGAGACACTGAGGCAACCGAGAGCGACGGGGTGAGGGACAAAACTTTTTGGCTTCCGAGTAGTCCAATGTCAATACCTGATGCGTCAACGTCAAGGGGTGCACCTCCTGCGCTAGAGACGAAATCCACAACGAACAGTGCCCCGACCTCATGAGCAGCCTCCCCGATTTCCCGGAGGCATTGGGCGGGTATGAGTGTCCCTGAAGGTGTCTCGCAGTGGACGGCAGTAATGACCTTTGGGCGGAACTTCAGGACGTGCTCCCGAACTCTTTCTGGATCAGGAACGTCATCATAAGGGAACGAGCAAATCTCAGCCTCAACCCCGAATGATTCTGCCATGTCAGCGAAACCATCACCGAACAACCCCGACGAGACAGCAAGCATCTTTTCGCCGGGTCTGAGTGTGCACTTGAGGGAGGCCCATAATATGGACATGGCCTCGCCTGAAGTGATGACTATATCGTTTTGTGTGTGGAGTAATCTGCGGGTTAAGTTCTGGTTTTCCCGGTAGAGTGCGAAAAATTCATCCTCAAGGTCAGAGCTTGCGTAGTCGTTGAGCCAGGCCTTGCGGATCTCTTCGGGTATTCTTACTGGGCCGGGGATGAGCCCGATTCTGTAGCGTTCCATGATGACAATATCACCTCAGCAAATTCAGACAGCTCGTTTTCGTTCAGTGAGCTGCTTTCTATTGTGAGAGTGATATTATCACCGGCATCAATGGCAAGGACAAGCGGCATAAATGATTGACGTTCCACTATTGCCTTGTGTCCTGATACAGTGAGGAGCTTGAACCCTGCATCAGTTGGCATCATTCCCTCAGCGTCATTCACACTGTCAGGGACGTAGAGGCTTCCTGTACCTGCTCCTTCAGTGAGTATGACCTCAAGCGTACCTTTGGGTGCTTCGCGGGTGTATGTCCTGTAGACCGCCCTGCAAGACCCGACGAGTGGCACTACGTTTTCGCTGACTGAGTGCCATTCACCGGCAACGTCAGGGAGCTCATAGGCTGATGCATGACCTGAGAGCATTACGGCCATGATGAGGGAGGCTGTGATTATTCTTCGCATTCTTTCACCTCCTTTAGCCATAATTTGCGGACCTGTGAGAGAAATTCATCATATGCCCTGCTCGCAAAGTCCGGGAAAGTGTAGTCAAAGCTCTGCCACTTCTTGAACCTGTAACGCAAAGTAACCTCCCCATAAATCCCGTCGCGCAAGTATATTCTGTGGGCATGGTCTTTCGTTGAGGCAAGTACTAGCCTTGCACCGTCGACATATCCCGGGTCAATGTTCACGGCTCTTATTGGCTGCCTGCTGCGTGCCTCTATGCTGATGGCCTGGTGCTTCCAGTCTGCGAGTCCTCCCGCGTCAACAAGTCCGGGAAAGCACACGAACACCCGCGACAATTCCGGGGCTATGTCGTGGTAGTAGTCTGTCTTGTCGAATGGTACAGGGCTGCTTATGAGCTCAGGGCATCCCCATAAATTCGTGAGCTCCTCAATGCTCCACCTCAGCAAATCATCATCGGGGTAAAGTATTCCTGTAATGCGCTTAACTTTTGGGTGTCTCATATTGTGTCGTAATATCCTTCATGTTCTCTTGACTGTCCGGCCGCAAGCAACGCCATAGCCTGCGGGCCAATGCTCCCTATAACGTCATCAGGCCGCCTCATCGTTAGGGGTTCTGGCTGAATGGGCTCGTCCTTCTGTTCGGGGGGGGCTGGCTCCAGGGCTGGTTCTGGGGGTTGTACCTTCTTAGTGGCTGACTTCTTGCGCTTGGGCATCTGAATATCCAGGTAGCCCTGAAGTTGTCCCTGCCACTCGCAAGCCCTGAAACCTTTAGTGCGTCCTTTGGGTGGCTCGCTAAGCCTCTGCCATTTCCCGCCCATTGCCTCAATCTCCTTCACCCATGACTGACCTACTGCCGCCCACCATGTTATGTCCTGGGCATCGTTGAGGTCTTCCGTGCAGTCATCAACCGTGAAGATTCCCGGCTTGAGTTTTCGGAAGGCAATGAACCTTGCACCATTGAGCCCCTCAAGACGTACGATGAACTCATCACGTTCCGGGAGCTCCGAGGCGTTGAGCTTTTCGAGCCCTGAACCGAACATGTTTATTGCTGTGTCGTTGAGCCTGAGAACACCGCGTGAAGTTATCGCGAAGGGAACGGGAGCGTCCCACCATTGGGGATATTGCGGCTCATCGGGGTATATTGCCGTCTCTAACGTGTTGATGAATGCGCCGGTTGTCTCAACGTAGAGTGCTCTTGCCTCGTCAGGGTACTCTATCTCTTCGGGGTTGATGGGACGGATGATATTACGTGAGGCAAGTTGCGGGAGTGTCTTCACCATGGCATCAGCACAACCGCGTTCAACGAGGAACACTAACTGCCCCTTAGTGAGGACGATGACATCACCAGAGTCGGGGATATAGACGGCGTATTCAGCGGCAGAACCGAAGAGCGTCCGCAAGAAGTACAGAAGCGTTGAGTCTGGTGTTAGGGACTTGAGGCTGTAATCTCTCTCGTTCACGGATTGACTTCCATTAGGGCACTGGCGAAATCACTGGGGCTGAATGTATCGAGGTCATCAGCTCCCTCACCTAGTCCTATATATCGAACGGGTATATGTAGCTTCCGGGCAATAGGGATTACTACTCCGCCTTTGGCCGTGTTGTCGTATTTCGTGAGGATTATTGACGTTACGGGGATGATTGCGTTGAAGGTTTCAGCCTGAGCTACCGAGTTCTGACCAAGCACAGCATCAAGCACTAGGACGACTTCAAGCCTCTCACTTCCTGCCTCCCTGAGCAATACCCTGTGAATCTTCTTGAGCTCCTCCATCAGGTTATGCTTGTCGTGGAGTCTTCCTGCCGTGTCGACAATGAGGACATCAGCCCGTGAAGATTCTGCGGCCTTCCACGCGTCGAACGAGACTGCCGCCGGATCTGAACCCTGCCCCTGAGCTATGACCCTGACACCCGAACGTTCACCCCAGACCTTGAGCTGTTCTGTTGCTGCTGCCCTGAATGTGTCTGCGGCGGCCATGACTACATGTTTTCCCTGACGCGTGAACATTGATGCGAGTTTTCCCGCTGAGGTTGTCTTGCCGCTGCCATTTACCCCGGCCATGAGGAGAACTAGGGGGGTATGTTCGAGGCTGAAGGGCTGTCCCATTCCCGGAACTGACTCAAGCTCACTGGTTATCTTGGCGGTAAATATCTCCTTGAGTCCTGAAGGGTCTTTTATGCCCTTGCGTTTTGCCTCGTTCTTCAGGAAGTCTACAGCCTCCTCCGTGAAATCAAGGCCAGTGTCGCCGGATATTAGCTGTTCTTCGAGGTTGTCCCAGAAATCAGCGTCAAATTTCCCGGACGAGAAGAGACGGGAGATGCCGGAGCTCCATTTTTCGCGCACGCCCTTGAGCTTCTCGCGTAACTTTGCGAATACGGCCATGCTCTCAGCCCTCTACCTTCCCGGTGTTCTGCGCATGAATATGAACTCGTAGCCATATTGCCCTGTGGTGCTGTCCTGAGTACGCCTTGAGCCGACAACCTGCCATCCGTCGCGGCCTCTCTGGGACATTCTGTCGGTGAGGTTGGGATCAAGTATGAAGTCTATCGCGTAGTCATATGAGGGTGCAGCCTCAACCCCTGAAACGTGCTCAAATCCTGAACTGTTCATTGCCAGCGAGGTTATTTTGTCCGAAAGCTGCATGATCTGCCACAGCATGAGAGCACCTACAGCCACAAGAAGGCCGAGCAATATAGTGGTCAGTATCCCGGACTTTGAGCTTCCGGCTGATGTGTCGTTTCCGTTTTTACGTGAGGCTAATTTTTCGCGAATACTCATAGTTTTCTCCTTGTGTTCATTTTCAGGGTTTCCGGGCAGCGGGGCAACAATACCTGCTGAGGGAGTGATTACGTGTTCAGGTTCGGGTTCTAGTTCCGGCTCAACCGGGGGCAGTGGTCCGGGCTCTGGTTCATCATCGGGAATAGTGGTAGCTTCACCGAGCTCACCAAGTGCGGAAATATCCCAGTCATCTCCCGGTGTCTCATCAAGTCCGGGTGTATCGTCATCGTCATTCAGTAAACTTTGTTCGGGCATTTCGTTTTCTTGTTGTGCCTCCTCCTGTATGGTGTCAATGTCAAATTGCGGCTCAATGTCCGTAATCTCGTCTTCAGGTTCAGGTTCGGGTTCGGGCTCTTGCGGTGCATCCTGCTCTTCGGGTTCTTCAGGCTGTGAGAAAGCGGCCAAGTCCTGTTCAAGCCTCTGCTGTGCGGTAATGTGTTCAGGTTCAGGGGCTGGCTCAGGTTCAGGCTCGTCATCACCGAACGAGACAAGCCCTAAATCTTCAAGGCCGCCGAAATCGTCATCAGCGTCTTCATGTTCTTCTTCATGGCCGGTGTCAGGCTCTAATTCATGGGGCTCTTCCGTGAAGGGGTCTGAAGGTTCTTCGTCTTCCTGTGGTTCTTCGGGGATTTCCGGCAGTTCCGGCTCATCCGTTGAGTTCTCCTCAGATTCTGGGGACGCACTGAAATCCGGCAGGAATTCCTCTTCAGGTTCAGGCTCTGGCTCTGGTTCAGGAGTTGCTTCGGGCTCTTCTGGTTCTGGCTCACTCTCCGGGAGCTCTTGACGCTGGAACAACGTATCAGGAACAGAGAGCTCATCGAACGGGTTAAGATCCTGCTCCAAGTCCTGCATGGCTCTGTCCTGAGCTGTCGTTATGGGAGATTCTGACATGGCCTGTGCAATGCTGGCCTTGAGCTTGTCTTCGGCGGACTGGGAGGCCCCGGAATCTTCATCGGTCATGAAACCTTCAGGGAGGGTGTAAAGTCCGGGGGCTTCTTGAGTTTCGAGGCTGAGGGGGTTTCCCGTCATTGCTTCGGCAATATCGGCCATGAGCTTGTCTTCAGCTGTCCTTGTGGATTCCGGCATAGTAACGGTAACGGGGACAGGCTCGGCTTCTGGGTCAAGTTCTGGTTCTTGCGGCTCAATGCTTGGGAGTTCATCATCGACATTCACGACAACATCAGCGGCGGGCGAAAAGTCTTCGGTCAAAGCCTCCATGTCATCCTGTGGGGCTGGCTCTTCGTCGAACGGTTCATCGTCAAAGCCATCTGCCTCATCTTCAGCCGGTTCATATTCCTCATCGTCAAAGCCTGAAACGTCTTCCTGAAGTTCTGTGCCGTCAATGTCATCGGCGAACTCATCATCAGTTTCCGGGGCTTCGACAAGCTCGGTCTCCTGGAGGTCTTGCGTGATGCTTTCGGGAGGTTCTTCCAGTTCTTCCGGCTCATCGTCCATCACTGGAATATCCGGGATGTCTTCCTCTGGCTGTGTTTCTTGTTCTGGCTCAAATTCGGGCTCATCAATGAAGTCTTGAGGTTCTTCGTCGTCATCATCGGGCTCAATGACTGGAATATCAGGAAGTCCACCATCATTTTCGTCGTCATTGTCTGTGTGGCCGGTTGTATTAGCGAGAGTTTCGGCCTCAATGACTGGAATATCTGGGAGTTCCGGGACTTGAGGGAAGTCATCGAGCGGCTCAACTTCCGGGATAATTTCCGGGAGTGTTTCAGGCTCTGGGAGTGTAGGCTCAATTTCCGGGGCTGTCTCAACGTTCAGGGCTTCGGGAATTTCCGGGAGTGTCTCAGGCTCTGGGAGTGTTGGCTCAATCTCTGGAGCTGTCTCAACCGGTAATGCTTCGGGGATTTCCGGGATTGTTTCAGGCTCTGGGAGTGTTGGCTCAATCTCTGGCACTGTCTCAACGTTCAGGGCTTCGGGAATTTCCGGGAGTGTCTCAGGTTCTGGCAGTGTTGGCTCAGTCTCCGGGGCTGTCGCAACGTTCAGGGCGTCGGGAATTTCCGGGACTGTTTCAGGCTCTGGGAGTGTTGGCTCAATCTCTGGAGCTGTCTCAACGTTTGAGGCTTCGGGAATTTCCGGGACTGCTTCAGGTTCTGGCTCTGGTTCTTCGAGAGCTTTAAGCTCTATGGTTTCAGGTTCAAGTTCAGGCAACGGCGGTATTTCCGGCTCATCGAGTTCCGGCAAAAGCACAGGCTCAGGTTCGGGCAGCGGCATTTCCTTCACAGGCTCAGGCTTGGGCTTGCTGGGAAGTTTTTCCTTCTTTGGTGAGGCAGGGGCTTTTCTGGCAGGGTGGAGCTTCTCCTGAGGCTCTGACGGAGAATTTACGGCATTGAGGCTTTGCTCTATCCTCCGCTCGAAATCGTCCATGAAAGAGTCTACTCTCTCCCCTACGCTTTCGGGCTTATCACTGCGTCTTGACGTTGCTTTTGCCCTCGGACGTGATGGTTTGGCACGGCTCTTCCCCTTCTGGGAGCTCCCTTCATTCTCACTGGGAACGCTGCCTTCAAGTGCTTGACGTAATTTCTCTTCCGCTGTCTTTTCGCTCATTATTATTCTGCCCGTCCTTCAATACCGCTTTAGTGCCTAATTATAAATCATCATGCCCATAAAAAAAGCCTCCGTATTGTTTCAACGGAAGCCGTTATGTTCGTTGTTATGGTAGCCTCAACGAGGTTCGAACTCGTGTTTTAGCCTTGAGAGGGCTACGACCTGGACCGCTAGTCGATGAGGCCATTTCTTTATTTGCAACGCGGGAAATACTACCACAAAATTTTTTTTTATGCAAGCTGATATAATGCTCAAAACTACCAGCAGGGAGAACACAACTTATGATAAAGAATGTTGTTATTGTCTATGATTATGCTTTTATTGAGGGGGGAGCAGCTTCCGTTGCAATTGATACGGCACTAAGGCTTGCGGAAAAAAGCATCAATGTATACTTTTTCGCAGGTTCAGGGAGGCATAACGCCAAGGCTTCAGGATATTTCTGACACTTCACGACTACTTCACCGTTTGCCCGAACGGATGATGCTACAACTTCAAGGCCGGGAAAATCTATGAGCTTCCCCCTATCCGAATTTTCTCGCACTCAGCTCTTGCGGAGGATGCCTGCCCCGGCAAACCAGTTCTTCCTGCGCAACCCCGTGTACTTCTCCGGGAGGTTCAGGGTTGAGGCCGAGAATAATTCCGTCTTCCTGTTCATCGGGAGGGTATGCCGCGAAAAGGCTACTGCTGATTTTTGTCGCGCTGTACATAATGCGGGGGTTAATGGTGTCGTAATAGGAGACGGGCCATTGAGAGCTGAGCTTGAGGCACAATACCCCGAAATCACATTCACGGGCTGGCTGGAGAAGCCCCAAATCCTCGAATGGCTCAAGAAGACGAGATGCCTTGTGTTCACGTCAGTATGGTATGAAGCCTCCCCACTGCTTCCTCCTGAAGCCAACGCCTACGGTATCCCGGTAATCGCATCGGACTGCAACGCCGCAAGCGACAGTGCCGCATTCGTGTACCACTCACAGGCCGAACTCGAGGACATCATACGCCGCGTAAGCACTCAGGACATCAGGCAGCTCTCAGAGGAAACATACAGGAACTTTGACGAGAGCACCACCACGAATTACACAGACCACCTCATGAAGATATACGATACCCCGCTGGTATAATTCACGCCATATTCCCATTCACACACAAGGAGGAAGATTGCTCATGAAGCAGCCAGTTATTGGCACGGCAGGTGCAGGCTATGCCGCGCGTCTTCACGGCAACGGCTACAAGGCAGTGAACGGTATACCCTTCAGGCTCAAGACAATATGCGACCTCAACACCGAACTCGCTGAAGCCCTGCGCAATGAGTTCGGCTATGAGTGCGTTACGTCAGACTATGATGCTATGCTTGCTGACCCGGAAATCAACGTGATAGACATTGTTACCCCTCCGTTCCTTCACGTCCCAATGGCGATAAAGGCACTGAGGGCAGGGAAGAGCGTAATCTGCGAGAAGCCCCTAACCGGCTATTTCGGCAGGAAGGGCGAGGAGAACATAGGCATCACGACTCCAAGAAGCACAATGTATGAGTCAGTCATGGCCTCGATGAATGAGCTCCGTGATGTAGTTCGCGAGACAGGAGGAAAGTTCATGTATGCAGAAAATTTCGTGTATGCCCCTCCAGTCCAGAAGGCCGCCGAAATTATCCGGGCCAAACGCTCAAAGATCCTCTTCATGAAGGGAGAAGAGAGCCTCAAGGGTTCAAGCTCCCCAGTCGCCGACAAGTGGAACAGGACAGGAGGAGGCACCCTCATACGTACAGGCACCCACCCGTTAAGCGGGATGCTCTGGCTTAAGCACCAGGAGGCTCAGGCACGAGGCGAGTCTTTCGGGATTGCGAGCGTCATGGCCGACACAGGAACAACCACAGCAAGCCTCAATGAGTACGAGCACCGTCATATTTCCGCACGCCCTGAAGATGTCGAGGACTATGCGGCAGTTACCGTAACGTTCACTGACGGGACTAAGTGCCTCACGATTGCGAGCGATACAGTCTTGGGAGGGACGAAGAACTACATAGAGGTTTACGCCAATGATACAGCACTGACCTGCAACATCACTCCGAACGACATACTCAGCACGTACTTTCTCGATGATGAAGGGCTGGAGGACGTGTACATCTCGGAGATGCTCCCGTCAAAATTGGGCTGGAACAAAGCCTTTGTCTGTGATGAAGTCATACGGGGATATTCCGGGGAGCTCAGGGACTTCCTTGAGGCTGTGGCGTATGACAGGAAGGCGGAGTCAGGGTTCGACATTGCGTATGAGACCGTGCAGGTGATTTATGCGGCGTATCTTTCAGCGAGTGAGGGAAGGCGCGTAAATGTAAACTAGCGAAAACAACGCACTGCAATTTTCCCCGCAATTCTCTATAATTTGAGACGCAAAATTTTCCACAAGCAACAAAAAATTTATCCAGGGAGTGGTTTATCATGCCCTCAGAAAAGTTCGTATACAGTCTCAAGGAAGGAGACGGCTCTAACCGTTTGCTTCTCGGCGGAAAAGGCGCAAACCTCTGCACAATGGCACAGTCAGGTCTTCCCATTCCTCCCGGCTTCGTAATCACTACTGAAGTCTGCCGCAAGTACATGGCCGACCCTAAGATCATGGACGAGATTTGGGACGACGTGAAAGCCTCGGTTGCACGACTCGAAAAGGAAACAGGAAAAGGCTTCAACGACCCCAAGAATCCCCTCTTAGTGTCAGTACGTTCGGGAGCTCCTATATCAATGCCCGGAATGATGGAGACAATCCTAAACCTCGGCCTCAATGAGGAAACCGTGAAGGGGCTTGCTGAGAGTTCAGGGAGCAAGAGGTTCGCATTCGACAGCTACAGAAGGTTCATCCAGATGTTCGGGAGCGTTGTCGATGAGGTGAACTTTGACCTTTTCGAGGCAGCATTAGCCCGCGCAAGAGCAGCACAAGGCATCACCGACGCAAAGCAGGACTACAAGATTACCGCTGAGAACCTGGAGAAGCTCATTGTCGAGTACAAGGCCATCTACAAGGACGCAACCGGAAGTGATTTCCCCTCTGACCCTTGGGTACAGTTACGCCGCGCAATTGAGGCAGTCTTCAAGAGCTGGAACATCCCCCGCGCAATAACCTACAGGAAGATCAACAAGATAGATGACTCACTCGGTACAGCCGTCAACGTCATCACTATGGCATTCGGGAACCTCGGCAATGACTGCGGCACTGGCGTATGCTTCACGCGCAACCCCTCGACAGGTGAGAACAAGCTGTACGGCGAGTTCCTCATCAACGCACAGGGTGAAGATGTCGTTGCAGGTATACGTACACCGATGCCCATTGCACAGCTTGAGCAGGAGATGCCCGAAATCTACAAGGAGCTCTGCACAATCACGAGCAACCTGGAGAAGACATATCATGACATGCAGGACGTGGAGTTCACGATTGAGCGCGGAAAACTCTTCATCCTCCAGACAAGAGCCGGAAAACGTACAGCAACCGCCGCCGTCAAAGTAGCCGTTGACATGGTGAACGAGGGGCTCATAGACACGAAGACAGCAGTAACCCGCGTATCACCCGATCAGGTAGAGATGCTCCTTCACAGGCAGATCGACAAGTCCGCGAAACTCGACGTAATCACTAAGGGACTTCCTGCCTCACCCGGTGCAGGTGCGGGAATGCTCGTGTTCAGTGCAGACGAGGCCGAAGAGTGGGCAAAGCAGGGCAAACCTACAATCCTTGCACGTCCTGAGACAAGCCCCGATGACATTCACGGACTTTTCGCGTCCCAGGGTGTCGTAACGAGTCGCGGAGGAATGACCTCACACGCTGCAGTTGTTGCGCGCGGAATGGGCAAGCCTGCAGTCTGTGGCTGTGAAGCGGCAGTGATTGACCTCGACAAGGAGACCCTCACAGTTGGCGACAGAGTCTTCAAGAAAGGCGACTGGGTTACGGTTGACGGAACAACAGGGAACTTCCTTGCTGGCGAGGCAAAAATGGTAGATGCAACGTTCAGCGATGACTTCAAGAAGATTCTTGCATGGGCTGACGAGAACGCAAAGTTGCAGGTCTGGACGAACGCAGACACCCCCGAAGACGCAAAGAGAGCCCGTGATTTCGGCGCAAAGGGCGTTGGTCTCTGCAGGACTGAGCACATGTTCATGGGTGTAGATAGGTTGCCGGTAATGCAGAGCCTCATTGTTGCACTCGGTGAGGCTGGCGAGGCTGGCAAGGAAGCACGCAAGGATGCACTGGCGAAACTGAAGGTAATGCAGAAAGAGGACTTCACGGGAATCTTCAAGGCAATGGAAGGTCTGCCTGTAATCATAAGGCTGCTTGACCCGCCGCTCCATGAGTTCCTTCCGAAAGAACCAAACGTACTCGAAGCCCTCAAGACCGCCACACCTGAAGAGGCCAAGAAACTCAACAACGTCCTCGAAAAGATTCACCAGCTCCATGAGAACAACCCAATGTTAGGTTTCAGGGGCTGCCGTCTCGGAATGATTTACCCGGAAATCTACGAGATGCAGATGAACGCAATCTTTGAGGCTGTCGTTGACCTCACGAAACAGGGCGTAACGGTAAAGCCTGAAGTCATGATCCCAATCGTAGGCACTAAGGCAGAAATGAAGTTCTTCCGTGAGATGGCTGACAGGATAGCGGCAGAAGTGAAGAAGGCCAGCGGTGTGGAGTTCAGCTACCTCGTCGGGACGATGATAGAACTTCCGAGGGCTGCACTTGTTGCCGACCAGCTTGCGGAGTATGCACAGTTCTTCTCATGCGGGACTAATGACCTCACGCAGACTACACTGGGATATTCACGTGATGACGCTGAGAACAAGTTCCTGTTCCAGTATGTCGACAAGGGAGTCTTCAAGGAGAACCCCTTCGCAGAACTCGACAGGGACGGCCCCGGCCAGCTCGTGAAGTTGGCAGTGGAGAAGGGTAGGAGCGTAAACCCCGGAATGTCCATCGGCATCTGCGGCGAACACGGCGGCAATCCCTCAAGCATCGCGTTCTGCAACAGCGTGGGACTGACCTACGTATCATGCTCACCGTTCAGGGTGCCCGTTGCGAGGGTTGCGGCGGCACATGCGGCTCTGGGCGTTCTGAAGTAGTTCATCAAGGCAAAAATTTACCCCCCCGGTTGTCATGGCCGGAGGGGTTTTTTTGTGGGAGCGTTTAGAGTCCAGTACGCAGTAACGGTATGGCATTGATTACGGGCTCTTCATAGGGGTGTATTTTCTTCACTGCCTCAATCACTGCGTCAACCTCATCAACTCTGCAGGTTACTTCAGCCTTTATCTCGTCCTCAGTGCTGAGCTCACCTATTGCCCCGCTGTAGGGTCTCGTCCCCTCAAGTGGCCGCCAAGTCCCGACAACCCGCGAATACGACATGCACGAGTCATAGTTGCCGATATGCCCCGCACCGCAAGCCCTCAAAGTCTCCTGAAGCAACGCTAAATGTGATTCGGGAATGAATATCTCCAGCTTGCAGAACTCAGTCATAGCAGCTCCGAATAAACCGGCCCTGAAGGTGTCAGGACGCTCCGCATAAGTACGAGCTCACTGCAACGCCACGAGAGCACCGGAACTTCACCAAGCCTGCGCACAAGTTCCTCCGGCAATGTAGCATCCTTCAGCCTCGCAAGCGTAAGATGAGCCTTGAACTTCCTAGTGTCGCGCTCAAGCCCGGCACCCTCAAGAAGTGCATCATTGACGAGCCGTGAGAGCCTCCCAAGCTCAGAAGCCCCCTCATCGCCTGATAGCCATAACACTTTTGGTGCGTTGAGATTGGGGAACGCCCCAATGTAGGACAGCCTCACAGTAAAGGGCTCAAAGTGTTTCAGCGGGGTTAAAGCCTCCTTCACGTCCTCCGTAACCTCGCGGGAATTTTCGCCGAGAAATTTTAGCGTTATGTGGAACTGTGAACGTCTTACCCAGCGTATCGGGGACAATGGGCGCAAGTCAGCAAGGAAGTTCTCCAGCTTGTCGGCCATGTCGCCGGGCAATTTCACCGCAACAAATGAGCGTATCAGTTCAGGCATCCTAGAGAACGCTCACAATATCGGCCTTGCTCTTACGGGAAAAATGACGGTCTGAAGGCATCGCATCATCAGCAGGGTAACCAACCGGGAAAAGTGCCACAAGGTCATAGCCCTTCATCTCCGGGAAGAGCTCCGCAGCTTTCGGTGCGTCAAAGTACCCTACCCATGTAGTGCCCAGTCCCTCAGCATGTACGGCAAGCATTATGTGTGTGGCAATTATGCTCGCGTCAACGTCCTCGAAATTCCTTCCGTCTGACGGCCTCACGAATGCGCCATCACCAAGACCACCGACTGCCAAGATTATGGGAACGTCCTTCATCCATGGGAACGGTGCACATGACGTGATTTTTTCGAGGGACTCAGGGGACTTCATGACCCAGATTTTGACGGGCTGAATATTTTTCGCGGTAGGGGCAGAAATTGCGGCATCAAGTATTTTGTGGAGCTTCTCATCATCAACTGGTCTTGATGAAAATTTGCGGCATGAATAACGCGACGTAACAAGCTCAGAAAAATTCATGTGGTAAGCAACTCCTTTTAGGTTTTCACGTAATTATAGCGCACAAAAAAACGGCCTCCCCTAAAATGGGAAGACCGCCGGGAAATTCAGTGCCTTGTTATTCCTTGACCCATTCAGTGCCCCTGAAGGCATCAGCAAACGGGTTGTAGGCAACTTCCTCGCTGTCGTCCTCGTAGCCTGTTGAGTCCTTGACGGGACGGCGGTTCTTGGGTCTGCGTTCCCTGTGTTCGCCGCGGTCAGTGCGCTCGCCTCTCTGGTCGGGTTTTCCGGGTTCACGCTCAGGCTTTGCGGGAGCGGGTTCGGGTTCTGGTTCTGGCTCAAGTGCGGCAAGTGAGAGCCTCATCCTGCGCTGCTCAGGGTTGACCTCAAGGACTCGTGCCGTAACTTCCTGGCCTTCCTGGAGGACATCGCCGGGCTTCTCGACCCTCTTGCGGCTGAGCTGGGATATGTGGATCAGTGCCTCTACTCCCTCTTCAACCTCAACGAATGCGCCGAAGTCTGCAAGCCTCACTACCTTGACCTGAATATCCTGGCCGGTGAGGTAACGCTCGTCTATCTTGTTCCACGGGTCATTGAGCTGCTTATAGCCTAGGCTTATGCGGCGTTTCTCAAGGTCAACGTCAAGCACAAGCACTTCAAGTTCCTGCTTCTTCTTGAGGACTTCCGAAGGCTTCTTTATCCTTGCCCATGATATGTCGCCGACATGGACTAGGCCCTCTATTCCGGGTTCAAGCTCAACGAATGCCCCAAAGTCTGTAATGTTGGTTACTGTGCCCTTGATGATGTCGCCCTTGTGAATGCGATCGCCTACGGTGTCCCAAGGATCTCCGGCAACCTGCTTGATGCTGAGGGAGATTCTGTCCTTCTCCCTGTCAATGCCGATAACCTTCACGGTAACTTTGTCGCCCTTCTTGAACATGTCCTTGATCTTGAAGGAACGCTTCCATGTAATTTCCGTGAGGTGAACGAGGCCATCCATCTCGCCAAGATTCACGAACACGCCGAAATCCATAAGGCTCGAAACTTCACCCTCCAGAACATCGCCTTCATGAACGCGTGCGTAGAACTTTTCCTTTCGTTCTTTCTCGGCTTCTTCGAGGAGTTCGCGTCGTGAGAATACTAGCCTGTGCTTCCGTTTGTCGTGGTCAATGACTTTAACGGTCAGGTCTTTGCCCACGTAGGTCTGAGGGTTAGCCCCCCTGCCTGCAAGTGTGAGCTGTGAGATCGGCACAAAACCCTCTACACCCATCGCGTTGACCATGAGGCCGCCCTTTACGCGGCTGAGTCCCTTGACCTGCATCACGGGGCTTTCCTTTAGGGATGCCTCCAGAGTGTCCCACCTCTTGTCGAGCTCGTGCCTCCAGCGTGAGAGCAGCAACTGTGCTTCCTCGCCGTCCCTTACGCTGACAACCTCAACCTCGATTGTGTCGCCGGGCTTGGGTTCTGAGCCTTCCTCCTCAATGAGGGCGTGGTTTGTGTATTCCCTCATGGGAAGAACTCCCTCACACTTAAAGCCAATATCAACGAGGAATCCCGAATCGCTTCTGCTGATTACTGTTCCTGTCTTGATCTCGCCCCTGCGAAGGTGTACGTTGTCCCCGTACTTGTCGAGGGCTTCCTGCATCGTCTCAGGCTCTGTTGCTTCCTGCTTGACGGGTGCTGCTTCCGGTGCTTCTTGTACTGCTTCCTGTGCTAAAACTTCCTGCTGATTCTCCATCAGTAAATAAATACCCCCTGTACTTCCTGCTTTTGCCGCAATAATATTTTATGATAAGCCTCACGGTTATATTTTTCCCCGGAGGCAAGATCAACTGTTAGTCATCTCAGAAACAACTGCCTTTACGTTCTCTATGAGCCATTCGGGAGTGCTTGCTCCTGCCGCTATGCCTATGTTCCTTTTGCCACTGAACCACTGGGAATTACTTTCAGCCTCTGCAACGTCCTCAACCCAAAGAACATTAACGCCCTCAGCCTCTAGAATGTCGCGGAGCTTGCCAGTGTTTGCGCTCGACTTCCCGCCAATGAGCACGACACCGTCAATCTTGTTGTTCCTGACGAGTTCACGCACTGCATCCTGACGTTCCGACGTTGCCCGGCAGATTGTGTTGAACACCCGCAGCTCTGAGCACTTCCCCGTGAGGATGCCTGCAACACGTTCAAGCCTCTCCTGCCTCTGCGTGGTCTGAGAGATCAGCGCAATCCGGGAGCGTGGCTGTATGTTCCGGGCTTCCTCATCGTCTGCTACAACCTCAGAACTTCCTGAGACTGAGACATGGCCGAGAATCCCCTTGATTTCGGGGTGGTTCTTGTCGCCGAGTAAGACAACGTGATAGCCCTCAAGCGATAACTTTTCCGCCGTGTCCTGAGCCTTTTTCACGAACGGGCAGGTCATATCTGCAACGTCAACCCCCCGTGCCTTAAGCCTCGCAATGACTTCAAGCGGTTCACCGTGAGCACGTATCAGGACTTTAGCCCCTGAAGGTATCTCGCTGTCATCATGAGCTACACGCAAGCCCATAGCCTCAAGCCTCGCGACTTCCTGCGGATTGTGTATGGGAAGTCCTATAGTCCAGACTTCGGGATTATGTGCCAGTGCCTCAGAGATTGCATCTATTGCGCGCTTCACACCGAAACAAAATCCGGCATGTTCAGCCATGACTATCATGATGCGTCCTCTGTCTTGTGTATGTGGTTTCTGATTGCGTTTATGATTTCTTCCTCGTGATTGGACTCCGACATGTCAAACCATATTGCGGGCTCGAACTTCTTGAACCACGTCTGCTGCCTCCTGCAAAATGCCTTTGTCCGTGATATTGAGATTTCCAGTGCCTCATCAAGTTTTAGTTTTCCCCTGTGATAGTCTATGAGCTCCTTATAGCCCAAGCCTTTAAGCGGGGTATATCTGTCGTCAAAGCCGTTCTTCATGAGCCATTCTACTTCTTCGGGAAATCCTGAGTGATATTCCTGCTCTAATCGTATCTCGATGCGCTCGAACAATTCCTGCCTTGAGCGCGACAACCCTATATATAGAACGTCAAACCCGTAATCCCTCTTTGAGCCTTCACTGTATATCTGTGATGGAGCTTTGCCGGTCAAGTCCCAGATTTCGAGGGCACGCGTTACTCTCTGCACGTCGTTCTTGTGGAGCTTTTCCGCCGTTGCCGGGTCAACCTCCGCAAGCCTCATGTGCAGGAGCTCTGCACCCTGTGAGTTCGCGAGTGCCTCATACTTTCCACGAACGTCATCATCTGAGGGCAGGTCTTCATTCAGTGAGGCGTGAAAGAGTGCGTTGTAGTAGAACGGAGTACCTCCCACAAAAACCGGGAGCTTCCTGCGGGCATAAATACGTGATGCGGCCTTTGAGGCTCTTTCTGCGAAGTCTGAGACGGTAAATTTTTCGTCAGGGTCTGAAATGTCTATCATGTGGTGGGGAATTTCCCGGCGGAGTGATTGTGTTACCTTGTCTGTACCCACGTCCATATAGCGATAGACTTGGCGCGAGTCTACTGAGATTATTTCAGCGTTCAATTTTTCTGCTACGGACAAGCTGAGTGCCGTTTTCCCTACGGCTGTAGCTCCGATCAAAGCAACCACTGGCTGCCGGTTCATGAAAATCTTTAAGACCTCGTTCGTTAATCAAAGCGTAAAATAAAAATAAAGTGTGAGAATTATAGCATAAACTTTAACTTTGCAAGCGTATAATGTGAACAACAGTTCCCCAAAAACACAGAAAGGTTTTGTGATGCATCCATGAAAAAAATTCCTCCCCTTGAGGTTGCCGCCCCTGTAATGTTCGCATTCATATTCATCGTTACGCTGATATTCTCACGGCTTGAGCCACACGTTGAGGAAGTTGATGCGCAATATGTCAGTGAACGCAAAGGAATGCCGGGGTATGTCCTTGTTGACGCGCGCCCAGAAGACCAGTATCTTGGGAAGTCCCCGCGTCATGGAGTACCTGGCGGGCATATTCCCGGAGCATTGAGCTTTCCGTTCGAGGACTTGAAGATACCTGCGGCGTCGGCGGCTCTCTCGAAGGCAGGAATAACAAAGGACAAGACCGTCATTGTGTACTGTAACACCGGGGTGCTTTCTGGGAGGTTTGCTGACCAGCTTGTGAGGAGGTTCAACTTTTCGGCCTCAAGGATCAAGAACTATAGGGGCAGTACTGTTGACTGGGTCAGGAATCCGCGGAACATACTCCTTCCGCCCGGACATGAGACAGGATTTATTGAGGACGTTCATTCGCAGAGGTTCAGGGGGAAATAGCCTACTCATCCCCTGCCTGAGAGAATATCCATCGTCCTAGTTACTCCCTCACTGATGCTATAGCGTGCACGCCACCCTAGAGACTTAAGCCTTGACGCGTCCATTACCGCCCTCATGGCCGCACTGTAGCCCCTTCGCTCGTTCTCGTCAGGGAGCTCAAAGACCACCTCACAGCCTGAATACCCCGCAACAATCCCCGCAAGCTCCTTAAGGGTTATGTCGGATTGAGCATCGGCTATGTTGTAGGGCTTCCCACTTTCAGCCCTGAGCAATAACGTGAGAAGTGCAGAGACAGCATCAGCCACATAGATATACGAGAATAACTGCCTGCCCTCGCTCTTGAGGATTATGTTTTCACCGGCAAGCCCCTTCCTGATGAACTGTGATAATGCCTTCGAGTCGTCCATCCTCATAGTAGGGCCATAAGTTCTCGGCAGTCTTGGGATTACGCAGTCAACTCCGTACTGCTGACGGTATGACTGGCAGAGCGTCTCACCGCATCGTTTGGCCTCCGGGTAACCTGCCCTTGCCGTCGAGATGTCTATATCCCCGCAATATTCCTCGCTGAAGCGGTTGGTGTCTCCCCTGTTCCTGCCGTAGACCTCAACGGATGACGCAAACATGAAGCGTTCAGTGCCGTGATGCCTCGCGAAGTCTAGGAGGTTGTTCAGGCCGATGATGTTGGCGGTGATTGTCCCCACAGGGTCGGACGAATACGCAAGGGGATGTGTCGCGCTGGCAAGGTGGAAGACAAACTCAAACCTTCCGGGAAAATCCCCTAATGCCTCGTTGATGTCATGCTCAAAGAATGAGAACCCCTCATCACCGAGATAACTCCCGAACCTTTCACGGGCTGCCCCGGTTTTACGGCCTAGTGCGAAAATCTTGATGTCTTGACCGTACTCCTTGCGTCTGAAAATCAGAACGTCAACAAGAAAGCTACCGATTAGCCCAGTTGCTCCTGAGATGAGGAAGGTCTTTCCCGTCAGCTTGTCCCATTCGAGATTAAGCCCGGCTGTTTGTTCAACGTCCTCAATATAGAGCGGGCTGTCAAATACCATAGAGATTGCCGCCTTCCCTCCTTACGAACGACTTGAAGAGCTCCAGGTCATCCGGGGTAGTGAGCTTTATGTTTTTGTCCGAGCCCGCCGCAAAATACAACCTCACTCCGAGATCCGCCATCATCGTATTAGCGTATGATGACCCGTGAATGCCTATGCCCCGGTCAAATGCCTCATGGTACTTCTCAGAGAGAAGAGAGAACTTGTAGACTTGGGGGGTAGATACTCTCCTTAGTGTCTCGCGGGGAATGTAGCGGGTTGTCGATATGTCGTCGTCAATGATGAATATCTGCTCGTTGTATGGGAGTGAGGTTACTGCGTTGCCGTACTGCCTGCACTTCACGATAACGTCAGACAATACAGCGTCATCAACAAGCGGGCGTATACCGTCATGAATTATGATGATGTCGTCGGGTTCACACTTTCCTTCAAGGTTGAAGACACCGTTACGGATTGATTCCTGAGCTGATGAGCCGCCGGACACTACCCATTTGAGCTTAGTGATGCCGAACTGCTTTGCGTATGCCCTGAGAATGTCATGCCATCCGTCGAGGCAGACTACTTCTATTGCGTCTATGTCTGGGTGTTTCTGGAATGCCGCAAGTGTATAGATGATTATGGGCTTGTCGTTTACGTTCACGAACTGCTTGGGAATGTCGTAATGCATTCTTGACCCGACACCGCCAGCAATAATTATAGCCGTGTTTGACATTTTGGCCTCCGTGTAAATTTCTTGATGGTGATATAAAATTCTAGCACAGGAGATGATGAACAAGTTGACACTACCAATCTTAGACCTTAAGCGTTCATTCAGTGAGATAAAGCCGGAGGTCTTCGCGGCACTTGAGAGGATATTTGACGAACAGAGCTTCATTCTCGGCCATGAGGTAAGGAACTTTGAGGCTCATTGCGAGGAATATCTTGAGCTTCCTGAAGGCTCATGTGTAGGCTGTGCTTCCGGGACTGACGCACTTCTTCTTGCGCTGATGTCCTGCGGCATTAAGCCCGGCGATGAGGTCATCACTACACCGTTCACGTTCTTTGCGACTTCCGGGACGATTGCACGGCTCGGAGCTGTCCCGGTTTTTGCGGACGTTGACCCCGTAACCTACAACATAGACATTCAGCAGGCCATGACGAAAATCACGGACAAGACCAAAGCGTTCTTACCTGTTCATCTTTTCGGGCAGATGTGCGGGCTTGAGGACGTAATCCCTGAGCTTCACCGCCGTGGAATTTCCGTAATCGAGGACGCGGCTCAGGCATTCGGTGCCTCACGCATAAAGGACGGAAAAATCACCCGTGCCGGGACTGTGGGGGATGTAGGGTGCTACTCGTTCTTCCCGACCAAGAACTTGGGGGGCTGTGGTGATGGCGGTATGGTCGCAACGTCAGACCCTGAACGTTCGGAGAGGCTCAGGAGGTTACGAGTTCACGGCTCAGGGACAACGTACTATCACGAGGAGGTAGGCATAAACTCACGGCTTGATGCCCTGCAGGCGGCAGTACTCGACATAAAGCTGCGTCATCTTGAGGCATGGAACGAGGAACGGCGGAAGGTTGCGGAGTACTACAGGCTGCTCTTCAAGACGAATGACCTTCAGGAGTTCATCACTGCACCTGTTGAGGTTGAGGGGAACTATCACATCTGGCATCAGTACGTTGTGCGCGTGAAGTCCGGGCGTGATGAGCTGATGGAGTGGCTCAACAGCCGGGGCTTTGCCGTGAGGGTGTATTATCCCCTTCCGTTGCACCTTCAGCCGTGCTTTGGGTACTTAGGCTATGAGGCCGGGGATTTCCCGGTGAGTGAGAGGTTATCCCGTGAAGTTCTTGCTCTGCCGGTTTTTCCGGGACTTAAGCCCGAAGAGCAGGAGGAGCTTGTTCGTAGCATGGCCGAATTTTTCCGGGCATAAGGTTAAGAGCCGTTGTCTCAGAGACAAGCAATAAAAGCACGTGATATAATTTCCGAACATTTCAGAATAATTGAAGGAGTTGTTTTTTATCATGCGCAAGTTTCTAGTGGCATTAGTGCTTGTGTTGATGCTTTGTGTTTGCGCGTCGGCTGATGACGGCGTAATCAAGGTAGGCATCTTCAACTGCCTCACAGGTCAGAACGCATTCGGAGGACAGCTTGAGCTTGAGGGCACGCAGTTAGCTCACTCACTGTTCCCTGAGATACTCGGCAGGAAGGTCGAGCTCGTCATAGTGGACAACAAGTCGGACAAGGTCGAGGCCGCAAACGCAGTAACCCGTCTCATCGAGAACGACAAGGTGAACGCGATAATCGGCACATACGGCTCATCATTGGCCATGGCAGGCGGAGAAGTTGCAGAGAAGGCAGGTATCCCCGTAATCGGAACGTCATGCACCAACCCCCTCGTAACTCTCGACAAGAAGTTCTACTTCCGCGTGTGCTTCATTGACCCGTTCCAGGGAGCAGGAGCAGCTACATATGCCTTCCGCAATCTTGGACTCAAGAAGGCAGCTACCCTCGTTGACATGTCGAATGATTACAGCGTTGGCTTGGGAAAATTCTTCCGCGACAGCTTCAAGAAGATGGGCGGGGAAATCGTAGCCTCATTGTTCTACCAGTCAGGCGACACAGATTTTACGGCACAGCTCACGGCACTGATTGACGCTCAGCCTGATATAGTGTTCCTCCCGGCATATTTTGCTGAGGGTGCAATAGTCCTCAAGCAGGCTAAAGAGCTCGGAGCGGCGTTCAGGTTTATCGGTGCTGACGCTATGGACAACCCCGAAATAGTTACTCTCGGCGGCGATGCTGTGGAGGGCTTCATGCATACTACATTCGCATATGACCCCTCAATGCCGGAGATGAACGAGGTAGCTAAGGCTTTCACCGCTGCGTGGAACGAGGTTCACCCCGACAAAGCCCCGAACGTAAACTGCGCACTGGGCTATGACTGCTACATCATGCTCAAGGACGCGATCGAGAGGGCAGGAAGTGCAGACCCGGCGAAAATCCGTGATGCACTGGAGGCAACGAGAGATCTTCCGACGGTTACGGGAATGACTACGATTAACGCCACTCATGACGCAGAAAAGGACATGGGAATTGTCGAGATACGCGGAGGGAAGAAGACCTTTGTCGGTATCGTAGTGCCTGAAGTCTAAGCCCCAACCTTCAATCATAATTCAGTCATAACGTGAAACTTTAAGGGGAGGGTGAATTAGTGCCCTTCCTTTTTTTGTACACAGTGAAAGGTAATGATAGACATTGAACCTAAACATTTTCATTCAGCACTTCATTAATGCCTTAAGCCTGGGCTCACTCTATGGCCTCGTTGCTGTTGGTTATACGATGGTCTACGGAATATTGAGGCTGATTAACTTTGCTCACGGCGACATCTTCATGTTAGGCGCGTATTTCGTCTACTTCGCTACAATCGTCTACAAGCTCCCCTGGGCTGTCGGTGTAGTCCTCGCGGTAATAGGCACGACAATTTGCGGCCTCCTAGTTGACCGTATAGCCTACAAGCCCCTGCGTGAGGCTCCCCGGATCTCAGCACTAATCAGCGCAATCGGTGTGTCATTCTTCATCGAGAACTTCGCCGTCGTCGTCTTCACCGGGATGCCCCGCCCTGTGGTTCAGCCCCCAATACTCATGAAGCCCATTGAGCTCTCAGGAGGAGTGAGGCTCATTCCCCTCGGTATTCTTGTGCCTGTCGTGGCGTTCGTTCTTGTGGGAGCGTTGCTGTGGCTGCTCTACTGCACCAAGCCCGGACTTGCTATGCGTGCGATCTCGTTCGACATTGAGACCACCCGAATGATGGGAGTATCGGTGAACGGGATTATTGCTCTTGCGTTCGGACTGGGCTCGGCACTCGCGGCGGTCGCGGGCATAATGTGGGCACTGCGCTATCCTCGTGTTGAGCCGTTCATGGGAATGACACCGGGAATCAAGGCGTTCATTGCGGCGGTCTTCGGGGGGATTGGCTCAGTTCCGGGGGCAATGATTGGCGGGCTTATTCTGGGGTTCGTGGAGATTATGTCGGTGGCGTTCTTCCCGACACTCTCAGGCTATAAGGATGCTTTTGCGTTCCTGTTGCTCATCATGATACTTCTCTTCAGGCCGACGGGACTATTAGGCGAGAAACTGGAGGACAAAATATAATGAAGAGGACAAGAAACTTATTGCTCACCGTTATAGCTGTGGTACTCTTTGCGTTCTTTCTCGACAAAGCCCCCGAACTCCTCAATGGTTACTGGCAGAGGATACTAAACCTGATAGCCATCAACGCAATCTTAGCCCTGAGCCTCAACCTGATTTACGGCATCACCGGAATGTTCTCACTGGGTCATGCGGGCTTCATGGCAATCGGCGCATATGTCTCGGCACTCCTCGTATTGTCCCCCGCGCAGAAAAATGCAATGTGGATACTTGAGGACATTTATCCCTGGCTCCTGAACGTAAACGCTCCCTTCATTGCGTCAATCATAATTGCTGGGATTGTTGCGGCATTCTTCGGGTTACTCGTTGCGCTCCCGGTATTGAGGCTTGGCGGCGACTACCTCGGAATAGCTACGTTAGGTTTCGCGGAGATTATACGCATCCTCATCACGAACACTGCGAGGCTCACGAACGGCTCACTGGGACTGAAGGGTATACCTGCCTACACTACCCTGTTCATGAGCTGGGGATGCCTTGGGGTTGTGCTCCTGTGCATGGTCTGCATGTTACGGAGCAACTTCGGCGGGGTCTTGAGGGCTGTACGTGATGACGAGGTCGCGGCCAGGATGATGGGCATTAACACCTTCAGGATCAAGGTTATCGCGTTCACATTGGGCTGCTTCGGCGGAGGATTGGGCGGCGCATTGATGGGCAACCTGATTACTACCATTGACCCGCGTATGTTCATGATCACTCAGACCTACAACATCTTGATGATTATCGTTGTCGGTGGGTTAGGCTCTGTTACGGGCTCAATCATCGGCTCGGCACTCGTTACTACTATGCTTGAGTGGCTGCGTTTTGTCGAGAACCCAATAACGATAGGGAGCATAAACATTCCGGGCATTCCTGGTATGAGGATGGTGATATTCTCGCTCCTGCTCATCATCGTAATAATCTTCAGGCGTGAGGGCATTATGGGAATGCGTGAGTTCACGTGGGATATATTCTTCCCCAAGCCCAAGCCCAAGACTAAACCCGGCCATGAAGACACTGACACAGTCCTTGAAGTCCGGGACGTTGTGCTGAAGTTCGGGGGGCTCTCGGCAATCGAGAACTTGAGCTTTGACATAAAGCACGGCCAGATCATGGGGTTAATCGGCCCCAACGGTGCAGGGAAAACATCAGCCTTCAACGTAATCAGCGGGTTCTACAAGCCCACATCAGGCACAATAAAGTTCATGGGAAAGTCAATCGGAGGACTGAGCCCGGATAAAGTCTGCCGCGAGGGAATGAGCAGGACGTTCCAGAACATCAGGCTGTTCGGCCATGAGACGGTACTACAGAACGTAATGACAGGCTCAAGGATTCGTCAGAGCTATTCATGGTGGATGACACTTGCGCCGTTCGTCTTCTCTGACGTAATACGTGAAGATGCCGCAGTGAAAGCAAGAGCCCTTGACCTTCTTGCACAGCTGGGACTTGAGGAGTTCGCCGACGAGAAAGCATCATCACTCCCATATGGAGCACAAAGACGGCTTGAGATTGCGAGGGCACTTGCCACACGTCCGAAGTTCCTGTTGCTCGATGAGCCCGCCGCAGGAATGAACCCGCAGGAGAGTGAGGAGCTCCTGAAGTTCATCAGAAGGTTACGTGATGAGTTCGACCTGACTATACTTCTGATTGAGCACGACATGAAGGTAGTTATGAACGTATGCGACTATATACACGTTCTGGATCAGGGAGTCCACATTGCGCAGGGAACACCCGAAGAGATAAAGGCCAATCCGCGCGTAATCGAGGCATACTTAGGGAAGGGGGCGGCGTAAATGGAGGCCATGCTGAAAATCGAGAGGCTCAATGTCAGCTACGGGGCAATTCATGCAGTCCGTGATGTCTCGTTGACCATAAACAGGGGCGAGATAGTTACCCTCATAGGCGCGAACGGTGCAGGGAAATCCAGCGTAATCCGGGCAATAATGGGTCTCGTGAAGTCGCGTTCCGACGAGATGACCTACATATCACCCCGCGACAACAAGCCCGTGAACATTCAGGGAAGACCCGCAGAAGCTCACGTGAAGCTGGGTATCTCACTCAGTCCCGAAGGAAGAAGGATACTCCCTCAATTGACGGTCGAGGAGAATTTAGCCCTCGGTGCATATATCCGCGATGACGTGAAGGGGATTGCTGACGACATGGAGTACGTCTACTCACTCTTCCCCCGCCTCAAGGAACGACACAGGCAGAAGGGCGGGACATTGTCCGGTGGTGAACAGCAGATGCTTGCGGTTGGCCGGGCACTGATGAGCAGGCCGGACTTGCTGATGCTTGACGAGCCTAGCTTGGGACTTGCACCGGTTCTCGTTGATGAGGTCTTCGCGATTATCCGGGAGATCAACGCTCAGGGAAGGACGATATTGCTCGTTGAACAGAATGCATTTGCGGCACTCAAGGCGGCTCACCGGGCATATGTCCTTGAGGTTGGTGCTATTGGTCTTTCGGGAACAGGGGCGGAACTGCTGAACAACCCCAAAGTCAGGGCGGCATATTTGGGAGGCTAGAAGGCAGGCAGAAATTTTCCCCCGTCTCACTTGAAGGCGGGGGTGAATTTTCTCGAACGCTCGATAATCTTCAACGCCAGCTTTGGCATGAAGGCAGTCATCAGTGCGGCTAACTTCTTGGGAAGTCCGGCATAGCTGAACATGAAGGATATTGCATCACGCTTAGTTATTCTCTTTGTGAGGTCTGAGAGTACCTCACTGCGCCCTGGACTATCGGGTGAAAGGCAGACATCACGAATCATCTTCATCGTGTTCTGTATGTAGTCGTAACGGAAATACCTAGAAAGCTCCGGCCATTGGTCGGGAAAATTTTTCTTCGCGCTCTCCTCGGCTATCCTGTACGAAGTGTAGTATTCCTCATGGCTTGACTTGTAGGTAGTGTGCATTATCGAGTCTTCCTGAAGTCTGTAGAAGTACAGTGAATTTTCGACAAAGGCCAAAGATTTCGCGGCACTGAAAACAGCAGGCATTGCCGCAAGATCCTCCGAGATTATCCCAACAGTGTAGCGTATACCTTCACCTGCAGTGAATATACTCGTCTTGTAGAGCTTCATGCAGGCGGAACGTTCAACACCAAGAAAGGCCAGAGCTTCCTTGACTGCTTGTGTCGGCGTTACTGTCCTGAAATCATTAATGATCGAGCTCCCCAGCTTCTTCACGTCAACAGTGTAGAGGCAGCAAGATATATCTGCACCGCTTGCCTTCATGGTGGAGTATAGCTGCTCAAAGTATATATTCTGCACGTAGTCGTCGCTGTCAATGAAGGATATATATTCGCCGGTTGCAGACTCAATTCCTGCGTTCCTTGCCGAAGAAAGTCCGCCGTTGGTCTTGTGGATGACTCTTATGCGTCTGTCTTTCCGGGTCCATTCGTCGCACATGGCCGGGCAATTATCAGGGGAGCCGTCATCTACAAGAATAATCTCAAGGTTTCTGTATGTCTGACCTGTAACGCTTTCAATGCACTCATCAAGATACTGTTCTACTTTGTATACCGGGATAACTACGGAAATGAGGGGATTGTCATTCATTCTTTGAGGCTTCCTCCTTTTATGGCAGGAAGATTATATCATGCAGGAAGCCTTTATCCCCGCCACAACCTGAGGCATCGCAAAAACCACAAGGATTATCGACAGCAGCCAGTAATCCCCCCTTCCTTCATGGCCACGATTATATCAGCCAGTCCAAAAATTCAGCTGTGCTAATATTAGTCTCATTCACAAAATTTTTGCATCAAGGAGGAATAATTACGCACGCAATGAAAAATTCAATCCGAAAATTTTTCACTCTAGCCTCAGCATTAATCATGACAGAATGGAGAGCCGTAGCAACAATAATATTCGCAAGCTCCCTCCAAGCCTTCGCGGTAAACTACTTCACTCTTCACTACCATTTCCCTGACTTGGGGGTCTCTGGTATAGCCGTCCTCACTCACTACATTTTCGGCATCTCCCCCAACTGGGTCATACTCACCGGCAATATTCTCTTAGTCCTCTGGGCACGGAAAGACCTCAACCTTCACTTCCTCGCCCTCACGATAACGGCAATACTCACATTCTCGACAGCCCTCTCAATTTTCGCGCTCTATCCCTTGCCGCTCCCTGACGACAAATTCATGGCCACCGTCATAACCGGCCTCATGAAGGGATTTGCGGGAGGACTCATGTTCAACGTAGGGGGCTCAGGCGGAGGAACTGACATTCTCGCCGTGGCACTGAGGAGGCGTTACGGGCTTGAGGTAGGACGCTTCACGATATTCATCAACCTCTTCATTCTGGGGCTCTCAATCGGTGTTGTAGGACTTGAGGCAGTGGTCTATGGAGCTGTCGGCCTCTACGTCAACGGCGTAACGATGGACAACGTTACCCGGAGCTTCGACAAACGGAAACAGGCAATCATCATCACGAACATTCCCGACGAGGTCAGCGCGTTCATCAATTCACACGGAAGGGGAGTAACCCGCCTTGAGGGCAGGGGAGGATACACCGGGCAGGTCAGGCCGGTTCTTATTACGTTGCTTGAGCCGAGGCAGGTCGTCCTGCTTAAACGCTTCCTGAAGGAAAATGACGACAGGGCGTTTGTCTCGATATGCGACGCTTCCGAAGTCTTGGGCCAGGGCTTCAAGAGCTGGAGGTCCTTGTGATGGGTGAACTGAGCATAGGCAGCCTTCTTGATGACGAGAAGAGAGCATCACTCCAGACATTCTCCGAGGATCTCCCGGCAAAGCAACAACAGGACTCCCCACGCTCAAAGCGTGATATTGTCTCACGGGTGGCCTACCTGATCGGGATTGACGGAAAATATTTCGGCATCGGGCAGGACGGGAACATTGCCCCACAGTTTCACCGCTCTGTGTATGACGAGATGAACACCGACAAAGAAGCCCGGATAGTCAGGAACTTGTGCCGCCTCAGAACGAAGTTGCAACGGAACTTCAAGGCTATCTGCGTTGAAATGAACTCTGACGTGAAGAACATTGACTCAGTTCCCGACCTAGTCCCCCCTGACATATTGGGCTCACTTGAGGAGGACGGAATACCTTTCGTCAGGCCGAGACGGAGGCTCGAAGACTATATAGTTGACGTTCACAATTACCTTCTGCCTCATGTCCCTAACTGCCAGAAATTTTTTCCCGACTGGATTAAGTGGCAGTACATCCGAAACCTCTTCTTCATCCTCAAAGGCAACACTGTCGACGGAAACAGGGAGGCCGCAAAACTGTACTATGAGTGCCGGGACTTGTTCCCCTACCAGTCGTTCATTAACTGGTATCCTGATGAGGGGGACGGAAATATCTTGCGTGATGATGCAAAGTTCCTCCCTATACTGTACGAACGAAACCGCGACAGATTCTATGACATGAGCAAGGTAACTGAAGCAGGAGATGCCGCCGTGAATGACCCCTCCGAATTTTTCGCGAAGGCCGGGAGAATACTTGTTGCCGTTGACTGCGAGAATGCCGACCCCTGCAAGGTCATCGGTATAATGAAGTCCCTTGAGGCTCAGGGGCTCATGGGGAAAATCTCGAAGATACTCCTCGTTGATGATGCTCACACGTCCTCACAGTGGCGGGCATTGAGACGGAACGGAAACCTTCCGCTCGAATACTACATGACTGACAGGGTGAAGGAAGACAAATCAGCGGTAGACGTTGCATTGACCATCAAGTTTTACAGGGAGATAGTGCTTGCCAAAATCATGGGTGAACCTTTTGATGCCGCAGTGATTGTGTCAAGCGACTGTGATTTCTGGCCGCTTATTGAGCTTACCCCGGAGGTGAAATTCTTGGTGATGCTTGAGTATGATAACTGCTCTCAGGCATATTACCAGAGACTGCAAAATAATAATGTTCCGTTCTTCTACATTGACGAGTACTTCAGGGCAGGAAACCTTGAGATCAAGACCGAGATAGTTCTTCAGGAGGTGATACGTGAGATTGAGGAGGGATATTTGAGCAAGATAAATATATTCTCGATACTGAACAGGGCACTGAATAAACTTGACCTGAGAATGAACGAGAGCGAGGCCACAAGTTTCTACGAGAAATATATAGCGTTTATGAACATAACCTTTGCGAAGAACGGGAGCGCAATACTTCAGAACAAGCCCGAACTTAAGGAATGATTGAAGGATGAATAAAGCCCCTCTGTGAGAGATTCAGGGGGGCTATTTTTTTGCGGCACTACAGGTAACATCAAATCTGTATATCTCATCGGGATAGTTCTCGTTCGGTATGGTAGTACCCTCCCAGCGGATAAGTGCATTCCTTCCGTTCATGAATGTGAGGGTGATTTTGTCCTCCCCGTCCATGAACTCGGTGCTGAATGTCCACGAGTTATTGCTGTCCTTCTTGAGGTCATAGGGTACGGCGTATTCCCAGCTTCTCTCGCAGACTATCTCCCCGCGAATGTCGGTTATTGTCCCGGTGAAGATGACATCAGCGCGACCTTCCCCCTCACTCTCGGAGTACCTGACGCTCTCGATGGTCATAACCACGTCGTCAGCATTCAGTGAGACATCAACGCCCGGCTGTCTTGGGTCAGTGCCTGTGCCGTTGCCTGAGCTTGCCAACCTCCACACACCTACGAGGGCATTTATCCCGGAAGGTGCCTGTGATTCTGCCGGGGGGTTGGCGGGTTTCTTGGATCTTGCTTTTTTCTTTGCTGCCTCAGAACTTGGGCATTGGACAACTAGGAGTGCCAGCAATATGACGGCAATAATCTTCATGGAAAGTTTCATTGATGCATCTCTTCTTTCAGAGGGATAAATTATTGTAGCACAGTACTGATATAATATCGGCCAAAGGAGGACTGACAATGACAAAAATTTTAGTGGTCTCAGGACACACTGACCTTCAGAAAAATTCATTCGCCAACAAGATAATACTTGACCGACTCAGCGAGATAATGCCTGAAGCTGAATATGTATACCTCGACACAGAATATCCCGGCTGGACGTTCAACGTTGAGCGTGAACAGGAGAGGCTAAAGAGTGCTGACGTGATAGTGATGCAGTTCCCATTCTTCTGGTATGGTGTCCCGTCAATCATGCACAAGTGGATGGAAGAGGTATTTGTTCACGGGTTCTCTCACGGCTCGAAGGGTAAGGCACTCGTGGGGAAGAAGCTCCTTGTGTCGTTCACGTCGGGAGCACCTGAAGAGATGTACCAGACTGGAGGAGTTCAGGGGTATCCTGTTGATGACTTCCTGACACCGTTAAAGCAGTTCGCGAGGGCCTGCGGTATGGAGTGGACGGGGTATGTCTACAGCGGTGGGCTGTCCTACGCAAGCCGACATGATGACGAGAAGTTGAGGCAGATGAAGGAGAAGGCACTACTTCATGCTGAGAGAGTGGCGGAGAAGGTAAGATCACTATGAAGATGGTTGACAAAAGCGAAAACGCCTGCATAATGGCTCAGGGCTCAGGGTGTTCTTTTGGCCCAAATCAAGCCTTAACCAGTACATAGCACTGATGCAGGAGGCAGTGAGAGCTACAGGATATGAGCTATACAACGGTAGGGCAATATACGCACTGTTCAGGTGCAGGGTATTCCACTTCAATTGGTTTGAGTACGTTGGTGGAAGTAGCCGCCTCAAGAGAATAATGCGTTTCATCATGAAGATTCTTGTTTTGCCACTCCTCAAGGTTTCAGGGAAAAAGATTATCTTCACCTTCCACAACAAGATGCCTCATGAAAGCACAAAGCTGCCCCTGTTCCCCAAAGTACTCATGAACTGGTTCTTCAGGCACGCCAACGGAATCGTGATACATTGCACACAAAGCATCCCGGCGGCAAAGTCCATCTTTCCCGGCATCGACACCTCCAGAATGTTCTATGTCCCTCACCCGAACTATACGACAGCGTACCATGACACTGAACACTACAGCCACTACACCAAGAAGCCCGGCGAAATCGTCCTTACGTTCATAGGTGCGCTGTGTCCCTACAAGTGCCTCGAAGTTCTCATAGAGTCCGCAAAAAAGCTCTCAGATGTCCGGGATATTCACTTCCTCATCTGCGGGAATGGCAGCCCTGAATACATCGACAAGCTCCGCTCACTCTCAGATGGAAGCAATATCACACTTGATGCCAGGTTCATTGAAGACGGAGAAATACCCTCCCTAATGGCCATGTCAGATGCCGTACTCCTGCCCTACAGGACAATATCGGAGCTCAATTCGGGAGCGTCATACCTTGCCTTCTCGTTCGGGAAAACCATAATCGGCACAAGGACAGGGACAACTAGCGACATTGACGACCAGAGCCTGCTTTACTGTTACGACTACACCGAAGACGAGGACAAGCACGTTTCACGCCTGAAGGATGCCATCATGAAGTTTTACGCTGACTTCAAGAATGATGAAGCCTCAGTGAAGCGTAAAGGTGAGGCTCTCAGGGAAATAATGATACAGAAGCATTCAGTGGAAGAGACAGCAAAGGCACTCCGAAAAATTTACAGTATAGAATAAATTTTATCCTCCTGTCTGAAACAGGCAGGGGATTTTTTTTTGCCTGCTGTAAAATATATCCCATCATGAAAAATATTAACTTGATGAGAATTTACCAGCGTCTTTGTGATGAGGCAGGAAGGCTCAAATTTTCATGGCCGGTTGCATTCTGGTACAACCCCCTAGAATATGCTTGGGACGGTTTCACACAGTACATGAACTACTCCGGCGGGAGCAAGCGCGTCATCTTCCTCGGAATGAACCCCGGCCCATGGGGAATGGCTCAGACAGGTATACCCTTCGGCGAGGTCAATGCTGTCCGTGATTTTCTCGGCATCTCCACTATACGCATCTTCACCCCCGGAAATGAGCACGTCTCCTACCCGGTCAGAGGTCTCGAATGCGGAAGGTCTGAGGTCAGCGGCAGGAGGCTATGGGGATTGTTCCGCGAAAAATTCGGGACGGCTGAGAACTTCTTCACAGATCACCTCGTCCTGAACTACTGCCCCCTTCTCTTCATTGGCAGGACGGACAAGGGCAGCCTCCGAAACATGACACCCGACAAGTTAGCCCCCTCAGAACGTGAACATCTCTGCGAGCTCTGCGACTCAGCACTCATTGACGCAATTGACACTCTCAAACCTGAGCACGTCGTAGGCATTGGCAGCTTCGCATACCAGCGGGCAAAGACCGCCTTAATCGCACAAAGAGTAACCATCACGAAAATACTTCACCCAAGCCCCGCTAATCCCCAAGCAAATCAGGACTGGGCAGGTAAAGTTACCCGTCAGCTAATCACGTCAGGAGTGTGGCAATGAGTTACGAGGACAAGAGCAAGTTCATACGCGTAAGGGCAATAATCTCCGGCCATGTCCAGCATGTAGGCTTCCGTTACTGGGCATGTGAACACGCTGAAAGACTGGGCTTAACCGGGACGGTCGAGAACTTGCCTGACGGAAGGGTTGAGGCAGTCTTTCAGGGTCCTCCTGAGATGGTCAACGAGATGAAGGAAAGATTACGGCGCGGCCCATCAATGGCAGCAGTGAGGCAGGTCATCTTTTACCGCGAAAGAGTGAAGGATGACGAAACTTATTTCGGCCCCGTGTATTAAGTTGTGCTGTGTGTATGTTATTATTTCGTTGAGGTGAAAATTTCTTGAACGACATAAAACGCATACTCCATGAGCTGCGCGAAAATAATATAACTGTCGAGGAGGCATACCTGAAACTCAGGGAACAGCCATTCGAGGACATAGGTTATGCCAAAGTTGACCTTCACAGGAAAATTCGGCAGGGGGTCTCTGAGGTAATCTACGGAGCAGGCAAGACACCTTCACAGATTGCCGGAATAATAGACGTAATGAAATCCCACAACCAGAAGACCATACTCATAACGAGGCTATCACCTGAGAGCGCGGACGAGCTGATACGTTCGGGGCTCAGCATAGACTACCACCCTGACGCACACGCCGGAATTTACGGGGCAATCCCTGAGCCTGAAGGCCGGAGCTTCATCTTGGTAGCTACTGGCGGGACGAGTGATATTCCAGTGGCTGAGGAGGCAGCATTAACGGCTGAGGTTCTCGGCAACCGGGTAAAGCGTCTCTATGATGTCGGGGTTGCCGGGCTTCACCGTGTATTGTCGCACGTTGATGATGTCATGGCCGCAAGTGTTGTTGTTGCCGTCGCAGGAATGGAGGGGGCACTCGCCAGCGTCTTGGGCGGGCTCGCTGACTGCCCGGTTATCGCAGTCCCTACGAGTGTGGGCTATGGTGCATCATTCGGCGGGGTAAGTGCACTCCTAGCTATGCTCAATTCATGCGCAAGCGGTGTTAGTGTCGTGAACATAGATAACGGATTCGGAGCAGGATATTTAGCCTCAATGATAAACAGGATAAGGACAGAAGGGGAGAAATAGGCCGAGAATGAAGAGACTGGTTATTGCATTGATGATGATGCTTCTTTCGTGTCCGTCAATTACGGCGGAGGAATACGACATTTCGGGTCTGTGGTACATCAGGGGCACAGGTTTTGCGGAGAAGAGTTTTGTACGTATAAGCATGGAGCTAATAGGGGACATGACGCTTACGACAAGCAAGGTTTCAGAACTGAGCGGCGACATAATCAACGTACTGAGCGAGGACGCAGAGACCCTCATAAGCCGGGACAATCTGGACGAAAAACTTAATGCCCTCACTGGCTACGAGATAAACCTGAAGATTAACGCCATGACTAACGCCGGGTTTGACATCCGGGCATGGAGCGACCACCTTCCCAACTACATACGCATTCCCATAATTTTCCCGGAACTCAGGCCGACCCTGAGCAAGCCCTTCACGCTCCCTGCAGTGAGCAAGGACGGGTTGAGCTATCAGGTAACGTTCACATCAACAACATCCGGGAAAGTCAGGATAAGGGGATACGTTGACTTTGACGTTGTGGGGAGCACCGAGATAAATTCTGACTGCGAGATATGGAAGAGCGGTACTCAAGAGCCCGGCACAGATGAAGAGACAAAGAGCGGCTGTAATTCCGGGATTGGTATACTTGCCGCAATATTATCACTGGGGGTGTGCATGATTGTTCGGCACTGATATAGGCATCGACTTAGGCACTGCAACGGTACTCATCTACGAGAAGCATCACGGTGTAGTTCTCCGTGAACCCTCAGTAGTGGCAGTAGACCAGGATACAAACGAAATTCTTGCGGTAGGCTACGCGGCCAAAAGCATGGTAGGACGTACGCCGGGAAGCATTGTTTCAGTCAGGCCGTTGAGGGACGGGGTAATCGCCAACTACGCGATGACTGAGGCAATGCTACAGCACTTCATGAGGCGAATCACTAAGGGCTCGCAAAAATTCTTCAGGAACAGGGCGATGATTTGTGTTCCTTCGGGAGCTACTGACGTTGAACGGAGGGCAGTCCTTGAGGCGGCTCTTGAGGTTGGCGCAAAGGAGGCATACCTGATTGAGGAACCTATGGCGGCGGCTATCGGGGCTAACCTCAACGTTGAGGAAGCGCGCGGGAAAATGATTGTCGACATTGGCGGAGGCACTACAGATATTGCGGTGATTTCGCTCGGAGGGGTTGTAGTCTCAAAGTCTCTCAGGCTTGGGGGCGACAAGTTCGACGAGGGAATAACCCGGTACCTTCGCCGACAGTACAACCTAGCGATAGGCGACCAGACAGCCGAGAACCTCAAGATCATGATAGGGACATGCATACCCCTCGAACAGGACCAGCGAATGATCGTGAAGGGCCGGGACCTGGTGCAGGGCTTGCCGCGTCAAATCGAGGTAACCAGCTCAGCCGTGAATATGGCCATTGGCGAGATGATTCAGACACTCGTTGACGGCATCCGTAACGTTCTGGAGCTAACTCCTCCTGAGCTTTCAGCCGACATTATCGACAGGGGAATAGTGCTCACAGGCGGCGGGGCACTTCTTCACGGACTGCCTGAGCTCATAGCCCAGCAGACAGGGATAAACTGTTTCACCGCTGAAAATCCGATGGAGAGCGTCGCACTCGGAACAGGAAAGGCACTTGCTGAGATAGACGCTCTCAAGGGCAGGGGAAAGAGCACGATGCTGGTCAACCTCAAACGCTCATCACGAAAACGCTACTAACTGGAAGGGAGAATAATTCATGCACAGGGGGATATATGAGGCCGCTTCCGGAATGCTTGTTCAGGAGACGCACCTTGACGTTATCACGAACAACTTGGCGAACGTTGACACGCCGGGCTATAAACGGAGGATTAGTGCAACTTCGGATTTTTCGGCCTTGATTGACAGGATAGAGAAGGTATCAGAGGATGGCGAAACCAAACTAACGAGTGTCCTTCCTGCTGATATGCCGTTCAAGGGAAGACAGGTTATCGGGTCTCTTGCACTTGCGGCGGTATTCTCTGAGGATGTCATGGACACATTCCCCGGAGTCCTGAAGAACACTGAGAGCCAGCTTGACATAGCTATAGACGGTCAAGGCTTTTTCTCCGTTGCTGATGAGGCAGGTAACACGTTCTACACGCGCGAGGGTAATTTTGTGGTCGACAACAACGGCAACATAGTTACGCCCAACGGCATGACCCTTCAGGGCGAGGGCGGGGCAATCAGCATCGGGAACGCTACCACCGTTGAGGTCAACAGGAGCGGGCAGGTCATAGCTGATGGCGAGGTAGTCGGTCGTGTTTCGGTGTACAACTTCGAGAACCCCACGTACCTCCGGCATCAGGCACGCAACCTCCTCACTCCAACGGAACAGTCAGGAGAGGCAGAGGCTGTCGAGAACGTCAGGGTATGGCCGGGAATGCTCGAAATGTCGAACGTCGAGGTAGTTACGGAGATGGCAAGAATGATTGAGGCCCAGCGTATCTATGAGGGGGCATCAAAGGCACTAATGACCCATGACGAACAGACCAGCAAGCTAATTACTTCATTCAGCAGAGGATAAAGGAGGAGAGTAATTCATGTTACGTTCATTGTGGACGAGCGCATCAGGAATGATAGCCCAGCAGACACACTTAGACGTGGTAACTCACAACTTGGCCAACGTCAACACACAGGGCTATAAGAAACGCCGTGCAGACTTTGAGGACTTGATGTACCAGATATACAGAGAGCCCGGCGCACCGATTGATGGAGGTTCAGTAGTGCCTACAGGTGTTCAGGTGGGACTAGGAACGCGTGTAACAGCAACACCGAGCTTCATGGTGCAGGGGAATTTCCAGATTACGGACGGCACGCTTGACTGGGTCATCAATGGCGAGAATGGATTCTTTCAGGTCAACATGGGGAACGGTCAGATAGGCTATACACGAGGAGGTTCATGGCAGATTGACGATCAGGGTCAAATCGTGAACGAGGACGGCTATTTGCTTGAGCCTGCAATAACAATCCCCGATAATGCGCAGTCTATCATCTTGTCCCCGACCGGAGTAGTCAGCGTGAAAATAGGTGATGAGACAGAGCTTCAGGAGCTGGGGCAGATTGAGCTTGCACGCTTCATCAACCCCACAGGACTTAGGGCGGTGGGCGACAGGCTTTTTGTCGAGACACCTGCGAGCGGCCAGCCAATTACCGGCAACCCCGGCGAGGATGGAATGCCACAGGTAAGGCAGAACGTTATAGAGATGTCGAACGTCCAAGTAGTCGAGGAAATGGTCGAGATGATAGTAGCACAGCGGGCATATGAGGCCAACTCCAAAGGCATACAGACGGCGGATGACTTGTTGCGTATCGCTAACGGACTGAAACGCTAAATTACCGGCCATGAAGAATATTGACTGCAGGCAGAGGCTCATGATGCTTCTGCTTTTTTTTGCGTTTGTTTTGCCAGTTCATGAGGCATATTCGGCACAGGCCATAAAGATAGAGATCCCCGAAGTCATATATACAGCCAAGACAACCCTAAAGCTCGGAGAAATAGCGAGGATTACCGGCGGGAACTCAGGGACAAGAAGGATACTCTCAGGGCTTGAGGTTTACCCTGACGGAAATATATTAACCCGTGATGAAGTCTTGGGGGCAATAGGTGAGAGTGATGCTAGTGATGCACGTATTGAGCTCTACATGCCATCAAGTTCAAGGATTGAGACTCCCGGCTATGAGGGGAACTTTACCGAGACCGAAACATCATCAGCCAGTAATGCCCGGCCTGCCAGTGAGTTAGCTGGTGTGATAAAATCGCTCTCATCCTGGAACGGAAATGTAGAAGTCAGTGCACCCGGCCCAATCCCTGAAGGAAGGCTCATAGACCCTCCCAGTATTACGCCGGGGGTTTCGGGTGTTACTCTCAGGTTTGAGGACAGCAGGGGACGAGTTACGCCGCTGAACGTCAGGCTGACCTGGACGCAAAACGTAATGACAGCCTCCCACAACATCAAGAAGGGCGACAGGATTACGGAACGAGACATTTTCCCGCGACAGATGAAAATCACGAGGCCGGGGGTTTACGCGTCAAGTCCGGCGGAAATTATCGGCTTCACGTCAAACAGGAACATCAAGCAGGGTGAGCCTATACAGCTTTCGGGGCTGACGAGCTCAAGCGTCGTGAGGAAGGGCAGGCAGGTCAAGATTATCGCGCGTTACGGGGGGGCAAGTGCGGCGGCTGATGGTGTCTTGCTCGAAGACGGGAGGCCGGGCGATTGGGTCAAGGTTCGCAGGGCTGACGACAGGCGGATAACCTTACGGGCAAGAATCATCAATGAGAACACCGTAGAAGTAAGGGTAGAATAACCTACAGGAGGGATAAATCATGAAGAGAAAGTTTTTGTGCGCATTACTGGTTGTGATGCTTCCGGCGGCATCATTCGGGGGCTCATTGTGGGATGACAACGCCAACTGGTTCGCTGACGCAAGGCCGGGAAGGGTTGGCGACATTGTTACGGTAAAAGTTGAGGAACAGACAGGCGCAAAGGACGAGGCCAATATGGACATCAAGAAGACATCGAACTACAGCATCACCAACACTACAGGTGATGCCGGTATCCTGAAGTTCATTCGCGGCTTGATCTTCTCCACAGCCAACGATACAACGGGAGACGGGAGCGTTGAGAGGAAACACAGCGCAACTACGACTCTTGCCTGCCTAGTTACGGAAGTCCTCCCTAACGGCAACTTAGTGATAGAAGGCACAAGGGACGTAAGAACAAGTGATGAGACGCTCCAGCTCCAGCTTGTTGGAGTGATACGCCCCCAAGACGTGAACGCTGACAACGAGATAAGCAGCCAGCTCATAGCCAACGCAGAAATAGCCGTGAAGGGTCGCGGTGTAATCTCACGCACTCAGAAGCCCGGAGTGATTACCCAGATACTGCAGACGGTGTTCTAGGTGTCGGCCATGAAGAGAATACTCACAGCACTAACCCTAATCCTCGCGTTCTGTGGCGTTTCGTTCGGGGCGGTCAACCTCCAGGACATGGATTTTTCCCGCGTCAATCCCAGAGTTCGCATCAAGGACATCACGGAAGTCGAGGGTGCACGTGGAAACCAGCTAACAGGTATCGGGCTCGTTACTGGTCTGAACGGTACAGGGGACAATTCACCGATGGCCGTCCAGATGATGCGGAACGTCATGCGGAATTTCGGGGTTACCCTTGATGCCCGCTCAGTCAGAACGAGGAATATAGCCGTTGTAGCACTCACTGCCCAGCTCCCTCCGTATGCACGTCCCGGCCAGAATATCGACGTGAACGTCAGCACAATGGGCAATGCGTCGAGCCTCTCAGGTGGAACGCTCATTCAGTCGCCGTTGAGGGCAGCAGACGGGAAGGTCTACGCCGTAGCTCAGGGGCCGGTAATGGTCGGGGGGTCAAGCACTCAGGGAGCAGCCGCCTCACGTACCCAGAACATCCCGACAGCCGGACGCATTCCGGGGGGCGCAATCGTTGAGCGTGAAGTTCCGAGTGATTTCAGCATGGGAGGACAGGTTGCGTTATTGCTCCGTGAACCTGACTTCACCACGTCCCAGAGAATAGCCGACGCGATTAACCGGGCTTATGGTGTCGTGGCCTATGCAGTCGATGCAGGGAGGGTTGAAGTGAATTTGCCCGGTCCATACGTCCAAGCACCTGCGGCATTCCTCGCGAACATGGGAGGCATTGAGATTGAGCCCGACACTACCGCCAAAGTTGCCGTCAATGAACGCACCGGTACTGTCGTAATGGGCGGGAACGTCAGGATTAGTGCTGTCGGTGTGGCACATGGTAATCTTGTCGTTACTGTCGGTGAAAGTCCCACTGTCGTACAGCCTGAGAGCCTCAGCGGCGGAGTTACTACTGTTGTTCCGAGAACTGACATCACTGCCGACGAGGACGGCGGCGCAATGATAGCCATGCCAGCGACTACCACAGTGAGGGACATGGTGAGGGTGTTGAACTCATTGGGTGCAAGACCCAGAGACGTAATCGAGATACTTCAGGCCATCAGCAAGGCAGGGGCACTTCACGGCGAACTGGTTACCATGTGAGGGTGCTATGCTGTCGGTGTACTATGACTACCAGATAATGCTTGCTCAGAAGTTCGGGGGAATTTCGAGGTACATCTACGAAATTTCCTCAAGGCTTCCCGGATTTGGCGTTGACGTGAACATGAACTGCATTCGGAATCACAACTACTATTTTTCCGGGAGAATGGGCATCTCAGATTTCCCGGCAAATAAATTTCTCAGGCTCTCAGAACTCGCAACCTTCCACTACGTCAACAAGGCAGCACGATTTTTTGACTTGAGGCGCGGGAATTATGACATCTTCCACCCGACATATTACTATGCTTCGAGACCTTCACACGGAAAACTCATTGTTACAGTCCATGACATGACGCACGAGAAGTATTCAGGAATTTACCCCGTGAACGAACGAGTAATCCGGGCAAAGAAAAGAATAGTTCATCAGGCTGACAGGATTATTGCCGTCTCTGAGAACACAAAGCGCGACATACTGAGCTATTATTCTGACGTTGACCCGGCAAAAATCAGCGTCATCTATCACGGTGCCTCAATGTCCTCACGTGAAAGCCTGCCTTCACCCCTTGAGCATGACTACGTCCTCTATGTTGGAGGCCGGGAAATGTACAAGAACTTTCCCCGTTTCACTGAGGCCATGAAGGAGGTCATGACACGGCACAAAAATATTCACGTCCTCTGTGCTGGAGGAGGGAGCTTCACACGAGGGGAGGCTTCATCTTTCGGGGAGTTCTCGGCACGCTTCCATCAGGCCGGATTGAGTGATGAGGGACTTGCCGGGGCGTATCAGAATGCATTGTGCTTTGTCTTCCCGTCAGAATATGAGGGCTTCGGCATACCGATACTTGAGGCGTTCGCGTGTGATTGCCCTGTGGTGTGCTCACGTTCGAGCTCACTCCCTGAAGTTGCAGGAGAGTCGGCAGTGTACTTTGACCCGCTGGACTCCAGGGACATGGCCGGGGCTGTCCTGAAGGTGATTGAGGATGAGGCATTGCGTGAGAGGCTCAGAAGTTCGGGACGTGAGAGGCTGAAACTCTTTGGCTGGGACAAGGCGGCACGTGAGACACTGGAATGCTACAAGCTCACACTGAAAGGAGAATGACACATGATTAACCCCATACCATCATCAAGGATAGTGAACACGAACATCAACCCTGAAGTCCATAACACACCCGACGCGATCAAGCTCAAGGAATCATGCCAGCAGTTCGAGAGCATACTATGGGCTAAGCTCTGGAAGGACATGCGGAAATCAGCAATGGCAATCAGCGGCAACGAGAAGGGACGGCCCTATCAGCAGATGGAGGAGTTATCGCTTGAGATGGCCAGTGATGACCTGGTTACGAGCTCAGGAGGTGCCGGATTGTGGAAGATGCTCTATGACAGCATGATAGGCAAGCTAGCGGCAGACATGGACGCTGAACAGAGACGAGCTGCCGACAATGAGGCAGAACAGCCAGACCTTGAGACGGGGAACGAGACACCTGGATTTGACGTTCAGGGCTGAACAGTGAAGGATTGCCCCCGGTGTTAGTGCCGGGGAATTTTTTTTGCCCTAACGCAACAACTTTCCGGGATAGAACACGTACTCAACCCAGCGCAGGCACTTCACGTTCCTGTAGAGCCACACCACAGCAAGGGGAACTATAACCGCAAGGACGAAGCACACCAAGAACAATACCACATGCGGCAGAAGGGACGGAAGCCCGGTTAGCTTGCATATCAGCCTGAAGACAGACGTAACATAATTGTGAAGGCAGTAAATCACCATGCAGTTAGTTCCGCACAAAGCAAGAAATTTCACAGCTACCCTGAGCGAGTAGAACATGATGAACAACCCTGAAGCCGAGAGAAGAGATGCTGAAGTCCTCGTGAAGAAGCTGGAGCCGCCGGAAAAGAACGGGATAAAGTGGAATGCTGCACCGGCCATGAATGACACTGCCCCCAAAGTGAACGAAGGATGAACTACGGACGTGATGACTTCATGGCGTTTCAGGACAAAGCCCAAGTGAAACCAGAGACCATAAATCCCAACAGAAGAAGGAACGTTTACCCCGAAGAGCCCGGAGGCAACAAACAGCAACAGCCAGAATGAGGCATGAAGAAGCTCATTACTTGCGCGGAACTCAAAGGCAAGGTGAACTGCTTTCACGAAGAACAGCGTGCAGAGAAACCAGTACTGATTGAAGCCCCTGATGGGAATAACATAGAGTTCTGAGAGTGTCGCAGGCTTGAAGTTTATCGGGTTTAATGATGAGAATACGAGGTAGTTTATTGACCAGTAGGCCAGTGAGAAGAACAGGCAGGGAACGTACAAATCAAGTATGAATTTCCTGAACCACCCGGAATATTTTTGCCCTTCAACGGCGCGATCCTTCATTCCGTGCGAATACCCCGCTATCATGAAGAACAAAGGCATGTGGAAGCTGTAGATATAGTCGTGAATGACAAGGCCGCGTCCCATGTTCATGCCTGAACGGTGAACCCAAAGCATCACATGGGCAAAAACTATGACGATGTAGCCGAAGCCCCTCAAGGAATCAAGGACAATATCCCGCCCATCGCCCTGAAGCCCTGAAGCCCTGAAGCCCTGAAGCCCTGAAGCCATTATGAGCCGTTAAACTCATTTGTCAACTGCTCCTTTCGTGATTTTTTCCCTGACATTCTAGCACATGAGGCATGAAGAATTTTCAGCGTGATAAAATACAGTCATTCCGCGAAAAAACTAACACAATAAGGAGACGTATTCACATGCTCAAAGACGACATGAGAAGCATCATTGACGGGGCAATAAAGGCCGTCCTCCCTGAAAACGCCGTGAAGGAAGCCCTCAAACACCCGGCGTTCACCTCAAGGCAGGGCAAGGGCAGGCTCATAGTAGCGTCAATCGGCAAGGCAGCCTGGAGAATGGCCAAAGCAGCAAGCGATATTCTGGGGAAAAACATAACCGGCGCGGTCGTAACGAAATATGACCACTCAATGGGGGAAATTCACGGGCTAGAGATTTTCGAGGCAGGCCACCCCGTCCCTGACATGAACACAATCAACGGCACTAAGGCACTCCTCCAGCACGTCAAGGGATTATCCCCGGAGGATACCGTGCTGTTCCTCGTATCAGGCGGCGGCTCTGCACTCTTCGAGAGCCCGGCAGAAGGTGTTACCCTCGACGACATGCAGGACATTACCGGGCAGCTCCTCTCATGCGGGGCTGACATTGTCGAGATCAACACGATACGCAAGCACTTATCCGGTGTTAAGGGCGGAAGGTTCGCAAAGCTCTGCGCTCCGGCTCATGTCTTCATGGTTGTCCTGAGTGATGTTCTCGGCGACCGTCTCGACAGCATAGCATCAGGCCCGGCGGCTCCCGACATGTCAACCAGTGATGAGGCCCTCGCAATCGTGAAGAAGTACGGCCTCAACGTAAAGCCCGAACTCATGAAGATACTCGCCCAAGAAACACCCAAGAAGCTCGATAACGTTACGGCAATAATCACGGGAAGCGTTACGGCGTTGTGCCAGGCCGCAGGTGAGCTCGCAAGGGAGAAGGGCTATACCCCCCTCGTGCTGACTACAACAATGACCTGTGAGGCACGAGAAGCAGGCTCATTCATAGCCTCAGTTGCGCGTGAAGTCCTCACGTCAGGAAGGCCGGTAAAATCTCCGTGTGCAATAATTGCGGGTGGTGAAACAGTAGTGCACCTCACAGGCAAGGGAATGGGCGGACGTAATCAGGAATTTGCTCTTTCTGCCGCCGTTGGGATTGACGGGCTTGACGGGGTTGTTGTTGCGTCGCTTGGGTCTGACGGCACGGACGGCCCTACTGATGCCGCAGGGGGGATTGTGGACGGGAACACCGCACGGACTCTTAGGGATAAGGGCGTGAGCATTCCCGAAGTTCTCAGGAATAATGATGCCTATAACGCACTCAAGAAGGCCGATGCACTCCTCATGACCGGCCCGACTGGTACGAACGTCAACGATGTAGCTATAGCACTCATTGCCTAGCTGACATTGCCGCACCGATTAACCCTGCCTTGTAGCCCAGCTCACAGCTCACTATACGGGGCAGGGATAACCCCTTGTAGATTTCCTCCTTCAGTTTTTCGCGCAGGGGGGCAAGCAATCTCTCACCCTGTTTAGCGATACCTCCGCCAAGTCCCACAACTTCAGGCAATAACCCGTTGATGAGGTTCGCCAGCCCGCAAGCCAAGTAGCCCGTGTAGTCGTCTATGATGTCCTGAGCTTTGGAGCTCCCATTGTCGGCGGCATCAAATACAGTTCTTCCGTTCACCGTGCCATCAGCCTCAGTTATCCCGGCCTCACGAGTCATATTGATTAGCCCCGTCGCTGAGCAGTAGGACTCAAAGCATCCCTTCCTCCCGCACGTGCAGGGACGACCTCCGCGAACTATGACCATGTGCCCGAACTCACAGCCCCGGAAAATCCGCCCGTCAATCACGAACCCGGAACCTACTCCTGTTCCCAGCGTGATGATGAGTGCCCTCTTTGCCCCCTTTGCGCAGCCTGAGACGACCTCGCCCAATGCCGCAGCATCTGCATCATTCTCCAGTGTTGCGGGAACACCAAGTGCCTCACTTACTGCCGGGCCTATCGCGAAATTCCGCCAGCCCAGGTTGTTGTTGTAGATGACTATACCGCGTTCACTGTCTATCATTCCGGGAGAGCCCATGCCCACACCTGAAAGTGCAACCCCTGACTTCTCAGCAAGTCCCTTCACCTGTGCTATTATGTCCTTCAAGACTATATCTTGCGGCCTGTCTGCTCCTGTGGGTATGCTGTCCTCGATGAGAATTTTTCCGGTCTCGTCAACTATCCCGGCTTTAATGTTCGTTCCTCCGATGTCTATTCCTGCGTAGTATTTCATGTCTTCAGCTCCTTTTGTGTATATAATACCATCATTCATTGACGAAAGGACTTTTACCCCATGAAACGCAAAATTATCGTTGCCTCCCTCCTAATTCTTGCAGGGCTTGCCTCGTTGTACCTGCGGCCTGTCGAGGAGTTCACACGTTCAGGCTCGGCCATGAACACGGTTATCCGCATGACCATTCACGCCCGTGATGACTCGCCGCTTGATGATGCCTACAACCTGCTGCATGAGCTTGACGCGTCGCTCTCAATGTACAACCCTTCATCCGACATTTCCCGGATAAACTCACTTGCAGGCAAAGCACCCTTCACCCCCGGCAGTCCCTTCACGATTGAGGCAGTAAACGACGCAATGAGGCTCTATACTCTCACGGGAGGAATCTTCAACCCCCTCATAGGAGCGGTAACGAGGCTCTGGAAAATCAACCGTCAGGACAACGCAAGACCTTCCACCGAAAGCCTCGACATTGCCGCAAAACTCACCGACACAAAAAACATAACCATCAACGGCGGCACTATATACCTTGAGAGTGAGGGCTGTATTCTCGACTTGGGGGGCATCGCTAAAGGTTATGCCTCGTTCAAGATTGCGGAGCTCCTCAAGAATGAAGGCGTTAAGTCGGCAATAATTGACCTCGGCGGGAATATCTATGCTGTCGGCTCAAAACCTGACGGCTCAAACTGGCGCATAGGTGTGCGAAATCCCCTCAAGCCCTATGGAGTACCCATGCTTGTGGTTGACGTTCATGACTGCGCGGTTGTTACGTCGGGAAACTACGAGCGGTTCAAGACGGTTGACGGGAAAAAGTATTCACACTTCTTTGACCCAAGAACGGGCGAAAGTGTCATGAGTGATTTGCTTTCAGTTACTGTGATTACACCTGACGGCTCACTTGCTGACGGACTGGCTACGGCGTTCATGATCTCAGGGATTGACGAGGCATTGAAGATTTTGCGGGGAATGAATGACGCTCCGGGAGTGGTGTTCATAACTCAGGAAGGCATCACGGCAACTAGCAATCTCCGGGACATCATCACCAGTTCTGAAGGTCAAATAACCTTTGCTGAAGTTCCTTGAGCTCGCGCATCTCCTCCTCAGTTGCCACACTCATGCGTTCCCGGAGTGCCTCAAGCCTAGATTGTATCATCTGACGTTCAAGCCCTGACTTCACGAGATGCCACCTGTCGCGTCCCTTCATGTCTGTGAACTGGGACAGGAATATATTTCCCCTCGCAATAAGGCCGGTCTTCTCCGTCTCACCCAAGGCAAGCCACAACGCACTGACGCTCTCAGGGTTGCCATTGAGCAGGGACGTAGCACAGTCCATCGCCAAGCCTTCAGGTAGGTAGCGGGGAAGTTCTGCGGGCTTAACGTCAAGCCTGCACTCCGGGTACTTCATGAGTAGCGCACAGAATGCCGCCTCAAGTTCGCCGGGCACCTTTGCGTGTCCGGTGGCGGTTGAACGTTCAGGGACAGCCTCAACGTCCGGGACATCCCCCACAGCGTCCGAGAGTATCCGCCGGGTCATCTCACTTTCAGGGAGCATGAAGACACCGCACAATGCGTTCAAGTAGGGCATAACGTCGTCAGGCTTCAGGCTCTTGACCCCGTCCCAAAGTTCGCGCAGGGCACTCTTACGGCGTAACCTGTCCTCAAGCATCGGCCTCAAGTACTCAAGGTGATAGAGCAATAACGGGCGGGCATTCTTGAGTGCATCGCTGAACATTCCGGGAGGGTTGGCGCAAAGGTACTCGTCCGGGTCTTTCCCTGAAGGGAGCTCGACAACATAAACATCAAGGTCATTGCGGGCAAGGACATACATTCCACGAATTGCGGCGGATTTCCCGGCATTGTCGGAGTCATAGCATATGAAGCAGGCATCGGCAAAACGTTTCAGCAGCCCGGCCTGTTCGGAGGTCAGGGACGTTCCCAGTGATGCCACACTCTCAGGAAAACCGCACTTGTGGAGCCTCAGAGCATCCATGTAGCCTTCACACAATATGCTGCAGCTCTTCTCCCGGATATAACGCCCGGCAATGTTCAGCATGTAGAGACTGCTGCGCTTGTGGTAGATTTCACTTTCGGGGGAATTTATGTACTTCGCCCCCTCGCCGTCAATTATCCTTCCGCCAAACGCAACAATCCTCCCCGCAATGTCCTTCACCGGGAACATCACCCGCCCACGAAAACGGTCATACACTCCATTCTTTCCCAGAACGCAAAGACCCGACTCAATCATCAGCCTGTCATTTACCCCCGACTTTCTGAGGTGCTCAGTGAGTCCGTCCCATGACGCGGGAGCATACCCAAGCCCGAAACGTGAAGCGTCCTCCGGGGTTAAGTGCCTTCGTTCGAGCCATGCATTAGCTCCGGGGGAACTCTTCAGACAGGCGGTGAAGTATTCCTGCGACATCGCAAGAACGTCATGAACCCCGCGTGATGCCCGGCTGTTCTCATGGCCGTAAGTCCCGGTGTCTATTCCTGCCTCGTCCGCTAACTCGTCGATTGCCTCCGGGAAACTCAAGCCCTCAGACTTCATCACGAACGAGAAAATATCACCGGCCTCATGGCACGAAAAGCAGTAGTAGCTCTGCGTGTCAGTGTAGACGTGAAAGCTGGGGGTATTGTCGGCATGGAACGGGCAAAGTCCCACAAAGCCCCTTCCGGCTGGCCTGAGACTTACTTTGCGGCCTATTATGTCAGCTATGTCCAGTGATGATTTTATCTGCTCGATTAGTTCTTTGCTGTCCCTCATAATGCTATTATATACATACCTTCATGTTTACTTTTTCTGTGAAAGGATGATTTTTTTCATGTTCAAGCGTTTCGTTTCAGGTCTGGTTATTGCCGTGGCCTTTATGTCCCCTTCATTCGCTGATGAGGTTGATGATCTCTTGGCCTATTACGTAAAGCGTTTCACCCCGGAAACTGCACACATAACCGTCTCAGGAAAACCCGACAGCACCGGCGCATTCTCTGATGTCTGGCTTGACCTCCGTGGAATCGTCATCGACAAGCTCAGGATGGACAGCCTCAAGGTCAGGATGAAGGGCGTTCAGTTCAACAAGCCTTCCGAATGGGCAAAGGGAAAAGTTGAGTGCAGTGATGCCATCTCAGTCCAGGCAGTCGCTGAAATTCTGGAGGCCGACATAAACCGGGCAATAGAGAACAGGACATTCGGTCATGGAGAAGACAAGTGGCATGACCTTTCCCTGGCTATAAGGACTTCAGGGCTTTCCGGGAGGGGGTACTACAACGCCGGGGCATCGTTCTTGAACCTCGACATACTCATTGAGATAGTGAGCGGCCTCAAAATCGTAAAGGGCAAAGAATTATGGCTCAATGACCCGCAAGTTAAGGTGAACAAGCTCGACCTTCCCGACTACCTGACGAAGAAGGCACTCTCACGGATTCAGCCGCTCGTTGACCTGCGGAAGTTCCCCCTGCCTCTGACGCTCCACAAGGTAGAGCTCAGCAACGGAAGGGCAACGCTCAGGACAAGGACGCTCCCGAAGGCACTCACTCAGGGCCTGAAGTACAACTACACGAGATAGCCCGGCATGAACAGCATAGACAGAAAACGTTATATCTGGGTAGCGGTCTCGGCATTGCTTCAGGGTTTGCTTCTGGGGATATTCGCGATAATCAGGACGGGCCCGCTGACCTGCATACCTTTGACGGTAATATTTCTTGTTCCCTTCACGTTCTGGCTCTCACAGGAACACTGGGGGCGGAGGCTCTGGAACTTCCTCATAGGCTTGACACTCATCCTCCTGGTGTTTTGGCTCTATCGTTTATGGTCTCTGTATTCCCCTGAAGGGAGCTTCTACGTTGTCCCGTCCCACAAGTCTGACCTTATACGCGTGAGCATGGCCGTCTTCCTGTTGATACCGTTCTTCCAGTGCAGAATAGCATCATGGAGCTGGCGGATACCATACGCTGATATATTCTTCCAGTTGTGCCGTAACTTGTTCCTTCTGTTTCAGGCCTCAATAGTGATTGCTGTGTTCTGGGGATTGCTCGTTACTGCCGGGCTGTTGTTCGACATTGTGGGGCTGTCGGGAGTTCCGTTAGTGCTCTTCAACCCGTTGACCGCTGTACCGTTGTCGGCAATGATAATTGCAATCTCAATCAGCGTTGCGATAAAGCACCCCGGAATTGACAGCTTGGGAAGGTGGCTTCTCTCAGTCCTTGCGTGGTTATTGCCGTTCTTCTCGGTGTTGTCGGTGATGTTTCTTGTGTGCCTTCCGTTTCTTGGGCTTGATGCTCTCTTCAGCACTGGGCAGGCAAGTACGTTGATGCTCCTTCTCCAGTTCGGGACGATAATACTCGCGAACGCCGCATATCTCGACGGGGCAAAATCGGCCTTCCGCACAAAGTGGATAGACAGCCTCGCCAAAATATCGCTGTTATGCCTCCCGGTCTACACTGTCTTGTGCCTCTACTCACTCGGTCTCAGGATCACACAATACGGACTGACTACCGACAGGGTTCAGGCTGTCTTTCTCGCAGTCGTAACGGGAATATGGGGGCTGGGCTATGCTTTTGCTGTGGTGCTCAGGAAGTGGCCGGGCTCAATCGGGAAGGTGAACATTGCTTCAGTCGTATTCATGGCAGTAATCGTTGCGGCCATGAACAGCCCGTTGCTTGATCCTTCACGGTTGAGTGCCGCCAACCAGACATCACGCCTCATCTCCGGCAGGACAGACCCGGACAGTTTCGACTATCTCTATATGCGTTTCAGTCTCGGACGCTGGGGGGTAAACGCACTCCATAAGCTCGCAACCCCGCAGGCACTCGAAGCCCTGGCCACTGACCCGGAGGAGTACTCCCGCTATGTTTCGTCAGGAATCCCATCCATGAAGGCACGAATGAACACCCTCGAACATGCCCGTGTTGTCCCTGAAGACCGGGTAATCCCCGAAGGAACTTACAGGGGGCTGGCGTCATTATGGCCCGGAATACTCAGCGGCTCAGTAGACCCTGAAGATATATCGCTGGTTTTTCCCGGAGGTGAATACATGATGCTCTTCACCGAAAGCGCGGGGGTCTTGTTCCGTCTTTCGGGTGATCTTCCTGTGAGGGCGGGGGTAATCACCGGGGATTTCAGGAGCCCGGATTTAGGGAGCGTTAAGGCAATTGAGCCTGCAATCCCTGACATCGAGGTAGACGGGGAAGTCTACAGGGTACAGGCTCAGTGATCCATCATCGGGGGGTGCTCTGGAACATGTCCGGGAATAACGGTATCCATGCCCGCGACTGTATCAGCCCGGCATCAAGATACACAGCGAGCATTGACCTTCCCGGATAACCTGAGCTTGAGAGTTCTTCCGGGAGGGGTATCTCTATCTGCATGTGCGTGCGCTGAACCGGGAGCTCTAACGTGTTTCCGAGTGAGTATACAGTTTTTCCGCCGGTGAATGCGCTTGCCCTGAGAAGACCAAGTGAAGGGATGTCCCGCGCGTATATGTCGAGTTCCAGGCCGTTGAGCATACAGAACTTCAGGAGCATCATCAGGTCATTCTCCGTGAAGGGTATCGACGCGTCTACGATTATGTTCGTTAGCGTCTCACGGTGGAGAAGCCATATCGACGACATCACCGCCTGAATGTCCCGGCCATTTACGACCTGCGAGGGTCTCACGTTCAGCGGGAAGACCGAACCGCGAGGCACTGGTGCGTGGAATAATACAGCGTCAAAATTTCGTGGCCTCTGCCAGAGAACATTGCACCTCATGTTCCTGTCATTCCAGACTGACTGGGCGACAATCCGGGCATTTGTGGCGTAATGCATGAACGGGGACATCAGTGCAGCATCAAGAACGAAGCTCTCACGGTTGGCAGTATCGGCGGCAATCACTGGGTTATAGACACTGAGGAAGCCGGGAACTTCATCACGTGCCGGGAACATAAGAGCCTTGTAGATTCTTGACGCTCCCATGTCCAGCCAGTTAATGTCGCCTTCCGGGGACTTGAAGAATGACCACGAATTTTTCTTGTCCTCGTATAATGCTCCTGTCTGACGGTTTGCGTAAGTCCTTGTTCCGAAATCTATGATGAAGTTCCAGATTTTCCCCTCATCAGTAATCACGAAGAGCTCCCCAGTTCCTGACCACGCAAGATCCCTAGGCTTTGGCACTCCCCTAATGTCAAAATATTCATGGCTTATTATGTTGAGTATGTATATTCTGTCGTTCATCCTGTCAGAAATTGCCAGCCAGTCAGCGAAAGCCTCAATAGATGACGGCTCAAACAGAAAATCCCCATCAAGGAGCGGCGGCCTCCAGTACCTAACCCGGAGGTCAGGCATTGCGGACGAGTAGAAGGCTATATTTCGTTCGGCAGGGTCAGCAACGGCAAAGAGGTTCTCGGCAATGAACTCTGCATCCGAAACACTAAGGCTCGGCAAAGTAACGAGGTAATCAGCCGATGAGTTCACGTTGCTCAAGGAATACATATCGCCGTCAGTCGTGAAGACCCTGAATGATCCGTCGCCCATAGGTATCGAGATGACCGGCTCAGGAACGCTCACCTCATGGAGAACGCCGGAGCCTCCCATCAAGTTGCGGCCAGTCTGACGGATATATATCTTGTTCCCGAAAGTGTCAGGAATGCAGACTGTCCCGCCCAATGCCCGGAGCTTTCCCAGTCCCTTAATGCTGAAGGGCCGGGTGTATCCTGTGTTCCATTGGGACTGAACGTTTGACTCGGAGTAACGCCATGATACAGGTATCGGGGAAGTCCCCATCACTGAGCGCAATACACTGTCCTGCTCAGTAAAATTCCTGTGTATTCTCGGAGCTGAGACATCGAGCGGGCGAACCTCAAGGTAGCCATTGAGTGCAGTCATTGCCTCGTCAGTGTAGCCCATACGGTTGAGGTTGAGGGCTGAAAGAAGGTAGTAGTCGACCATGTAGGTATTCTCGCGCATGGCTTGGTCAAGATAGACTTGTGCATCTCTGTAGTCGCGCCTCATGAAGTGAATGTATGCGTTGCTGAATAACCGTTCGGCCTCGTCGAGGTTGGCACGTGGGACTTCAGCGGCATGTGATTTTATTGCGAACGTGAGAAGGAAAAGGACGGCAAAAAATTTCCGCATGGGCAAATAATCTCCTTACAATCTGCGAATTTGGTAGTATTATAGCCTCAATCCCCATAAGACAGGAGAAGAGAACATGAATATTGAGACAATGCAGGGCAATATACAGAGTGCGGAACAGTACAAGATTCGCGCAAAGAGGGAAGCCCAGACTTCAGAGCAGGCACAGGAAGCCCAGGCGTTGCAGAATGCCCAGCAGTTACAGCAGGCAGAGCAGACCTCACAGGTCAGGCAGGCAGAGCAAGTTGACGAGTACGACAAGGCCAACCCTGTAGGTGAGGAGGTTGAAGGGATATACAGCCTTGCACATGACGAGGAAGGGAACTTGACGGTGAAGTATACACAGCCAGCCACGAAGTCAGACGACACTGAAGAGACCACCAAAACCGAAGCAAAGTCCGCCAAATCCGAAGCCTCATCAGGAGCAGGAGCATCAAGTGCAACATCAGCAACAAGCAGTGATGATGACGACGAACTCGAACAGCTCGAACAGCAGAGGGACGCACTGAGGCAGCAGCTCAACCGTGAGGCAGACGAGAACGTGAAGGCACAGCTCAGGACACAGCTCCAGGCAGTGGAGGCGGAGATCATACAGCTCAAGACTGAGGCATGACAGGGAGCAGCTCAGGCATGAAGGCACTGATACTTAATTCCGGGCTTGGCTCAAGAATGGGAGTTCTTTCCTCACAGCATCCCAAGTGTATGACCGAGATAAAGCCCGGCGAAACGATACTATCACGACAGCTCAGGCAGGTTCATGATTCCGGCATTGATGAAGTTGTCATGACTACGGGATATTCTGAGGCAGTATTGCGGGACTACTGTGAGGGCCTGAACATTCCCGTGAACATAAATTTTGTCAGCAACCCGGAATACAGGACCACTAACTACATCTACAGCATATACTTAGCCCGTGAGTATCTCCGTGATGATGACGTTCTGTTTATGCACGGTGATTTGGTCTTCGAGAATGAGGTTATTGATGCCCTCCTCAATGATGAACGCTCCGTGATGGCTGTATCCTCAACCGTTCCCCTTCCAGAAAAGGACTTCAAGGCAGTAACTTCCCATGACGGAAAAATCCTGAAGGTAGGCATTGAGTTCTTCACCGACGCAATGACAGCACAGCCACTCTACAAGCTGAACCGCGATGACTGGGATTTATGGCTCTCAGCTATCGGGGAATACTGTGAGTCAGGGAAGAGGACATGTTACGCCGAAAACGCCCTCAATGACATAAACGGTGAACATAATATCTATGCACATGACATCAGGAACCTCCTATGCTCCGAGATAGATACCCCCGAAGACCTGGCAGTAATAACCTCAAGGCTCAGGGAAATAGAATCCCGGACGGTCTACATAGGATTTGCGACAGAAGTGCTCCATGCCGGGCACATATCGCTCATAAAGAAGGCTCAGAAATTAGGCAGGCTGATTATAGGCGTTCTCTCTGATGAGGCAGTGGCAAGTTACAGGAGGTTTCCCCTCGTCTCATACGCAGACCGCAAGGCAATGTTCGAGAGCCTTTCAGGTGTCTATAAGGTCGTCGAGCAAAGGACAGTCTCACACCGCGAAAATCTTGAACGCTACAAGCCTGATATAGTCGTACATGGCGATGACTGGAGGACAGGGTTCCAGAAACCGGCACGTGATGAGGTCGTCAGCATCCTGGCATCATACGGCGGCCGTCTGGTCGAATACCCCTATGCCGTGAATGAACGTTACAGGGAGCTTGAGGCACGTATGCGTTCGGACTTGGCCATGCCCGACATACGCAGGGGAAGACTCAGAAAGTTGCTCGGCATAAAGGATTTCGTTACCGCCATGGAGGCACATGACGGACTAACCGGCCTCATTGTCGAGAATACAGCGGTCTACGAGAACGGTGAAGCCCGGCAGTTCGATGCAATGTGGGTGAGCTCGCTATGTGATTCGACGGCAAAAGGGAAGCCTGACATTGAGCTTGTGGACATGACCAGCAGGTACAGGACAATCGAGGACATCGTCGAGGTTACGACCAAGCCCATAATATTCGACGGCGATACCGGCGGTAGACCTGAGCATTTCGTCTACACAGTAAGGACGCTTGAACGTCTCGGTGTCTCAATGGTCATCATCGAGGACAAGAAGGGCCTCAAGAAAAACAGCCTTTTCGGAAATGAAGTAGTCCAGACACAGGACAGCATAGAGGATTTTTCCGCCAAGATACGCGCAGGAAAGAAAGCCCAGAAGACTAAAGAGTTCATGATTTGCGCACGAATTGAGAGCCTAATACTTGAGCAGGGACTTGATGATGCCCTGAGACGTGCCTTCAGTTTCACGGAGGCCGGGGCTGACGCAATAATGATGCACTCACGAAGGAAAGAGCCTGATGAGATTTTCGCCTTCCTCGAAAAATTCCGGGCAAAGGACAAAGTTACTCCTGTTGTTCTAGTTCCTACGAGCTACAACACAGTGAAAGAGGAAGAGTTCAGGGCAAGGGGAGCGAACATCATCATCTATGCCAACCACCTGATGAGAGCCTCAGTGCCTGCCTGCAGGAAGACAGCAGAGACTATACTGACACATCACAGGTCCTCAGAATGCGACAAGGACTTAATGCCCTTCAGCGAGATAATCAGGCTCATCCCGGAGGAATCCTAGAGATGCAGGAGATACTACAACGCTACGAAGACCTTCCCGGCTGCATCATGAATACCGGCGCAAGGAGAATATTTTTCGTTCATGGCCGCTCACTGGAGAAATTCCGGGACTTCAGGGACTGCCTTGACACTCTTGAAGGTATAGAGCTCGTTGACTTCACGGACTTCACACCCAACCCAAAACTTGAGGACGCAGAGAAGGCGGCAGGTCTTGCGGGATCTTGCGGCCTCATTCTTGCGGTAGGAGGAGGCTCGGCAATAGACACGGCGAAATACGCGAGGCTCAAGAATCCCGGACTTCCTTTTGTTGCCATTCCCACGACTGCAGGCTCAGGGAGTGAGGCTACACGTTTCGCAGTTCTCTACAAGGACGGGAAAAAGCTATCAGTAACGGACGACATCATGATACCTGACGCGGTGGTACTGGATGCCCGGTTCCTGAAGTATCTTCCTGAGTATCACCGTAAATCCTCTGCACTCGATGCGTTCTGCCACTCCCTAGAATCCTTCTGGTCGGTCAACGCAAACGATGAGAGCCGTAAATATTCCAGTAAGGCACTCAGTGAGATTACTGCGATGCTTGAGGGCTGGCCTTCAACGTATGACGCTGGCCGTATGCTCATGGCCTCATACACTGCAGGGAAGGCGATAAACATTGCCCAGACTACAGCGGGTCATGCCATGTGCTACAAGATTACGGGGCTCTTCGGGACTGCACACGGACACAGCGCGGCCATGTGCTGCAGGGTTCTTTTCGGGTGGCTCTGCAAACACTCAAACCTTCCTCTGCTGAGGGATATAGCCTCGTCAATGTCGTGTTCTTCCCCGGAGGAGGCGGCGGAAAAGTTCAGCGGGATATTCTCACGCATGAGCCTCGAAATTCCCCGGGCATCATGGAACGACATAGAGGAGCTTTCATCTTCCGTGAACCCCGAACGCCTGAAGAATTTTCCCGTAAATCTCGACCATGAGACTATAACGGCCTTGTACCGCGAAATTCTGAAAGTGAGCTGATAACATGAACGTTAAAACATTTGCCGGCATATTGGGAGCTGACTTCTACTCCGGAGTCCCTGACAGCCAGCTTAAAGCACTGTGCGATTACCTCATGGCTGAACATGGCCTTGACCCCTTGCACCACATAATAGCCGCCAATGAGGGGAATGCTCTTGCCATTGCGTCAGGGTATCACCTTGCGACCGGGAAAATCCCCGCCGTCTACATGCAGAACTCAGGGCTCGGTAATATCGTCAACCCCTCGACGAGCCTGACTAACCCCGAAGTCTACAGGATACCCGCAATACTCATCATAGGGTGGCGCGGTGAACCGGGAGTCCATGACGAGCCCCAGCATATATACCAGGGCAGGATAACCCTTGAGCTCCTTGACGTTCTGGGTATCAAGCACTTCACCGTCAGCAAGGAGACAACTCAGACAGAACTTGAGGCGGCAATGTCAGATTTCCGGGAGGTTTTGGACAGCGGCCATGATGTGGCTTTTGTGGTACGCAAGGGAGCACTTGAGAATGACGGGAAAATTTCCTACCAGAACGATAATTCCATGACCCGCGAGGAAATTATCCGGCACGTTATCTCCGTCTCAGGTGATGACCCGGTAATCAGCACAACGGGAAAAACGAGCCGTGAACTTTTCGAGCTCAGGGCTACACATGAACGCGACTTCCTCACTGTGGGCTCAATGGGTCATGCGTCATCCATAGCACTGGGTGTGTCTCTCCAGAAGCCGGGCGTTAAGGTCTGGTGCATTGACGGGGACGGTGCGGCAATAATGCACATGGGAGCAATGGCAGTAACCGGGAGCATTGCCCCGGACAACCTCATTCACATAGTCATCAACAACTCAGCGCATGAGAGTGTAGGAGGACTCCCCACAGCCGCCGGGAAAATCTGCCTCCCTGAAATAGCCCGTGCCTGCGGTTATGTGCGGGTCTTCACCGCAGGGAATTACGACGAGCTCGATGAAGCCCTGAAGTCAGCAAAGGAAGGAAGCGGCCTTACATTCATTGAGGCAAAATCCCGTATAGGCTCACGAAGCGATCTAGGCCGCCCGACAACAACAGCAATCGAGAACATGAAGGCATTTTCCGGGTACTTGAGGAACATGCACTAGTCCTCGTTGAACCTGCGGATTATCCTGAATATCACGGAGGCCAGTTTTTGGGTGTCATGCCTGAGAACCCGGCCTTCTTTTTTGCTCTCGAACACTGACATGATGGGTGCCTCGATGCATTCACAGCCCATCTCCCTGATTATGTCCCTCTGGTGTCGGTCAAGGTATAACGGTGTAGCTCCTTCCTCCCTGTAACGTTCGGTGATGTCGTCAGGTATAGGCTCAGAATTGGCAATGACGAAGTCCGGGACTTTCCCGATTGCCGCGCTCACCCAGTCAAGATGCTGGACAACATTCATTCCTGCGGTCTCGTCGGGCTGTGTCATGAGGTTGCAGATGTAGATTTTCGGAACGTCCGAGGCTTTGAGCTTATCGGCAAAATCAGGAAGGAGCAAGTTCGGTATCACGCTCGTGAAGAGGCTGCCCGGTCCGAGCAATATCACGTCAGCATCATCAACGGCACTCAACACGTCAGGCAGTGGCTTAGCGTTCAGGGGCTCAAGCCATATCTCGTTGAGTTCGTGGCCATGCTCTGATATGCTCAGCTCACCCTTGACCTTGAGGCCGTCCTTAGTCCTTCCCATCAGGGTTATTCCCTCAGTCGTTACAGGAAGTACCCTGCCCCTGATGCTCAGCAGGTGGTTCATTCGTTCGACCGCCGTGCTGAAGTCCCCGCTCATCTCAGTAACAGCAAGAAGTAGCAGGTTGCCCAGACTGTGGCCTTTGAGTTCCCCCCTGTCGAACCTGAAGTCCAGTATCTTCCGCAGCTCGCTGTCATTCTCTGCAAGTGCCGCAATGCAGTTCCTCACATCACCGGGCGGGAGCATCCCCCATTCATTGCGGAGCCTCCCGGAAGATCCCCCCTCGTCCGTAACAGCGACAACTGCCGTAATGTTCCTCGTGAATGACTTTATGCCCCGAAGGAGTGTAGACAGTCCCGTTCCGCCGCCAACTGCAACGATATACGGGCCTTCAGACAGCCGCCGGTTTATTGCCCGCTCGATTACCGGCCTCCCTGATTTGAGCCTGAGCCTCCCGAACATGAACAGAAGGAGCAGCGTTGCCCCCGCACCAAGCACGAACATCCTCATTGATGGCCATGCCCCTTGTCACGGTGAATGACACATACACCGTCATATTTTCCCGTCAAGTACTCGCCGAGCCATTCAGCCACAGCAACCGAACGATGACGGCCACCAGTACACCCCACCGAGATATGGAGCTGACCCCGTACGTTGTTGAGGAACTGAGGGACAACAAAGCCGAGAAATTCTTTCGTGAGCCGGAGAAATTCGCCGGTCTCCTCGAACTTAAGGAGGTAATCTTTCACCGCGTCATCTTTCCCGGTCAAGTCCCTCAACGACTCGACATAGTAGGGATTAGGGAGGCACCTGACATCAAACACGAAACTTGCATCCTGCGGCACTCCGTACTTGTACCCGAACGAGCTAACGAGGATAGAGATACCGCCATCATTCCCGAAGAACTCCTGAAGCAATCTCTCACGGTGCTGGTGAAGATCCATCATTGACGTATCAATCACAATGTCAGCACGCTCAAGAACTGGGGCCAACATCTCGCGTTCTGTCTTTATGCCCTCCCTAGTTGCCCGGCCTTTCGCCAGCGGGTGAATGCGCCTCGTCCTCTCGTAACGCCGCAATAACTCCTCATCCGACGCAGTGAGGAAGACCACCTTGACGACACCTCCCCATGCTGCAGAGACATCATCAATGACACCAGCGAACCCCCTGCTCACGTTGCGTACGTCTACAGTGGCCACTACTCCCTTGCTGTCTGATGCTTCAGGACGTTCGGATATTAGCGTGAAGAGCTGGGGAAGTAACTCAGGCGGAAGGTTGTCTATAGTGATGAACCCGAAATCTTCAAGGACTTTGAGCGTCATTGTCTTACCTGCACCGCTCATGCCCGTAACTATGATAAACTGTTTCAGGATTGCATACCCCCTTTGGATTGGCCACATTGTACACCTGATTTTTGCTGTGCTATAATTCGCCTTAACATTCCAGAGAGGAGCAACATCACTTAACCATGAAAAAGGGAACATATCAGCCCCACAAGATACCCAGAAAACGCAAAATAGGATTCCTCGCACGCTCAGAGACACCTTCAGGACGCAAGATTTTACGCAACAGAAGACGCAAAGGCCGCAAGTTCCTCACCCGTGCCTAAAGTCTCAGTGTTGCGAAAAGGCTGGGAATTTGACCGTATCTTCCGCACCGGCACAAGGTTAAACGGCTCGCTGGTGCGGATATTGTATCTCAATGAGGAGGGTGAACACGTCTCGTTCGGCTGTGCTGTCGGGAAGCGTCAGGGAAAAGCCCACGTCAGGAACAGGGGCAGGCGTATACTCCGTGAGGCATTCCGTCATCTTTCAGGACGCATAAAGCCGGGAACAAGCATAGTCTTATCCCTGAAGGACGAAGGACTTACCCGAAAGACCCCCGAAATAGAGCACGAACTTGAAGCACTCCTAACGAGAAAGAAGCTAATATGTCCCGCATCGCAGTAATCTTAATCCGTCTCTATCAGCTCATCATATCCCCGTACTTAGGCCCTCACTGCAGGTTTTACCCCTCATGCTCGAACTATGCCTTGAGCGTCTATAGGGAGTGGGGATTTTTCCGGGGAACGTGGCTGACTTTGAGGCGTTTAGTGAGGTGCGGGCCATGGAATCCGGGAGGCATTGACCTTCCGCCAAAGAAAAACGAGAGGTGAGAATAATTACATGTGGGCTCAGGCAAAAATATTGCTGCTCGGACTTCTCCAGACGATACACGACACAATAACAGGCATCGGAATAGGCAGCAATTTCGCGTGGGGTCTGGCCATAATAGCCATTACCCTTATTGTGAGGGCAGTAACCTATCCCCTTACCCGCAAGCAAATGGTCAGCATGCAGAAGATGCAGAAGATGCAGCCAATGTTGAAGGTCTTGCAGGACAAGTACGGCGAGGACAAGGACGGCTTGAACCGCGAGATGATGGCACTCTACAAGGAACACGGGGTTAATCCCATGAGCGGCTGCTGGCCTATGCTCGTCCAGTTGCCCATACTGATACTGCTTTACGGTGTGCTCTATGACCTGACGAAGACCGAAGCGTTCACCAATGTTACGTTCTTGGGCGTGAACCTGGGGGGAAGCGTCCTCACGACTGTAGCGGATGCCCTGAAACTTGTTGACGAGTCGGGTGTTAGGATACCTGACGAACAGCTAGGCTTTGTGATGGTGTTCCTGTCATCGTTCACGAACCTCGGCCTTCTGTTCTCGAACTTGGGAACGTGGATCTTCAACTTCCTTTTGCTGGCAATAATAGCCTTCCTCACGTGGTATCAGCAGCACATCTCATCACAGGGCAACCCACAGATGGCAATGATGAGCTGGTTCATGCCGTTGTTCCTGACGTTCATATGTTTTGGACTTCCGGGAGGGGTGCTGCTTTACTGGGGCTTGTCGTCATTGATGGGGATACTTCATCAGCTCAAGGTAGCCAAGAAGACGAGCGAGGAAATGAAAGTTAAGCCCATACTGTACAAGGAGAAGCCAAAGACGAAATGACACAGGAACGAAGAATGACGATAGAGGCCGCTGATATTGACGAAGCATTGAGGGAGGTCTCGGAACAGTGGAAGCTGCCAGTTGAGGAACTTCACGCCGAAGTAGTGAGCTCGGAGCGTGAGGGTTTTCTTGGGTTGTTCGGGAGCCGCAAGGTCATGGTTGAGGTCAGCACGAACGCTAAGCCTGACATAATGACGCGGGGGCTTGAGTTCGTTGACGCTGTCTTGAGGCTGATGGACGTTGATGCTCATGCGGTGGCCTCAGAGACAGAACGCAACATGATAGACATTGAGGGTGATGACGCGGCTGATTATGTCGTGGGACGTTACGGCGATGCGCTCAAGGGAATGGAGTACCTCGTGAACCTTGCACTGAGAGACCCTAAGAGTGAACCCCGCCTTAAGGTTGACAGTTGCGGCTACCGTGCGAGGAGAACCAAGAGCCTCGAACGTCTTGCGGAGGCTACAGCTAGGCAGGCAGTGAAGTACGGCCGACCTGTGAGGCTTGACCCTATGGCCTCGTGGGAACGCTGGGTAATCCACACGACACTGAAGGACAACAGCGACGTTACGACCGAGTCAGTCGGCGAGAGTCCATCACGCAAGGTTGTGGTGATCCCGAAATACGAGCCCGAAGAAGTCAGGATGCCCGGCCCGGCGTCAATGAGGATACGTGCACAGAGGGAGCGAATGAACGCCGCAGGTAACCCCCCGCCGTCATCACAGAGAAGCTACGGCAGACGCAGGGACAGGCGAGACCGCAGGGATAACCGCGAGAACAGAGAGTAGTGAACGAGATACCTTCCCGGAAATTTCGGGAGGGTATTTTTTTTGCGCATTGAAGGCTTTTGTGTGGCATCATGGCCGGTGATTGTGGACGGGCTCATAACCTTACCTGAAATTATGATGTGCAACACAGAGCTATAACCAGCAAACCAAGCTCAGGTCTTAACGTTAATTCATTGTGGCTTACAGAAAATATGACCCAATAAACCGAACCCCTTACCTGTTGCTATATCGAGAGAATGACGGGCGATAGAAGAAGTACTGCAATAAACCTAACTTCTGACCTAATTGGTGTCAATGGACGAAGCAGCAGGTGATACGAAGATATACTCAACAATAAACCGAACTTCATGAACTCTTAAAGGGGGATGAACTGGTGGGTGATAGAAGAATCGAACTTCTGACCTCTTCCGTGTCAAGGAAGCGTTCTACCTCTGAACTAACCACCCAATACGTGAAAGGTAAAACGTGGAGAATGATACCAGAAATTGCGGGATTGTCAAATTTACGGGTTGACAGAAAAATTAAAGTCTCAGACCTTGAGACCGATAACTAACACGTGAGGCAGGGAGGCCAAAAGCACAGCAAGGGAATGCACACAAAACCTAAAATTTTGAGAGACGGGGCAAATACATTCCCGTTTGCAGGAGGCTTAAGACACAATGAGGATATATCACAACATACCGGCACTCACTGCGTACAATTCGCTCAACGCAACGAATAACGCAATGGAGAAGACCATACAGAAGCTCTCAACCGGCTTGCGCATAAACTCAGCGGCAGATGACGCGGCAGGGTTCGCAATCTCCGAGAAGATGCGTGCACAGATCTCCGGCCTTGAAGTCGCAGTCAGGAACACTCAGGACGCTACATCAATGCTCCAGGTTGCAGAGGGCGCGTTAGGCGAGACCAACTCAATGCTCCAGAGAATGCGCGAGCTTGCAGTTCAGGCCAGCAACGACACGCTGACATCACAGGACAGGAGCTATATACAGCAGGAAATCGACCAGCTCCAGGACCAGATAGACAGGATCGCAAAGACTACCCAGTTCAACAAGAAGAGACTCCTCGACGGCTCATCAGCGGGCATAACGTCATCCAGTAACCAGAGCGTCAAAGTATACGTTCGCGGTTCACTGAGGGAGATTGACCAGTTCGGGCAGAAGAAGTCATTTGAGGGCAACTACAAGATCACGGTCAACGTTGACCCCAGTCAGACAGGCTCAGGGCAGGTACAGAAGTC
>JAFRAH010000022.1 GCA_017405525.1 Synergistaceae bacterium
AAACCCCGTGAAAAAGAGCGTTCACGTATTGCATAATTCATAAAACCTGATAGAATGCAGAAAAGTTTTCACTAGGAGGTGTAAATCATGACCAAAGCAGAACTTATTGACGCTATCACTGCCAAGCTCGACATGCGCAAGAAGGACGTTGCCCCCGTAGTAGATGAGGTTTTCGCACAGATTCAGGGTGCGCTCGCAAAAGGCGACAAGTGCACGTTCGTCGGCTTCGGAGTGTTTGAGGTAAGAGAGAGGGCAGAAAGGGAGGGACGCAACCCCCAGGATCCCACGAAGGTCGTCGTCATTCCCGCCAAGAAAGTACCCGTCTTCAGGCCGGGCAAAGACCTCAAGGACAGCGTTGTTGACGCACCGATCGGCAAATAATACACGCAGCTTCATATTCACGTCATGAAAGGCGGTTCTTCCGGAATACGAGAGCCGCTTTTTTTGTGCGGTATAATCTAGCCATCACGGAAGGAATGAACAATATAATATGCTTGATTTCAGGAATTTGACGTGGCAGGATAAGGATACTTGTTCCCGATACTACCAGGCTTCCCCGGTTCACTATGCTGAATACTCGTTCTTTGGGCTCTGGGCATGGCAGCACTCTTACCCGATAGAGATTGCCGAGACTGGCGGAACGTTGTGCTGGTTCAGGTCTGGCGGGCCATTACCCGGAATTTTCGGGCCTTCGGGAAACTGGGACGCTGTTACTGACTGGGACGCTGAGCTCTCACACTTCAAGCCCGGCGACGTGGTCTATGACGTTCCGGCAAAAGTCAGGGAAATCCTCAATGGCCGGGACAACCTCCGATTCACCGAGGACAGAGACCAGCACGAGTACGTCTACAGGGTTCAGGACATGGTAGCTCTCAAGGGCAAGGCTTACGCACACAAGCGCAACAGGGTGCGTGCATTCCTTGACGGCTACGAGTGGGACTACTACCCCATAACTCCGGCAGACTTCGGGGAGGTCATGGACTTTCAGGAGAGATGGCGGGCTCACAGGATGCTCACGATGACGGAGGAGGAGGTGGCCTCACTTGCTGACGAGGACACGGCAATACAGAACGCGCTGGACAAGTGGGAGGACTTCAGGTTCATGGGAGGGATGCTCAAGGTTGACGGGAAAATTATTGCCTACACCATAGCAGAGGAGCTTGACCCGGAAAATCTTGATGTCAGGTTCGAGAAGGCATTTCCTGAGTATGCAGGGAGCTACCAGGCCATAAACTACATGTTCCTGAAAGAGCAGGGAACAGGCTATACATGGGTCAACCGTGAGGAAGACATGGGAGAGCCGGGACTTCGTGAGGCCAAGATCTCATACAACCCGGCCATGATGCTGGAAAAATACCAGATGGAAATACTCTAGCGGAAGGCAGGAAGAAATCCATGATTTACCTCGTTATAGGCTTGTTCGTCGCAATGGCAGTAGGAGCGTTCTTGCGGCAGCAGGCAAGGCAGTCCCAAACCACAACGGAAGAATCACAGCCTCAGCCCCCAAGTCCCGAATCCCTTGACCTCCCTGATGTCGAGGTTGAGGACGACGAGGATGAAGGCGAGCCCGGTTTTGTGCTCTCGGCGAAACCAGTAACCGACCCAGATCGCGCATCAGGTGCAACCTACTCATCACATGCCCCGGCAGGCGAGGACTCACCCTACGGCCTCTCATCTGAACCCAAGAAGCAGGCTCAGGCTCAGTCGAACCTGCTCCGATGGTGCGGGAGGTCTGGCAACGTCCAGCTCGGCAATATCGTAGTTCCCGGCCCGTCGGCGTACTGGTCGAACGGCGAGCCCGCTACACCTGAACCATCATGTATTGACGTAACATTGCCCGTTGAGTTCCCACAGCAAGGCGATGAGCTCCCGGCTGATGGTGCGGAGTCATACCCGGCCATGAGCCCGTTACAGCGCGGAATATATCTCACGTGGCTTTCAGGCGCAAGAATTCAGCCACCCCTTCACATCTGCTACCCGGCTATCTGGCTCTACGGGATTGAACGCCGTACCATCATCGACAAGCTCGACCTCGGAATGTGCATCAATGAGGCTTTCAGGCTGCTGCCACTTCTCAGGTGGGACAACCTGAAAGATAACCTTGTGAGGTTCATTACGTGGCTGGCAATAAAAACTTGGCTCCCTGATGAGGACTTGCTGGCACTCTGCAAGAAAATGAACGTCGTCCCTGAAGGGCTGCTTGACATTCTCCTTAACTCCTACGCAAATTCAATGTTACCCCTTCCGTCAGCAGTAGCCTTCACGGTCATGAGGACATGCATGAAGTTACGGAGGGAGGGACAGCCTCAAATTCAGCATTCGGACGAGTCATTGCAGAAATTCACGCCAATCTACAAGGAGCTCTGCAAGGGAGGATTAATACTCATCAAACCGCAAAGTACCCTCAAGATTTCCTACAAGCCTTCGAACCCTTCAGTAACGCTCAGCAAGAAAGACAACGAGTCGGTAGAAGTTCCTGACTTTTTCGCGGATATGTCGGTGTTCAAGCCCCTGATGGATTCATGGGAGGTTTTCCTTGCCGCCAAGAAGAAAGATGAGCCCGTCCCTGACCTCTCGGACATTGCGGAACGCCCGGATTTTGCCGGATTCATCGAGACACTGAGGCCCGAAGGAAGCGACCTGCCACTAATCGCAACACTCGGAAACATCGGCAGGCTCATGAAGTTCAGCACCTCTCAGGACGCAAAGCTCACCGGCAAGGAACGCAAAGCCATCGTCGACACGGCACAAGTTGAAGGCTGGCAGATACTCCCGGACCTGGGCATATCAGGACGTGTTTACAGCTGGGACGACAAGATATTACTGCTTGAGCTCCCTCTTGGCACTCAGCTATCACAGCAATACCGGGTTGCATCGTTCATTCTTGAGTTTACGTGCGCATCAATCGCCGCAGATGAAGACAGGGTGTTTGAGCCCCTGAGACGGCGGATGAATGACTACTTCACACTGACTGACGACGACAACTTGAGGCTTGAGGCACAAAGGCCGCTGAACCTCCCGACACAGTACGGCCCGGAATATTACGGGGAGTTCCTGTGCTCGTGGCTCTCTGAGAACGAGCGCAAGAGCATCAAGGGGATGATCCTTCATGCTGTGAGCTTTATGCCTGAGTTCGGGGGAAATCCTGAAGTCAACTCTATATTGTGTGAGGTGATGAAGCTCCGTGAGAGTGAGGAGCCTTCTGCCGAAGACCTCGCAAAGTCAGCAAGCACATGGGGTAATGAAGTCCTTAACCTCATGACACTTCTCTTCAAGTCGAACTGATAACCCACTGTCCCCCTTTGTCTTTGAGATTTAGGGGGCTGTTCTTTTTCCCCCATAGTATCCCGTACTCAATGAAACGCTGAACCGCCGGAGTAAGGTAATGTTCCTCCGAGTGGACTATGTAGATTGTCCTGTAGCAGTCATCGCCCTTCACCGGGATAACGTCAACGCCGTAATTCTTCAGTGAGTATATTGACGCAACGAACGACACGCCGAACCCCTCAGCTACGAGAGCCGCTATAGAGTCCTCATCTGGGGCTTTGGCCGCAATCTTGGGGGTTACCTTTTCGCGTTTCAGGAACTGGTGAATCAGTGAGTGAAGCCCGGCCTCATCGGTATAATCGACATAAGGGAACGCCGCAAGCTCAGTTAGTGTTACCTCCGTCCTCCCTGAAAGCTCATGACCACGCGGGACAATTCCTACAAGGTCTTGATGCATCAGGGGGATATACGTTATTCCGGGCATTATCGGCTCCATCGTGCATATTCCAGCGTCAAAGCGTCCCCGCTGTATTCCCTCGATTATGCGGGGTGATGATGCCTGGTGAAAGTGGAAGGTGCAGTGCCTGTTCTCCGGGCAGTCGAGAAATTCACGTGCTATCTTTGGGACGAGCATTTTCCCGAACGGCGTATTGTAGGCCAGGTCTATGTGCCCCGTCTCGCCGCGCGCAAACATCCGGGTCTTGTCGGTGATGAAGTCCAGCTGCTCAAGCAACGGCTGTATTTGCTGGAGGTAGTATTTCCCGTAACGTGTGAGCTCTATGTGCCTTCCCTTGCGTTCAAAGAGTAGGAAGCCAAGTTCAGCCTCAAGGTGTGAGATTGCCGCACTCAATGAAGGCTGGGCAATGTGAAGAAATTTTGCCGCCCTCCTGAAACTGAGTTCCTTAGCTGTCTCGCAGAAGTAACGCAGCTGTTGAAGTGTCATGATTTTTCACCCCTCCCGAAAAATTATTGATAGCCTGAAAATGTCAAAACACGTAAAGAATAGTATTAGATATAGTATAAACACTATGCTAATATAAAGCATCCCAAAGATTACATGAACAAAAGGAGGATTACAGTACCATGAAGACACTCAAAATCAGGAATGTCGAGCTCGGTGCAGGAGTACCCAAGACAATAGTGCCTATAGTGGCGAAAACGAAGGCTGATATTCTCGCGAAGGCCGAAGAAATCAACAAGCTCCCTGCAGATTTGGTTGAATGGCGCGCGGATTTCTATGATGACCTCTTCAAGACCCCTGTAATGCTTGAGACGTTGAAGGAGCTCCGCAAAGTTCTGGGCAATACCCCGATACTCTTCACGATAAGGACGAAACCCGAAGGCGGGGAAGTTGCCCCGTCAATCGAGGACTACTCAGCAACGAATATAGCTGTGGCAAAGAGCGGTGATGCAGATCTGGTTGATGTCGAGATGTTCTGGGGAAATACTGACTGGAACGCCAAAGCCTCGGACGTATCGGCAAAACTTGTTGACGAGATACACAAGGCCGGATGTCTTGTTGTCGGGTCAAGGCATAATTTTTCCGCCACACCTTCAGCTGCTGAGATAGTGAGCACCCTCAAGAACCAGAAGGCAGCAAATGCAGACATGCCCAAAGCCGCGGTTATGCCCAAGACGAAAGATGACGTTGTGGCAGTGATAGCAGCGTCCGTAGAGTTCGGGAAAGAGTCAGACCGTCCGTTCCTGACGATCTCGATGGGGCCTCTGGGAATGATGAGCCGTGTAGCATGTGAGCTTTCGGGGTCATGCATGACGTTCGGTGCGGCAGGTCAGGTGAGTGCTCCGGGGCAGATTCAGGTCGGGGAACTCAAGGACATGCTGACGCTGATACACACGGCACAGCAGGGCTAGATGGTGAAAGTTCGGCCTTCTGTCGGCAGGAGGGGTTAAGTCTCAGGGGGTACATTGGCGGCGCGCCTGAATGTGTGTGAATTTTTGCGGCGCAGGTGTTCCTTCATGGGAATGATGCCGGACGTGAGGGCCGTGATTTTTGGGGCAGCTTCCTTTTAGGGGGCTGTCTTCTTGTAGTATTCCTCAGTCATTGCGGCCATGTCATGAACCGTGATTATTCCCTCACTCCTCAACGGGCTGGCTCTCCCGGTCTCGATGAACTCCCTCACAGCCTCACGCCAAGCCCCGACATCACCAGCCGGGACTAGCTCCCCCCCTGCAATCCCCCGCAGTGCCTCAAGATCCGACGCAATCACCGGCAGCCCGATGCTCAGAGCCTCAAGGACGACAAGCCCCATCCCCTCGCTGTATGACGGGAAAAGCAGGCACGAACTGGCCGCCATGTACTCCTCAACTTCCGGCCTGTCCTTGTCCCCTAGGAAGTTCACGCGCCCGTCAATCCCCAAGCTCCGTGACAAACCTTCAAGCTCCCTTCGTTCATGACCTTCACCCAGAACGTCAAGCGTCCAGTCATACCCCTTCAACTCAGCAAGTGCCTTCAGAGCAACGTCAAGACCCTTCAGGTGCGTCAAGCGTCCCACAGCAAGAAATTTAGTGATGCCGTCATGGGGAAAGTCCTTGTGCCGTAACTTTGGGGGGATTATTCCGTTCGGGATTATGGCGGTGTTCGCGGGCAGATGGCCTTGAAGGTGATTCATTACAGCCTCGGAGATGCATATTGCCCCGTCAGAATGATTGAAGGGAGCTATTCCGTAGTTCAGCGAGTAGAGAGCGTGCGCAGTGAACAGCCACTTTATGCCCGTGAGCCTTGAGACTAGCCATGAGATCCATGCAGGAACACGTGAATGTGCATGTATTATGTCCCAGTTGTATTTTTTGCTGAGCCGGGAAATTCTCAGGGCACAAAGTATCACTGTCAGGGGGTTCTTGCTTTGTGCGGGCATGTGAAGGAGGTTGACGCTTTCAGGCAGTTCACGTTCAAGCCTTCCGCCGGAGGATATTAGCGTGATCTCATGGCCGAGAGCTGACATCTCACGAATGAGGTTCAGCACATGGACTTCTGCACCTCCCTCATCAAAGCCGGGAATAATGTAGAGTATCTTCATCTAGTTCTTCAGTATCCATTCTGCCGCACGCTTGGCCTCGTTGAAGTCAAGCCCGTGTTTCTGCTCGTATGCCTCCATGAACTTGGGGAAATATATATCATTGCCGAAGTCCTCGATTAGGCCGCGTTCCGACATTCTGGCGAAGAACTCATCAAACCGTCTTGCTCCGTAGCCCATCATGTTCTTGATGATCCCCGTCGAACGTGGAAGACGTATAAGCCCGACCTTGAACCCTGCCGTTACTGCCTCAGAGACCATTGAGACCGAGTCCTCAGTAACGAGAACATGAGTAGCCGCGCCCAAAATAGCAGTGAGTGAGTTCTGGTTAGGTGTCCGCGAGTACAGGAACATGTACTCAAGTGAGGGACTGCCCGAAAATATCTCCTCTATCGTCTCTTCAACACCCTCACCTGTCCGCCTTGAGGTAGTAATGAGGAACTTCACATCCCGCATCTCACTTAACGGTGTAAGAACGTCCCTTGCCCAGCGTGAATTTATGCTGTAGTTGGCATCGCTCCCCCCTATCAGGACAGCAACGACTTTATGCCCTTCCAGGTCTCTCCCGGCAAAGTAGTGCGAGGCTATATCCTTCAGTGCCGGGGCGTAAATGTGGTTAGGTGCTCCCAACGTAGTCAGGACGTTCCCAGCGTGAGGGTCTGGTTTGTCGTGTTCGGGAACTATGGCGTAGTTGAACGGCTTTGTGCCCAAGACTGACGGGGTCATGAGGACGGCGGATTTGTTGTGCGTTGCTTTTGCGAGGGCCAGGCAGAAAGGTGCGGCCTTGCTTCCGGCAGAAATGAACAGCGTAGTGCCCTTCTCGTACTTATTGTAGCGGACTCCCAGAGCCTTTAGCCATTCCCGCGAGAATGCCCCCCCGTGAACTTCCAGGCCGTTCACAAAAACTTTCAGCTTCAGGAAACGCTCCAACAATGGCATATCCGGTATATTCACCACTGAAGGATCTATCTCCGTCCCGTCAAGACGTTCAAGCCATTCTGCCACACCCTGCGACTGGTGAAGATGCCCCCGTATCCTGTCGCTGATTATCACAGCGTGCTCAAATTTCGGCATTCATTATCTCCCTCACTCTCACTAAATCTTCCGGCGTGTCTACCCCGATGCTTTCACGGGTGCTTGACGTGAGCTTCACTCTGATTTTCCGGCCATGCTCCAGAATCTTGAGCTGTTCGAGGCTCTCTGCATCACTAAGCGGCGTGCCAGGCAGTGAAACATACTCCTTCAGGAATCCCACAGTGTAGCCATAAATGCCAATGTGCTCATAGAACGGGAGGCTTGACCTGTTGCGTTTGTAGGGTATCAATGACCGCGAGAAATACAGAGCGTGCCAGTCCTGTGAGAGGACTACCTTGACGGCGTTGGGGTTGGCCGGGTCTCCGTGAAGTTCCCTGCAGAGCGTGGCGCATTCGTCCCCGTAGTCCCGCAAGAGCCCCGCAACCTCATCAATCATCACCGGGTCAAGCAATGGCTCATCACCCTGAATGTTGATCACAGCCTCAGCGTCAGAACCGCAGAGCCTCAGAGCCTCCTCACACCTTGCTGTTCCGTTGGGCAGTTCTGAGCCCGTCATCACTGCATAGCCGCCGAAACCAGTAACGCAGTCATGTATTCTCCTGTCGTCAGTGGCAACAAGGACATCACATAAATATTCCGACATTTTCGCCCGCTCGTAGACGTGCTGTATCATCGGTTTACCCAGAATATCGGCCAAAGGCTTCCCCGGAAACCTAGTAGATGCGTAACGTGCTGGAATTATCCCCAGTATCTTCATGCTATCCCTGCTTTCAGTAGCTCGTGAATGTGTATTATCCCCACCGGCCTGCAATCCTCAACAGCAACCAGTACGCTGATCTCCTGCCTCTCCATCATCCTGACTGCTGAGGCCGCAAGTGCATCGGGGCTTATGGTCTTGGGGTTGCGTGTCATTGCGTCCTGAATTGGTGTGCTGAACGCGTCATTGCCTGACCTCTCCATAAGCCGCCGCAAATCTCCGTCCGTGAATATCCCCGTCAATCTTCCCTCATCATCGACAATGCACGTTGCTCCGTAGCCCTTCCCGGTAATCACGAAAAGGGCATCCTTCACCGTAACACCCTCACTGACGACCGGGAGACTCTCACCTGTGCCCATGACATCACGGACTCGCGTCAAGAGCCTGCGCCCAAGAGTCCCCCCCGGATGGAACAACGCAAAATCCTCACGCTTAAGCCCCCTCAATACCGCCACGATTACAGCCAGTGCATCACCCGTAACGAGCTCTAGAGTAGTGCTGCTCATCGGTGCAAGCTGTAACGGGTCTCCCTCATCGTCTACATGTGCGTTAATCACTATGTCCGAGTGTTCGGCCAAAGGTGATTTCATTGCTCCTGTTATGGCTATCATCTTTGCGCCCGTCCTCCTGAAGTGCGGCAGTAACGCGACAATCTCAGATGATGCCCCGCTGTTGCTGATGAATAGCCCGACATCCTCACCCCTGACCATGCCCAGATCACCATGTGAGGCTTCGGCGGCATGAAGGAAGAATGACGGCGTTCCCATTGATGCGAGGGTTGCGGAGATTTTTCGCCCGACATGGCCGGACTTCCCAAGACCGACAACTACAACGCGCCCGGTGCAGGCGTATATCTCACGGGCAGCCCTGACGATTTCGGGGCCGATATTCTCCGCCGAGTGAAGTATCCCGTTGGCTTCCGTGAGCATTAACCTCTTGGCGGCCTCAAGAAGTTCGCTGTCAGTATGCGGCAAGGCTGTTGTTCCCCTTCCCGACAGCGTTGTAGAGTGCCTTCACTGCTGCCTCATAGTCAGAATCAGCGACACCGATTATTATGTTGAGGTCATCCGAGCCCTGATCTATCATCCTGACATTTATACCAGCCTCAGAAAGTGCTGAAAGTATCCTGCTGAACGTCCCTATAACTGCTCCAATGCCCTCACCTATTACTGCTATGAGGGACAAGCCTTTTTCCACTGTTACAGATAAAGGCTCTAATGCCCGTTCTATGTCCTTGAGTATCTGGACGCGCCGGAGGTCAAACATTGGGTTCTTCAGGACAAAGGCCATCTTGTGGATTCCAGAAAGATAGTGCTGGCAGGCTATGTTGTTCCGCGCAAAGATGCCGAAAAGTTTTTCACCAAATCCTGATGTCGTGTTCAGTCCGTATTTCTTGATGCTCACTATGGTAAATGCCTTTCTCCCTGAAATGCACGCGGCCATGCTCCGGGAAACTCCTTCGGGAAGTTTCGGGCTGATCAGCATTCCCTCGTCTTCGGGCCTGTTGGTGCTGCATATCCTCATTGGGATTCCGGCCTCGCCAAGCATAAGCACTACATTGTCAGTTACAATGTCAATCCCAAGATAGTTGAGCTCAAGAGCCTCGTTATACGTTATGTGGCTCACGACCTCAGCATCAGGAATAACGGCAGGGTCAGCACTGTATATCTTTGATGTCTCGCTCCACTTCTCGAAAAGGTCAGCCTTCACCGAACACGCCACTATTGACCCGGCAGAGTCGCAGTCCCCGCGCCTGAAGGTCTTGATTTTCCCGTCAGGAAGAGACCCGTAGAAGCCGGGTATCACTGCGCGCTCAATCCCTGATAGGGCATCTCTCATAACGGCAGAAGTTTTCTCAATGTCTGGAGTTCCATCCTTGTTGAAGAATATTATCTCTGACGCGTCGACAAACGGCCAGTCAAGCAGCCTCGCGAATATCTTTGCCATTATGTATTCACCGCGGCTTGCTATGTAGTCCAAGTTCATCCCGAACTCAAGGCTCCGTTTGAGCGCAACTATCTCTGTGTCAACGTCAAATTCAATTCCTGTTCCTGATACTATTTCCTTGTAGCGTTCTGAGATTTGCCCTAGTATGTCATCATATTTCTCGCGGCTCTGAAATCTTGAGTGGCATATATAGAGCATGTCAGTGATGCCTATTTTTCCGGGAGCTGAGCCGGGAGCTGACACCACTATATAGCGGCGGGAGGGGTTGGATTTTATGATTTCGGCGGATTTCTTCACTTCTTGGGAGTCGGCGGCCTCAATACCGCCAAACCTTGAGACAATAAGGCTGCTCATTTCATCACCAGCTTTCTAGAGAATGTTTTTTCGGGGTTATGAGCTTTCTTCGGGGGGTATAAAGTTCCTGCACAGTTCATGAACGGCCAGCACCTCATCAAGGAATCTGCCCATCTGTTCGAGGGGTATCATGTTCGGGCCATCACTGAGAGCCTCTTTCGGGTTGGGGTGGGTCTCGGCGAAAACGGCATCAATCCCGACGGCAGCAGCAGCCCTCGCCAACGGAAGAGCAAGCCTGTAATCCCCTCCGCTCATTCCGCCCAGACCTCCCGGACGTTGCACGCTGTGTGTCGCGTCAAAGACAACGGGGTAACCGAACCCGCGCATAGCCACGAGCCCCGTCATGTCCACAACAAGGCGGTGATAGCCCATCATTGTGCCGCGTTCACAGAGCATGATGCTGTCGTTCCCGGATTCACGGCATTTTGCGGCGGCGTAAATCATGTCTTCAGGTGCGAGGAATTGTGCCTTCTTGATGTTGATGATCTTCCCGGTTTTTGCGGCGGCAACGAGCAAATCAGTCTGGCGGCAAAGGAAGGCGGGTATCTGCAGTATGTCGACGACTTCACCAGCGGGTGCGGCCTGTGAGCTCTCATGTATGTCCGTAAGTATCGGAACACCTGCGACGCTCTTGATCTCTGCAAGCTGTTCTAGTCCCTTCACGAGTCCTGGCCCTCTCCATGCGTGAACTGATGTTCTGTTGGCCTTGTCGAATGATGCCTTGAAGACGTAGAGAAGCCCCCGCTCATCACAAAGTCTCTTCATGAACTTAGCGACACGGAGGCCTAATTCGGGGCTTTCAAGCGAACAGGGCCCCGCAATTACAGCGAGGCTCCCATCACCGATAAACTTACCGTCGAGAAAATACTTCTTTGCGCTCAACTTATGCTTTCCCGTCCGAACCGAAGAGGCGGATCTTCTCCCTGACTGTCTCCTTGATGGCCTCAAATCCGGGTGCAAGGAGCTTGCGCGGGTCGTATCCTTTGCCCTCGTTGTCTTTCCCGGCCTCGATGTACTTCCTCGTGGCGGCGGCAAATGCTAACTGGCACTCAGTGTTGACGTTGACCTTTGAGACACCGAGAGTGATTGCCTTCTTCACCATCTCGTCAGGAATGCCTGAGCCTCCGTGAAGGACGAGGGGCATAATCCCGGTCTTTTCCTGGACTTTGGCGAGCGTCTCGAACGAGAGTCCCTTCCAGTTTGCGGGGTACTTGCCGTGAATGTTGCCGATGCCTGCCGCAAGCATGTCTACTCCCAGATCAGCGATGCGCTTGCACTCGTCGGGGTCTGCACATTCGCCCATGCCTACGACTCCGTCCTCTTCTCCGCCGATTGCCCCGACTTCTGCCTCAATCGTCATTCCCAGCATGTGGGCCGCGTGGGTGAGCTCTACTGTCTTTGCCACGTTCTCATCAATGGGGAAATGTGAGCCGTCGAACATGATTGACGTGAACCCGGCCTTGATGCACTTGTAGGCTCCCTCGTATGTGCCGTGATCGAGGTGCGTGCAGACTGGTACGGTGATGCCGAGTGATGCGTCCATTGCCTCGACCATTGCCTGGACGGTACGGAAGCCGCCCATGTACTTTCCTGCACCTTCGGAGACACCGAGAATGACGGGGGATTTGAGCTCTTCTGCGACCTGAAGGACTGCCTTTGTCCATTCGAGATTGTTGATGTTGAACTGGCCGACTGCGTAATGACCGGCCTTTGCGGCTGTGAGCATTTCCTTAGCGTTTACTAACATGCTATGAATTACCCTCCTGTGAATAAATTTTTGTGGATGGAATAATTATATAGCATTTTACAGTTTAACGCTCATGTAAGCACTTAGGGGCTGAATTTTCCGGGATGTTACAGGGAAGCACACGCAAGATAGTTCCCCATCGGCTAATTTTTATAGAATAGTATGAGGCATTGGGTATTGGTCGTGCAAGTATACTTTATGGGAGGTAATCACTAATGCGCAAAAATTTATGCTGGCTCGTTTTGATGCTCCTTGTGATGGCCACCCTCAACTCAGGCTGTGGAGGAAGCAGCAACACCACAACGACAGGCAACGAGAACAACGGAACGCCTCAGAACCAGAGTCAGGACGTTACGCCGGAGATCCCTGGCAATCAGTCAACAACATACCCCTTCACCACACTCACAGGAACATGGACAGCCTCGAACGGTTCAGGAACAGCTACAGGCGGCGGAGTGAACGCAACAATGACTCTTAAGGGCGGTCAAGTCTCACTCACCAATGCGACCAGCGGCGGCAGTCTGGACGTGTCGGCAAATATACGTTGGGACGCGGTTCAGAACGGCTCTGTGCTAGTCTCAGATGTCCGGGACAATTTCGGCGGCTCAGGCTCAAAGACCTTCACGCACGTTAGCGGCAACACGTGGCGTTTGAGCGGGACTGATGACGACGGCCCATACAGCACAACGGTAACTATCACTTCAGCAACAACAGCAACGGTTGAGAGGGACGGATATTACTCGGACAACGATTTTTCCGGCGTGCACTTCCACATGAGCTACACAATCACTAAGCAGGCTTCAGAGCAAACGCCTGGTAACCAGTCAGGGACATACGACATCAGCACGCTCACAGGCACCTGGACAGTGTCGAACGGAATAATGACAGTGAAAGAAGGCAACGAAACCGGCAGCGGAACAGTAAGCGGGACTGTAACGTTCAGCAACGTGGTAGTAAGCGGGGATAATAAGTCAGTTAAGGCTACAATGACAAGGACTTATGACTGGGTTAGGAACAACGGACAATCTAACCATGAGGACGAGGTGTACTATCCTGTATTTGAGTATCGCGGCAATAATGTATGGTACTACTCGAAATATGGAACGCTGAAGAACGATGAGGAGGACACTATAACCCTGACCATGACATCATCAAGGACAGCGAACGTTGTGGAGGATGACCGAAATCCTCTTGACCCCAACTCAGATTACTATCATTGCACCTATACACTGACGAAGCAGTAACCTCATCACGCGCGGAACTTCAAGGCAGGCCGGGAAAATTTCACCCGGTCTGTTTTTTTCGGCAATCGTCTATAATATCGAGACAGAAAGGGATGACATAACATAGAGACATTACGCTTATACTTGGAGACAACGGTATTCAACTACTACTTTGACGAGGACAGGCCGGGACATGAGGACGTGTTGAGGCTGTTTGAGGCCATAAGAGCCGGGGAGTTTGAAGCATATACGTCTGGTTTGGTAGTAGAGGAATTAGAGAAAGCTAAAGAACCTAAGCGAAGTAAGATGTTATCCTTGATTGAGGAGTACAAACCTAAGAACCTGGAAAATTCCTCTGAGACAAAACGTTTAGGACGGCTTTATGTAGAGAAAGGTGTTATTCCAGCCTCACACATCTTTGACAGTTTACACATAGCCATAGCTTCAGTATATGAGCTTGACTGCATAGTTTCATACAACTTCCATCACATCAACCGAAACAAGACAAGGCTCATGACAGCAAGCATAAATAGGGAGGAAGGCTATAGCGGAATAATGATCGTTACAGCAGAGGAGGTGTTAAATCATGAGTGAGAAGGTTTATGACGATTTTGAAGACGAGTTAGACGCAATACGTGTCAGCCTTTATGAGGAAGTAAAGGACATGTCTGATGAAGAGATGATAAGCTACATCCATGCGCAGGTTGACCCAATCATGAAGAGGCTCGGCCTTGAGTACAGCACGTTGAAGCCCGTAAAGCCCCATAAACGTGAGAGGGAAGCATCATAACCCCCCGGCAAATTCACACAGGCTCCCGGAATATCGAGGGTCTGTTTTTTTTGCCCGTTGCTATAATATCGCCAAACATTCACAGAGGAGACTATTCACATGACTGACCTTGAACTTTCTATGTCCCGGACATGGGCAGAGATTAACCTTGACGAGCTCGCCCATAACTTCAGGATACTCCGCTCAATCCTCAACCCTTCGGCAAAATTCCTCGCCGTCGTAAAAGCCAATGCCTACGGACACGGAAGCATTCACTGCGCACGGAAGCTCCAGGACTTAGGGGCTGACTGGCTGGCTGTTGCGGCAATCCCCGAAGGCATAGAGCTCCGCAAGAACGGCATACACATTCCCATTCTCTGCTTGGGACAGGCTGACCCCAACCTTGCACCCTTAATGTTCGAGTACAACATCACTCAGGCAGTCGGGGACTTCCAGAACGCAAAGGCACTCTCAGATTATGCCCAGTCCTCAGACAGGACGATAAACATTCACATCAAGATAGATACAGGGATGAGCCGGACAGGGTTCTACTGGCCCGAAAACCACGAAGGCAAAGACAGAACAGCCCGCGAAATTCTCGATACCTGTAATCTTCCGGGACTCAAGGCTGAAGGATTGTTCACTCACTTTGCGGCGGCAGACGAAAGCCCGGAATTTACCCGTCTCCAGCTGAGAAGGCTCATCGAGGCAAAAGACTACCTGAGCAGATCAGGCCATGAGTTCGGGATTACCCACGCGGCGGCAAGCATTGGTGTGCTAGATTACCCGGCGGCTCATCTCGACATGGGACGTTTCGGGCTCGTTCTCTACGGCTATGCATCAACTGAGACCGGCAACGAGGACAGCACTCTCGGACTTCACCCGGTAATGACCCTCAAGAGCAGGATCACGGCAGTGAGACATCTTCCGGCAGGGGCGACAATAAGCTACGGGAGGACGTACACACTGAAGCGCGACTCTGTCATTGCAGTATTGCCCATCGGCTATGCTGACGGACTCCATAGGGTACTCTCGAACAATTACGGCGTGAAGATACGTGATGCTGCCTGCCCGGTACTTGGGCGCGTCTGTATGGATATGACGATGATTGACGTTACGGACATTCCGGGAGGGGTTAAGGCCGGGGACGTTGCTACTGTCTTTGACGGTGAGCTAATGCCCATAGCCGCAAAGAACGCAGGGACAATAATTCACGAGATGGTCTGCGCTCCTTCTGGGAGAGTTCCGAGAGTCTACATCAACAACGGAACTATGACGGTGTAAGCTGATGCTCCCGTTCAGATTAAAGCCTGTCTTCAAGAATTACCTCTGGGGCGGTACGAGGCTCATAGACGAATGGGGAAAAGCTCCCGGAACTGACACATTGGCCGAAAGCTGGGAGCTTGCCTCACATCCTGACGGGGATAATATCATTCTTGACGGTGAACTTGAGGGGTTGACGCTCTCGGAGGCAGTGAGGAGATTTCCAGCCATTGTCTCGGAAAAGTTCACGCCTGAAGAGACGTTCCCGGTGATGGTGAAGCTGATTGACGCAAGGCAGCCGCTCTCGATTCAGGTTCACCCGTTCACGGATTACGCGCGGAGGGTTGAGCACAGCCGGGGCAAGATTGAGGCATGGTACATTCTCGGCCATGACGAGGGGGCGTATATATACTTGGGATTCAGGCAGAACATTTCACGGCGTGAGTTCGAGGCCGCAATAATGAACGAGACACTGACGGACTTACTGCGGAAGGTCTACGTTGAGGACGGTGATACGTTCTTCATTCCTGCCGGGACAATCCACGCTATAGGTCCGGGAATAACGCTAGCTGAGATACAGGAGAACTCGAACATAACCTACCGGGTCTACGATTACGGCCGCAAGGGTGCAGACGGGAAACCCCGCGAGCTCCACATCAGCAAGGCACTCGACGTAACGAACACATTTCCGCTCAACATAACACCTCCGGGAAAATCCGGCAATGTGATCGTGAGCTGCAGCAAGTTCACGGCTGAGAGACTGCGTGCTCCGTTCAACGGCAGCACTCAGGGGGGTAAGGGCTTCAGGTTCATGCTGTGTCTTGAGGGTGAATGCGTCTTCAGGTGTGAGAGTGTGAGTTACAGGCTCGTGAAGGGCGGGAATGTCTTTGTGCCGTCTGACTGCGGGAGTGATTATGTGGTTGAAGGTGATGCTGAGGTTCTGGTTACGTCCGAGTGATGGGGCTTGCGAGCTGGTCAGGAGTTAATGCCTTCACCCGGTAAAAACATTCCCCCGCAGAAAAAATCCGCAGGGGAGTCCGTGAAATTCCCGTTATGCCCTAGTAGTTCTCGGCGTGGATCTCGAAATACGCTCCCGGATGCGCACAGACCGGGCACATGGCCGGGGCCTTCGTACCAACCACGATATGCCCGCAGTTCCTGCACTCCCACACCTTCACTTCACTCTTGGCGAACACTTCCTGTGCCTCAACGTTGCGGAGAAGTGCCCTGTAGCGTTCCTCGTGGTGCTTCTCGATTGCCGCGACCATCCTGAACTTTGCCGCCAGTGCCTTGAAGCCTTCCTCTTCCGCCGTCTTGGCGAAACCCTCGTACATGTCGGTCCACTCGTAGTTTTCGCCGTCAGCGGCCGCCGCCAAGTTCGCCGCAGTGTCGCCGATCCCCTCAAGCTCCTTGAACCAGATCTCAGCGTGCTCTTTCTCGTTTGCCGCTGTCTGGAGGAATATTGCCGCTATCTGCTCGAAGCCTTCCTTCTTAGCCTTTGACGCAAAATAGGTGTACTTGTTGCGCGCCTGAGACTCGCCTGCAAATGCCGCCTGCAAGTTCTTCTCGGTCTGTGTCCCTGCATACTTGTTTGCCATTGTTATTTTTTCCCCCTCAATGGAATAAATTTCGTGGATGGGCAAATTATATCACGCATCATTCTTCAAGTTCAGGAAGTATCTTCTCAAACTCGCTCTCGTATGCATGAGCCTTTGCTGACATCTTCTTGATCTTTGCCACCTCACCAGCAGCCTGGTTGATCAGCTCGACAGTCCCAGCACCACCTACACAACCGCCGGGGCACGCCATACCCTCAAGCAAGTACCCGTTGCGCTTGCCTGCTTTGGCCATAAGGAGCATCTTCCGGCAATCGTTGAGCCCTTCAGCGCGTTCGGTCAGAACTTCACGTTCAGGGTGAAGGTTCTTGATGCAGTTCACGACAGCCTCAGCAACTCCGCCCGAAACAGCAAAGCCCCGTCCGTCAGCACTCGCAGTGTCAGGCACGGGCATCTTCTCTAGGTAGTCGAAATCCACCTCTTTGGCCTCGAACATCCCCGCTACTTCCTCGAACGTCAGCACAAAATCTACATCACTCCTCACGCTCCTGCGGCTGGCCTCAAGTTTCTTGGCGGCACATGGCCCGATAAACGCAACCTTGCAGCCGGGGTGTTCCTTCTTGATGAGCCGTCCAGTGAGAACCATAGGGGTCAATGCCATGCTGATACACTCGGCGAACTGTGGGAACTCCTTTTTGGCCATGACAGACCACGCAGGACAACATGACGTTCCCATGAACGGGAGCTTTTCGGGTACTTCCTTCACGAAATCCTCTGCCTCCTGCAACGTGCAAAGGTCAGCACCTACAGCAACCTCCACAACGTCATGGAAGCCCAAAGCCTGGAATGCCGCCCTCATCTTTTCGGGGGTTAATGTCTTCCCGAACTGTCCAGCAATCGCCGGGGCAATCGCCGCATAAACCGGGACATCGCTCCTTATGGCCTGTATGCACTGGAATATCTGGGCTTTGTCGGCAATAGCTCCGAACGGGCAGTTAGCGAGGCACATTCCGCAGGACACGCATTTTTCCTGGTCTATGTCAGCGCGTCCGAACTCGTCGGTAGTTATGGCCTTGACCCCGCAGGCTACAGCACACGGCCGCTGCATCCTGAGTATTACCCCGTACTGGCAGACCGTCATGCATTTTCCGCACTTTATGCACTTGTCCGGGTTAATGTGGGCTCGTCCGTGCTCGAAATATATTGCGTCCTTCGGGCAGACCTGAGAGCATGGCCGGGCTAGGCATCCCTGGCACTGGTCGGTGATCACTACCTTGTTGTCCGGGCATGAGTGGCACGCAAACTTGATGATGTTGATTAGCGGCGGCTGGTAGTACTTCTCAGGGTGTACGCACTCTTCAGCTCCTGTTGAGACCGGGGCATGTTCTGAGGCTTTACGGAGTGGCAGACCCATTGCGAGCCTTATGCGTTCCCTGACTATTGCACGCTCAAGAAAGACGTCATCCCGGTAATGCGAGACCTCACCCGGAATTACTCGGTACGGGATTAGCTCCATCTCTGAGAGATCGCCGGGCTTGTAGTTGTAGGACAATCTGGCAACTTCGGCGAATATTGCTCGGCGTATGTCGTTGATTGATGTGTGTATTCCCCTCATTCCCATAGTGAAAGAATACCCCCCTTGATGAATTTTTTTGCTTGTGTGGATTGGGGATATTATACGTTAAAATTCACAATCTCTATATGAAGCTGTGGTATTTTACGGCCATTAAAGGAGGTGTTTATTCATGAAGAGATTTGCCCTTCTCATCGCGTTAATCATAGCCGTATCATTTTGCACTTTCTCAGAGGCCGCAGAGTCAAAGGCACGTGAAGCAATGGTAGCTTACTCAGGCACTGAAGCGTTCACGAGGCTCACAGCAGAAGAACGTCAGGCATGTACCGGATGGCTAGTTTACGGCGGGACAATGAGCGAGGAATGCAGGAAGGCAGTTATCCGCCTAGTGTCCGACGCACCTGATGCAGTTACCCCCGAACAGAGGCAGGCACTCCTAGCCGAAGCGTCAGGAACATCCGGGAACACTGAAGCCCCCCAGCGTGAGACAGCACGGAAGCCCTCAAGCTCACCTGCCCCGTTGTCCGAGGACAGAACCCCGACCATCAAGAAGAGCGACACTGCCGGGAAAATCGTTGCCGCTGGAGTTGCCGCACTGCTTATCGGCCTTGTCCTCCACAACAACACAAAGCGTCATCGTAACGGGCCAGTGTACCAAGCCCCTCCGCCTCCTAGTGCACCGGGAGGAAGAGGACGATATGACCGCCAACCCTTACAGCCCATGAGAGTGCCGGTACAGGGAGACACAAGAAGATACCAGCCCGAAAGAAGACCGCCAAGAAGATAGAGCATCAACCGGGGCTGCTGTGTGTTTATCGGCAGCCTCAGCTTATAGCAGCCTGTCCCGTTCAGCGTTTACCCCCGCGGCATAGGCACTGTTGCAGAGACCGAAGAATGCCGAAAGCATGAAGAGCGTCTCAATCCCCATAACCTGCCATATCCAGCCCCCAAACAACGCAATCAGTATAGTGATGAGATGGTTGACTGATACGCCGGTCGAGATTGTGGCCTTGACCTCTTCAGGAGTGTCCGAGAGATCCTGGACGTAGACATTCGAGGCCATTGACGCAAGAGAGATCACCGCATCAAGTATGTAGTTGACACAGCAGACAATGAATGCTGTATCCATGCTGAAGAGATGATGCGCGAAACCGTAGAAGAAGCACACAATAACGAGTATCAATGTGTCCATGACCATAACGATCTTGTAGCCGAAGCGGTCAATTATCTTCCCGATTAGCGGCGAGCATATGAACGTAGCTATTGCCGAGATAGCGAAAAGGATACTGATTGCCATTGCCCCGGCACCGTAGAACAGTACCAGCAAGTACGGCCCGAACGTGAAGAATATCTGTTTTCGTGCACCGTAGAAGACCTCAAGCATGTAGAACTTGTAGTACTTCCGCCTGAAGTAGAACCTGCTGACGTTGTGGTCATGCCTGCTTTCACCCGTCATCTTGAGGGATATGAAGAAGCCCACGAGTATTATTCCTGACGACAAGATGAACACCTGGCGGTAAAGCCCCGTTCTCCCGGCAAGAAGCCCGAACACTAACGCGATGACGATATACCCCGCCAATGTCCCGAACTGGTAGGCTGAGTTCTGGATACCCAATGCTGCCCCGCCCCGGCCTTCACGCGAGTACTGGAGGGCTAATGTGCTCCTCATGCCGAACTGCATGTGTTCACCGAGTGAGTACACGAAGACTGCCGCCGTAACGTAGAGCCTTTCAGCCAGAACAAACGACTGCATCATCATTCCTGCAAGCATTACGAGGGCACCGGCCTGAAATATTTTCTCCGCCGAAAATTCATACAGTACAGCAAGAACAAACACCAGCATGAACCCCGGAAGCTCCCGGAAAAATTCAGAGACTCCCCTGTCGAACTGGGACATGCTCACGATCTCAGCAAGGTAGTTGTCCAGGACAGCCTTATAGAGTCCATAAGCCAGCCCGAAAGTTACCAGCGAAGCAATGAACGCTTTGTATTGCGACTCAGGCTTGAAGATGTTAGACATTTTTATCCCCTTTCGTGAAATTCCTTCAAGTGTGGCAATAGTATAATACCCTCGAAAAATCCACGAGGGAGGAACAATCTATGAAGGCGTTGTTTGTGAATGGTTCGCCGCGAAAGAACTGGAACACTCACAAGATGCTCGAACAGGCCATGAAGGGAGCACAAGATGCTGAGGCAGAATGTGAGATGATTCACCTCTATGATTACAGCTTCAAGGGTTGTGTGTCATGTTTTGCGTGCAAAGTGAAGGGGAATAAGACCAACGGCCTGTGTGCATACAGGGACGGCTTGAGGCCAATACTGGAGAAGGCACTACATAGTGATGTTCTCGTTGCAGGGAGTCCTATATACTTCAGCCATCCTACAGGAATGTTCTACTCGTTCCTTGAGCGTCTGATGTTCCCTGTCCTGTCCTACAATGGCAAGTATGACGAGGCAACCCACACAATGGAGAGCCGAATACTTGAGCGGGACATTTACACGGGCATGATCTACACGATGGGCTATCCTGACGAAGAAGGCATCAATGAGTTCGGCTACCTAAAGATGTTCAGCGAGACACAGAGATTTCTTGAACAGCTTTTCGGGTATAGTGAGACGCTCTACGCATACAACACCTACCAGTTCAGCGACTATTCACGCTATGACGTTGCGGAGGGAATAGAGCCCATGAAGGCAAAATACCGTGATGAACATTTCCCCGAAGACCTGAAGAGAGCCTACGAAATGGGCAAGCGTCTGGCAGAAAAAGCAGGAGGAAAATAATGAAGGCACTGTTTGTGAACGGATCACCCCGCAAAAACTGGAACACCCATAAGATGCTTGAGTCGGCCATGAAGGGAGCTTCTGACTCAGGGGCTGAATGTGAGCTGGTGCATCTTTACGACATGAGCTTCAAGGGCTGTGTCTCGTGTTTTGCGTGCAAGGTCAAAGGCTCGAAGACTAACGGCCTGTGTGCTTATCGTGATGATTTGCGCCCGGTACTGGATAGGGCTCTGGCCTCTGATGTCCTCGTCATAGGCAGCCCTATATACTTCAGCTACCCCACAGGAATGATGAGGCTGTTCCTTGAGCGTCTCCTATTCCCCATCATGAGCTACAACGTCAACCCTGACGGCACCAGACCCCGCGCAATAGACAGGACGATATACAGCGCGCTAATCTACACGATGAACTGCCCGGAGGAACTTGCAGGGAAAATACATTACACCGAATACTTTGCGCCGAACTCTCAGGCTATGGAGCTAGTTCTTGGACACTGCGAGACTTTATGCGCATATGACACCTACCAGTTCACGGACTATTCACGCTATGATGCGAGTGTGTTTAGTGAGAGTGAAAAGGCTGAACACAGGGATAAAGTTTTCCCCGAAGACCTCAAGAAAGCCTATGACTTGGGGAAGCGTCTTGTTGGGATGGCACGAGGATAAAGGCATAAATTTATCCCCCGCTGTATGTGGCGGAGGGTATTTTTCCGTTCAGGACACCTTAAGGACACGCACACCAAGCAAGAAAAAACCCCTCCCAATTTTCCCGAAAGGGGTCTTGTTGAACTTGCTGCGTCATTCCTTACTTCTGGACAAAGAATCATCTACGAAAAATCACCCCCTGCTTTCTGAAAGCTCCCCCACTCATTGCATAACATACGTAGAGGGGGGGGGGCAAAATTACTTACTACTAACGCTAAAAGGTTCACACACTAGGAATAAATGAACTAACTTTTAGAGCATGAAAGATATGATACTCGTTAAATCCTGAAAGTCAAGGAACTCTGCAACAACTCCGCAAAATCACGAGGGGGCAAATCACAGCGTCATTCACTCAGTCGAAAATCAGGGAGATCTTGCGGATTGACGGGTCTCTGCTGTCCACAAAGTCAAACGCCTTCTGTGCCTCCATGAACGGGAACGTGTGAGACACCGCACCCTGAAGGTTCACTTTGCGTTCATTGACGAGTCTGATTACCTCGCCGAATTTTCGGTTCTGCAACCTTGAGCCCCGTATGTCGAGTTCCTTCGAGGTTATCACGAACTGGTTGATCTCATCAGGTGCAACGCTGAAACCCATAGTGATGACCCTCGTAGCATTCCCGGCGGCTTGGCACGCACTGAGCAGGCTTCCCTTCACGCACGCCGCATCAATCGTTACTGTCGGGCCGTAACCTCCCGTAAGTTCCTTCGCACGCTTCACGAGGTCTTCACTTCGGGAGTTGATTTTCGCCGTCGCACCGTTCTTCAGTGCCTCGTCTAATCTTCCCTCGTCAATGTCGGCCATGATGATACTGTGGGGGTTGAAGAGCCTGACGATACGTAGGAGGCTGCTACCCAATGCCCCGGCACCGATAATCAGAACGTCATCCTCACTCTCAAGCTGTGCACGTGAACATGCCTGTACTGCTATTGTCGTTGGCTCAATCATGACCGCGTCCCTGTATTCGAGGAAGTCAGGGATAACGTAGCAGTCGCCTTCAGGTACGGCCATGAACTCCCTGTATCCCCCGTCAATGTGTACGCCCCTGACCTTGAGGTTGTGGCAGACGTTGGGGCGGGACTTCCTGCAGGCGTAACAGTGTCCGCAGGCCGTAACTTGGTCGATGATGACGCGTTCACCGGGTTTGCGGGTCTTGACGTTCGGGCCGGTCTCGATGATCTCGCCGACTATCTCATGGCCGATAACGCGGGGATAAGTTGCGGCGGCGTTCGTGCCGTGATAGATGCCTACGTCTGAGCCACAGATGCCGGATGCCTTGACCTTCACGAGGACGTTGTCATGCTCAGTGAGTTCGGGCTTGGGCATGTCGATTATTCGCAGCTCATTGGGCTTTACGATTTGTACTGCCTTCATTGTTCGTTCTCCATGTGTATTAGTATTTGGGATGAGGAAATTATACACGATTGATGATTTACCCTCAAAACATAAACTGCTTCGTAGTGCCTTCATCTTCTGAACATGACAACCTGATGATAGCTGTAACGGTTGAAGATTTTCACGCGCCTGTAGAAGAACTCATCAAGCCTCCTGAAGAACGACTGGAGCCCCTTGCTCTTCCTGAAGATATAGCTGCCAAGCATCGAGAAGAATACGAACTTGGGAATAGTAATGCTTACTTCACTGAAATTTTCACGGAGGGCATCTATCTCTGAGTCCTCAAGCGGTATCTCGACATTGTCGCCGTATTTGGGAACTCCCCAGCGTCCTACGAGGTGGTTGCGGAAGAATATCAGTATCCTGTTCCGTGATGAGTTCTCGTAGAACAGTCCCGTAGCTCCGTCATTCATGCACTGCCTGAGCTTTGCGGCAAACTCCCTGAAAGGCTCTATGTGGTGAAGCACCATCTTTCCCACGACGAAATCATAGCGTTCACCCAAGCGGTCAACGTCCCCTGCATCCATGACGCTGGCACTGACATTAACGCCGTTGTACCCTGCAAGCGCAAGTGTGTTCCTGACTCCGCCCTGAGTGTTGTCGACTGCGTGGACTATCCCGCCGTTCAAGGCCATGAACACGGACATATCTCCGTTGCCGCAGCCTAGTTCGAGTATTTTCCTGCCATTGATGCCGGGGATTATGGGCTTGAGGAATGAATAATCTTCGCGGTTAATGTCGCTGTTTACTTTGTACGGTGTGAACTTGTTGAAGTGTCCTTCCCAGAAGGCAATAGATTGGCTCGTGGCTCGTGGCTTGATTATAGGAGGCTGGATCATTTGTGTCAATCCTTCCTGAAATTATTTGTCATTGCCCGGACATTTTAACATGCCACAAAGATTTATGAGTGCCTGCTACAAAATTAAGTCCTGAAATATTGCTTGTCTTAAATCTCAATTGGGCTTATCATTTGCAGGTTATTATCCATTTCCACAACACAAATCTATATGAGGGGGAATATCTTTTGCATAAGATACTTGAGAAACGCCAGCTCTCCTATGACAAGGAAAGAGACCAGAGCGTTTATTACTTCAAGGTTGAAGCTCCTGAAATCGCACGCAACAGGAAGGCCGGGCAGTTCATCATCTTCCAGATTGACGAGGATTACGGCGAGAGAATACCCTTGACCATCGCAGACGCTGACCCCGAAGCAGGCTGGATTGCCATCGTCTTCCAGACCGTCGGGGCAACTACCCGCAGGTTCTCGGAGACCTTCAACGTTGGCGACAATATCCCGGTTCTTGTCGGGCCTCTCGGTAAGCCCACACACATCGAGAAGAAGGACGGTATCATTCTCTGTGTAGGCGGCGGAATCGGAATTGCCCCGCTCCATCCCATCGTCCAGGCTAACCACGCAATAGGCAACAAGGTAGTAACCATAATCGGCGCAAGGACTAAGGATCTCCTGTTCTTTGAGGACGAGATGAAGGCCGCAAGTGATGAGCTCATCGTAGTAACTGATGACGGCTCATACGGGCGCAAGGCAGTAGTTACTGTTCCTCTCACCGAGATATGCGAGAAGGAGAAGGTCAGCGAAATAGTCTCCATAGGCCCGGCCATCATGATGAAGTTCTGCGTCTCAGCCGCAAGACCCTTCGGAGTTCCCATCACAACATCACTGAACACGATCATGATTGACGGAACGGGAATGTGCGGGTGCTGCCGCGTAAAGGTCGGCGACAAGACAAAGTTTGTGTGCGTTGACGGCCCGGAGTTCAACGGCTACGAGGTTGACTTCGACAACATGATGCAGAGGATGACGGCGTTCAAGGACAAGGAACGCGAGGCAGACCACAAGTGCAGGATCGGCCTTGATGCCGCGAAGAAGGGGGCGTAAACCATGAGTGAACACAAGACGACAGAGATGCTCCAGGAAGAAGCCGCGAAGATTTGGGCGGGTCTTGAGGGTAAAACCCTGACCAACAAGGACAGGTTCGCGATACCTCAGCAGGAGATGCCCTCACAGGAGCCGGAAGTACGCGCACACAACATGTCAGAGGTCGCGCTCGGCTACACTGAGACACAGGCACGCGTTGAGGCTGAACGTTGCATACAGTGCCCCACTGCACCCTGCAAGAAGGGCTGTCCCGTTGGTGTGCCAATACCTGAGTTCATCAAGCACATTCAGGCAGGAGACTTCAAGGGAGCTGTAGACACCATCAAGACGACTAACCTGCTCCCTGCAATCTGCGGACGTGTATGCCCGCAGGAGAAACAGTGCCAGAGTTTCTGCACAATCGGGAAGATGCTGAAGTCCCCGGAGAAGGCTGTAGCAATCGGCAGGCTTGAACGTTTTGTTGCTGACTGGGAGCGCGCGATGGACAAAATCACCGTTCCGACACCCAAGCCCGAAACAGGCAAGAAGGTTGCAGTTATCGGCTCAGGCCCTGCAGGTCTCACGGTTGCGGCGGACATACGCAGGGAAGGCCACAGCGTTACGGTTTTCGAGGCATTCCAGAAGACCGGCGGAGTTATGGTTTACGGCATTCCTGAGTTCCGTCTTCCGAAGGCTCTAGTGGCGAAAGAAGTCGAGAACCTCAAGAGAATGGGCGTTGAGTTCAAGACCAGCTTCCTTGTGGGACGTACAGCGACACTCGACCAGCTTTTGACCGAACAGGGATTTGACGCGGCATTCATAGGTACAGGTGCAGGACTCCCGAAGTTCATGCACATAGAGGGCGAAAACTTAATCGGCGTGTTCAGTGCGAACGAGTACCTGACGCGCTCCAACCTCATGAAGGCTTATGACCGCGGCCATGCTGATACCCCGCTCTATGACGCGAAGAGGGTTGCAGTTTTCGGCGGCGGTAACGTGGCAATGGACGGTGCAAGAACTGCATTGCGTCTTGGTGCTGAGAAGGTCTACTGCGTCTATCGTAGGACACGTGCAGAGATGCCCGCAAGAATTGAGGAGGTTGCACACGCTTTCGAGGAGGGTGTAGACTTCCACTTCCTGGAGAACCCCACGAAGTTCATCGGAGACGACAAAGGCAGGCTTGTAGGTGTTGAGCTCCTCAGCTATGAGCTCGGTGAACCCGACGCATCAGGCAGACGCAAGCCCGTAGCAATTCCGGGAACTGAGCACGTCCTTGACATTGACGCGGCAGTAATCGCTCTCGGCAATGACTCGAACCCCCTCATGGCTCAGACAACGCAGGGTCTCAACGTAACGAAGTACGGGAACATCATAGTAGACGAGAACCAGAAGACGAGCATAGCCAGGGTATGGGCAGGCGGAGATATTGTGCTTGGGGCGGCAACGGTAATCCTCGCAATGGGTGAGGGACGCAGGGCAGCAGCAAGCATGAACGAGTACTTAGCGGGCAAGTAGCAGGCTCGAACGGAAGAAGTACATGTGAATTTTGCGGAGGAGTGATAGTAATTGCTTCTCCGCTTTATTGTGGGGAGATGATGACTCAATGACTGAGGAAACACGAAATGGAGTTCACCTTGCACTTGACCCTGAACAATCCCCCGAAACAATAGAATACTTCGAGAGCATCAAGGACTTGGACGGAATATCACCGTATCAGCTTGCTTCTGACCTCGTGAACTGCGACAAGGATAAAGACATGCCCGCAGACCTTTTCGACTTCATCGTCGGGCTCTACGAGGAGGCAATCAGTGCCGGGAATGTCTGGGCAATGAATGACCTCGGAGCACTCTACTATGACGGCCATGGATGCTGTCAGGATTTCGCCAAGTCAATATACTATTACGAGATGGCCGCTGAACATGGTGAACCACAGGCTCAGGAGAACTTGGGTTACTGCTACTACTACGGCCGGAGCGTCCCTGTTGACTACGAGAAGGCATTTCACTTTTTCGCGAAGGGTGCATTCACCGGGCGGCTGGTCTCACTCTACAAGATAGGCGACATGTATCGCAGAGGCTACTACGTCAGGAAAGACCCCGTTACTGCATTCACGATCTACACGCGCTGTACTGAGTTCATGACCCCGCATGAATGGGACGTCGCCGGGCCTGTGTACTTGAGGCTGGGCAGCATGTATCTTCACGGCGAAGGAACAGAGAAAGATCCACGCGAGGCCTTGAGGTGCTTTCAGGAGGCAGAACGTTTCCTTTACGACATGGTGATGAACGGGGAAGTAATGTACAGGAAGAGCCTTAATGCCGCAATAGAAGGTCAGGCATCAGCAAGGGCAGAACTGTCGGAACATCTGCCATAACGCAACAATAAGGAGTGATTGATTTTATGGAACTGGCAAGGAAATTCAGCGAAACAAAACCATCCGGGATGGTCAGGGTCTTTCAGGCCATCGAGAAAATGCAGGGTGTCCTCAACCTCAGCATAGGAGAGCCTGATTTCGTTACCGAACCCGACATCATCGAGGCGGGCGCAAAAGGTGCAAGGGACGGTTTCACACATTACCCCCCGTTGCAGGGCTACATGGACGTTCGCGAGGCGGCCTGCGCTTACTGGGAGCGTCATCACGGCTTCAAGTCCTCACCCGATAACGTCTACATCTCTGTTGGAGGGCTGCATATTCCGTGGCTGGCGTTCGGTGCATTGCTCAACCCCGGAGATGAGGTGCTCCTGATTGAGCCGTACTTCACCTGTTATGATGCCCAAATTCGCGGCAATGGCGGAGTCCCTGTGTATATTCACACGCGCGAGGAGAATAATTTTGCCCCGACAATCGACGAGCTCAGGGCGGCGGCAACCCCAAGAACACGCGGAATAATCCTTAATTACCCCGGCAACCCTTCAGGACGTGTAGCATCACTGAAACAGCTTGAGGAGATTGCGGCATTCGTTGAGGAACGTGATTTGTTCGTCCTCAGTGATGAGATATATGAGTCGATGGTCTTCAACGGCAGTCATGTATGCTTCGCCAATATCCCCGGCATGAAGGAACGTACCCTTCTTGCGGCCGGGGTCTCTAAGAGCCATTGCATGACCGGCTGGCGTATAGGCTACCTCTTCGCCCCCCAGAACGTCATCAACACAATGTGCGTTCTCTCATCATTCCAGACCTACGGGGTAAATACGCTCTCACAGAAGGCGGCGGCTTATGCCCTCAACACTCAGGACGAAAAAGTCAAGGCAAGGGCAAAAATTTTCGGCGAGAGGATGAAGGCTGTTGAGGCTCGTCTTAACGCAATGAAGGGGGTTAAGTGCCACACTGCTGAAGGGGCATTCTACCTTTTCCCGGACATCTCAGGTACTGGCCTGACCAGTGAAGAATTTGTGTGGCAGCTCCTCAACAGCGCAAAAGTAGCAGTACTTCCCGGAAGTGCATTCGGTCAGACCGGCGAGGGATATATTCGCATAGCCTGCACTCAGTCAATGGATACGCTGATGAAATCGATGGACAAGATGGAAGAATTTTGCAGAAGTATTCTATAATATACGCATTCCCATAAAATTTTTGGCAGGAGGTAATATTTTCATGACAGGCTTTGACTATTCAAACGCGCTGAAATTCGTACGTCCTCACGAAATTGACAGCATGAAGGCAATCACCCTCAGTGCCGCAGAGCTCCTCAAGTCCCGGAAAGGTGCGGGCAATGACTTCCTCGGATGGATTGATCTCCCAGTCAACTACGACAAGGACGAGTTCAACCGCATCAAGATGGCCGCAAAGAAGATACAGAGCGACTCAGAGATTTTGCTCGTGGCAGGCATCGGCGGCTCATACTTGGGAGCAAGGGCAGCTATCGAGTTCCTCCGTCATGGGTTCTACAACGACATGACCCCCGAAGCCCGAAAGACCCCCCGCATCTACTACGTCGGCAACAGCATGAACAGCACCTACATCCAGGACATCATAGACCTTCTTGAGGGGCATGACTTCTCCATCAACGTAATCTCAAAGTCAGGGACAACAACCGAGACGGCTATAGCATTCCGTGTGTTCAGGGACCTGCTCATCAAGAAATACGGCCAGAAGGAAGCCGCAAAGAGGATTTACGCCACAACCGACAAGGCTCGCGGTGCACTGAAGACACTTGCCGACACAGAGGGCTACGACAGCTACGTTATTCCTGACGACGTGGGCGGAAGGTTCAGCGTCTTGACGGCTGTGGGACTTCTCCCGATTGCGGCATCAGGTGCAGACATTGACGCTCTCATGGCCGGAGCTGCGGCAGGTCGTGAGGTTGCTCTCAACAAGGCATTCGAGGACAACCCTGCGTTGCTTTATGCGGCACTGAGGAACATTCTCCATCGCAAGGGTAAGACCGTAGAGATCCTCGCCAACTATGAGCCGTCAATGCACTATATCTCCGAGTGGTGGAAGCAGCTCTACGGTGAGTCAGAGGGCAAAGACCAGAGGGGGATATTCCCGGCCAGCGTTGACCTAACGACAGACCTCCACTCAATGGGACAGTTCATACAGGACGGCGACCGCATAATGTTCGAGACGGTGCTCAACATCGAGAAGGCACGCAAGGATTTCGTCCTTCAGGCACAGGACAACGACCTTGACGGGCTGAACTACCTTGCGGGAAAGAACATGAGCTGGGTGAACCAGTGCGCAATGCAGGGAACGATTGCCGCCCACGTTGACGGAGGGGTGCCGAACCTGAAGGTGAACATCCCCGCGCAGGATGAGGCATCACTCGGTGAGCTGTTCTACTTCTTCGAGTATGCCTGCGGTGTCTCAGGGTACATCAGCGGCATCAACCCGTTCAATCAGCCCGGCGTTGAGTTCTACAAGGCCAATATGTTCAAGCTCTTGGGAAAGCCCGGAAAGTAACGATGCGTTGAAGTGATAGAGTGAATATTTGCCCCCGGTTGAAGTCATGGCCGGGGGTATATTTTTGCCTCAGAGCAGCCCTAGAAGTGCCTTGAGCTTCCCGAAAGTGGACAGCCTTATGTCTCCCGTCCTGAACTGGAGGGAAAATACTATCTTGAGCCTTGACCGTAAATTTTCATGGTATCCTGCAACGGTCTCAAGTATATTTCTTGCTTCAGGGGTAATTTCGCCGTCCCACAACTCAAGGAACATTCGGGCAGCTTCTGATTCATGGCCTCTGAATCTCATTGCTTCCGTCATTATTCTTTCACGAAAGGTTAACGGCACTCCGATAGTATTTTGTCCGTGCTGCCTGTAAAGTATGTACGAGTTCGGATCATAGACAGCAGCCCCGCCAGTAATTAGTGTGAGCTCGACAAAAAGCGCGTCATGTCCGTTGCAGAGTTCAGCAAGCTCCGTAACGTCAGCAGACTTCACGAGTTCCCTCAGCCTTGAGTTGAAGAGCATCGTGCAGCCAGTCCCTAAAGTCCGCCGTAATGTGAGGCTTCCTATGCTCATAACTCGGTTGTCCTGCCTTCTTGTGCTGATTGGGACAAGATTTTTGTCTGTAAGCTCCAAAGCCGACATGTAGAGAACGGGAATATTCCTGCCTTCTGTTTTTTCTTTGTTCCGTACAATCTGGAGGGCTGAACGAATTTTTCCGGGCTTCCAGAAATCATCTTGATCACTGAACGCATAGTAGTCAAATTCTGGGACAGAACACAGCTCCAAGACAAAACTTTTCTTGTAGCCCAAGTTCCTGCCTAATCTTGCGTGTATATTCCTGTGATGGGTAACGTAATGTGAAATGATGTCCCTTGTTCCGTCTGATGAGCCGTCATCCCTGATATAGAGCTCAACGTTCACGCCTTCTTGTGATAGTATGCTGTCAATCTGTTCGGCAAGGTACTTCTCCCCGTTGAATGTGGACATGACAACCGCAACAGTGGGAATTTTGGGCAAAAGGCTGGTCTGGTCTGGTCTGGTCTGGTCAATTATGGCGCGATTTCCCATTTTGTCAAGCCCCGGCAAAAAAAATTTCCCCGCCATTTTTCAGACGGGGTTATTGTGTTCAGTTCTACAGGTCAGCAAGAAGCCACAAGAATCCGTAGCCTTCAAGTGTGATGCTGCCGTCAGGATTGCCGGAGAACTTCCCGCCGGTCATCATGTCGCGGTACTGGAATATTCCGGCCAAATTCTCGCTTGTCCTGAAGGTCTGGGGCTCATTGCTGAAGTTGAAGAAAGCAAGCATTTTCTCCTTGTGTGTCTTTTCGCCGTAGTATCTCCCGATAGCAAGGACATGGTTATTCCCGGTCTCAATGAGCCAGGTATCAGCCTCGTTCGCAAAGACCGTGTGAGTGTCGCGAAGGTTCATCAGTTTCCTCACAGCGTTGAAGATTTTACCCTGCGGAGTGCTCAGATCCCCACGTTTTGCGGCATCCTCCCAATGGAACGCCCCACGGTGAACGTAGCGGCTATCGGCGGCCTTGTCGGGGTCAGGACTCTGATGGTAGCTGTAGTCGTTGAGCTGTCCGATCTCGTCCCCGCTGTAGAGCACTGGTATACCGCTCTGAGTGAACAGGAACGCATGAAGCATTATGTCGAGCTTTATGGCCGCGTCCTTGTCGGCTGATTCGAGGCCGCAGAGTGAGGCAGTAGTCCCGCACATTCTTGCGTCGCCAAGTTCGGGAGCATCGTTGTACGTCTCGCCCCTTGACGGTGAGCCCTTGAAGTCGCCCTTGAAGTAGTCGTTGAGGTATTTCTTGTGAGCAACCTCGTCAATCCCGAACGTCCGAAGGAACGGGTAATCAAGTCCCCAGCCTATATCGTCATGGCAGCGCAAATAGTTCAGGAACACGTACTGCTTGGGCAGGGCAAATACGCTCTCCAGCTGGTGCTTCATGAGGCGGGTATCCTGAGTTGCGACCGTGTGCCAGGTGCTTGCCATCGTCGTAACGTTGTAGAGCATGTTGCATTCAGGTTTCTCGACTGTGCCGAAGTAGGGGACGACCTTTGACGGCTCCATGACGACCTCACCGAGCAGTAACGTTCCGGGACAGACGATTTCGGCGGCCATTCGCATAATCCTGACGAGTGTGTGAACCTGCGGGAGGTTGCGGCAGTTAGTGCCGAGGGTCTTCCAGATGTAGGGCACTGCGTCAAGGCGTATTATGTCTATTCCCTGATTGCAGAGATAAAGCATGTTATCGGTCATGTCGTTGAACACAACAGGATTCCTGTAGTTCAAATCCCACTGGTAGGGGTAGAACGTCGTCATAACGACCTTGCCGGACTCTTTGTCGTATGTGAAATTTCCCGGTGCTGTCGTCGGGAAGACCTCCGGCAAATTCTCCTCGAACTGTCTTGGTATCTCCCAGTTGTCGAAGAAGAAATAGCGGTCCTGAAACTCTTTCTCGCCACGTCTTGCGCGCCTTGCCCATTCATGGTCTTCACTGGTGTGATTCATGACGAAGTCGAGGCATACGCTGATTCCGAGTGAGTGGCATTTTGCGGACAGGTCAGCCAAATCCTCCATAGTGCCTAGGTCCGGCCTTACCTTGCGGAAATCTGAGACTGCATAGCCGCCGTCGCTCCTTCCTTTGGGGGTGTCGAGCAGTGGCATCAAGTGGAGGTAGGTTACTCCGCATTCCTGGACGTAATCGAGGTGGGACTTTATGCCCTGCAAGTTCTTGGCGAAGCACTCGGTGTACATCATCATTCCGAGAATGTCATTACCGGCGTACCAGTCGGGGACTTCAGCGCGGGCATCATCGAGGTCATGCTTGAGGTATGAGGGTCTTTCCTCCCATGATCTCCTCAGCATCGAGCAGAAATAATCGAATGCCTGTTTGTCGCTGCCGTAAAGCTCATAGTAAAGCCACTTGAGCTCGTCATAATATATAGCGAGCCTCTTCTCAAAGTCATTCATGAGAAATACAGCCTCCTTTGAATTTTGTGGGGAAAAAATGTTGTGTTAAGTATATCAGATAAGGCGTGAAAATTCGGGACAAAAAAATTCCCGGCCTCCTTGTGAGAGAACCGGGACGTTATTTTCTTGGGTTATTGGGTGGTTACCTCTTCAGGTTGACGACTTCCTCAAGTATCTGGTCGCTCACCGTTACGACTCTGGTATTTGCCTGGAAGCCTCTCTGAGCAATAATGAGGTGCGTAAATTCCTCCGTGAGGTCAACGTTGGACATTTCCACGTACTGACCCATGATAGTGCCCTTTCCGTTTGAGCCTGCACCGTCAATGTTGGCTGTCCCTGAGTTCACTGAAGCCTGGAACATCGTGTTGCCAACCTTTTCGAGACCCTGTTCATTGGCGAACGTTGCGAGTGCTACCCTGTAGAGCGGGATGCTTACGCCGTTACTATATGAGCCTGTGATAGTTCCGTCCTGAGCTACTGAGTAGTTCTTGAGGATGCCCATCGTGTAGCCGTCCTGATAGACTGGCTTTGTGGTTGTCTCTGATGCGAACTGTGTGATGCCGAGCAGAGCATCTCCGCCTGAGCCTACACCGCCGCCGAAATTGAGCGTTACTGTGCTGTTGGGCTGACCGTTGAGGCTGAACGGGAGGGTGATAGCTACCTCTGCGTTCTCCGTGCTCCTGAGTGCCCCCTCAGCTATGGCGTTGCTGATGCGTCCTGAGCCGTCAAACTCAATTTCGCCCGTTCTAGGTTCCGGGATGACATTGGCGATTACGTCATTTCCGCTTTCGTCCTGCTCAACAAGGAATGCCTCCCACCTCCAGCGGTTCTCTGTTACCTTCTTGAACGTAACTTCCAGTGTGTGGGTTTTCCCGTCATCGTCATATATTGTTGCCTTTGTCGCATGGAAACCGCCCTGTGATGCCGCACCTACAGTCGTCCATACACCAAGTGAGTCCTTTGCGCCGGGGGTATCGAGGCTCTGAGCCTGCATGAAGTTCAGCGTGTTCTTTGTCGTGCTTGAGCCGCTTGATGTCCCTGCGACTATCTGGAAGTTCGGGCCTGCCTCGTCAGTGCCGCCCAAGAGAGTACCGTTCACTATGCGGTAACCCATGGGGGCATTGTCATTGTTTGTGTCTACCCAGTCGACATAGTCAAATGATCCGTCAGCGTTGAATGCTACGTTGGCCTCCAGCTTGTGCATACTTTGGGTTGCCGTTCCTGCAAGGACACCAGCCGCGTCCGAATTGCTGTAGCCGTAGTACCAGAGGGTCATCTTAGACATTGTTTTACCGAGCTCTGACTCTGATCCGTTGCGTTCAACGCTCTCGTCAAACTCAACGAGGAAATCATACGATACTCTCGCGGGCTCGTAGGTAGTTCCACCTGCAACCGGGACTGTCGGAGAACCTGAAAGTGTGAAGCTCGTGTAGTTCATCTTCCCCTTAACGTCATATGTGAACGCGCTGGGGTCTATCCTGATTTTTGTGCCGGGACCTGTTCCGTCAGTGGCCATGTTCTGGAGGAATGTATTTGTCGTTACGGCTGATACTGAGTTGTTACTGGCATCAAGTATTGAGATTGTACGAAGCCTGACCGTCCCTGTAGTATCGTCATACTGAGCCGCCGCATACTGTGGGGGCATCTGGCCGGGAAGCTGGTAGACGGGTACATAGTTGCCTACTTCTGTTTCAGGAACGGCCGCTATGTCGGCTGAACCGATCGCCGTTGCTGTAGCTAGGTTTATGTAGCCCACCAGCTTGTTGTCCCCGGAAGCAACCGCAGTAGCTGTTGTGTCGGCAGGAACTACTGTTGCAGATGAAGCCGTCGTTGTCCCCGTAGTGTCGTATACCAGTCTGGGAATGCTCAGCGTAGGCTTTCCTGTCTCTGCGTCAATCCCGGTCATGTCGAACGTTATAGCCGCAGTTTCTCCACCGTTCGCAAGGGTGATGTCTAGGTAGTTCCTTCCTGTTCCTGTTAGGTTGTTATCGCCGTCAAATCTCGTAGTGAATGCCATATCGTATTCAGTTCCGTTCACTGGGACTTTTGCCCTGCCTGAACTGAGGCCGTTTGCGCCTGCTACAGAGTTAAACGGGAGGTCTGCGAAACCGTACGAGAGATATGCATTGCTCCTGCTGTCAAGGTTGCACTGGTAATCTACCCTGCTTGTTGCGTGGGCATCCATCTTCTGGCCTATGGGGATGTTTACGGTCGAGAGCTCCGCCGCCTGCTGGAAGCCTGAAAGCGCGGTCTGCTCCATCTTGTAGCCCTGAAGCCTGTAGCCTGAACCCGAAAGAACCATGTCGCTGTTCCCGTCGAGAGTGCAGGCCCCCGAACGGCTGAAGTACTGGTTAGTTCCGTCAGAGTACACGAAAAAGCCCCTGTCCTGAATCATCATGTCCGAAGCATTGCCCGTGTATGAGCCTGAGCCCTGAGTGTAGATGGTCTCGATTGCCGCGACACTCACACCTAAACCTACCTGTGCGGGGTTAATGCCTCCGCGTGTGTCCCCGGAAGCTGATGCGTACTTGTTCGCCTGGTACATGAGGTCGGCAAATATAGTGTTGTCTTTCTTGAAGCCTGTCGTGTTTGCGTTGGATATGTTGTTGCCCGTCACGTCGAGCATGGTCTGGTGAGCGCGAACACCCGTTACCGCTGTCATTAATGATCTTAACATGTCCCGTTATTCCTCCTGATGTGAAAAAATTTCTGTGATACTCGTCATTATATTACTCGGCTGGGCGTCCTTCCTGCCGTGTCTCGTCCATGAGAGCAGTTTTATTCTAGCTTATTACCGATACGCCTTCAACATTCTCAAGGGGTACTTCACCCTCTGTTGTGTCAAGTATTGCTTTCCCGTTAGCCTCAAACCATACATGATTTACTACAGCTACCTTCTTTGTTGCACTGTCCCCTTCACCCACTGTGAAGGCCACTGCCTTACCGATGTACTGGACTGCGTTGAACTTGTTGGCCTCTGACATGCTGGTTAATGTGCTGTTCATGTTCTGCATCTGCTCAAGGCTTGAGAATGTCGCCATCTGAGAGATAAATTCCCTGTCCTCCATAGGATTAAGGGGGTCCTGGTTTGAGAGCTCCGCAATGAGCAGCTTGAGGAAAGCATCTTTTCCGAGTGCGTCATTTGTGGCTGTTGTTGCGGCGTTAGCTGAACTCGTGCTTGTTGTCGCAGATGCCGTTATGTTGGCTAGGTTTGAGTAATTGGTTACGTCTGTTACGGCCATTGTTTACATCTCCTGTGATTAAGATTTATGCTACCCAGTATAATAACCCTTCTTCAAGGTCAATCCTGAAATCTTCCGTGTCTTCCTCAGTGTTTCCGGCTGAAAATTCGTACTGCCTTCTCTGGTTTTCACGTCCTGAGTTCTGACCCTGCCCGGTATTATCCTGCTGGACATCAACCGTGAACTCTGACACCTGAACTCCCTGCTGCGACAGATTTTCACGAAGCTGTGCCATTTGTTCCTGCACTACTTGTCGGATTTGCTCGCTCGCTACTTTAACGGATGCCTCAACGCCTGAAGTCCCGGAAGACAGCTCTATCGTAATTCTTCCCAGTGCCGGAGGGTCAATCACTATGTTAGCTTTCTGGACACCGTCAGCTCGTATGAACCTTACTGTGTTTACGATGCCTGCCCTGAGAGTTCCTGCCTGTGTTGGTGAGTATGTCCCTGCCCGGAGGCTGAGGGGTTGTGCCGGAGTCCTTGATGCTGTCCTTCTTGCTCTGGTTACGCCCTCAAAGAACGACTGGAAATCACTATGTACTGCTGTCCTTTGTGGTGATGCCGCTGAAGTTGACGGGGCTGATACTGTGCGTCTGGTCTCAACCCTGCGTGTCTCGTTGCGTGTTCCTGATGGGGCTGTCCGTGTCTCAGTCCTTCCCTGTGTGAGGTCATGGCCTCCTGAAGTGTCCTGCCCATTATTCCCATCATTCCCATCATTGCCCTCGTTGCTGCCTGTGTATGTCCCTGTGTCCCTTGCAGGCTGTGCGGGTGCTCTGTCATTTTCCGGGGATGAGGCTTCAGGCTCGGTGTCTTCCGTTGAGGTTGAGGCTCTGGCTTTCCTCTGTGATGGAGCTCGTGAAGTCTGGGGCTGTGAATGCTCCGGGGCTTCCGTATTGACGGCGTTCACTGTAACGGGGCGTGAGGGCTCTTCGTTCTCCGGGGTCTCACTGTGTGATGACTGCGGGACTGAAACTGCCTCACTTGCCGGGGGCTGTACTGCTGATGCTCCGGCCATAACTTCGGTATCAGTGGCTATGTATTCCTGCCTGACTTCGGGTTCATGTACAGGTTCGCCGCTCGGTGGAACGTAGGGAGCTTCAGGTGCTGGCTCTGGTGCTTCATGTGCCAAGACATCCGGGGCTGTAGTTGTGGCGGTCTCGGTAGTCGCCGGGGTATCGTCATCAGTTGGTACGTAAACCCGTGCCTCATTGCCGGGAACTTCTGGGGCTTGCGGAACAACAGGCTGTGTTTCCGGCGCGTCATCGTCAAGGTCATTCACTGCCTCATGCGGGACATGCCGGGAAATTCTCGGTTCAGCGTCATCACGTCCTGAAGGTTCGGCGGCTGTGTGATCTTCCTCGTGCTCGTTAGCGGGCTGTTCGGGAGCTACAGCTGGGGGCGGTGTCTGCGTGCCGTCATTGCTGGGGACTTCGGCGGGTTCGGGGGCAGCCTGCGGGCCGGGTTGTGGTTCGGTCTGACTGGCAGCACCGGGAGCTTGGGGCGTGTATTCGGCCTCCGGGGCTGTGCCTGGTGCTCTGGCAATTTGGGCATTAAGGAGTGATACGAGCTTTCTTGCAGGCTGTGAGAGTTCCGGGGCGGTTCTGTCAGCCGCATCATCAGCCACATTCAGCGCGGCACTGAGCCCGTCTATGGCCTCCTGAATCTCAGGCGTTACCTGAATGCTGGCCTGTGTTGCAACGTAGCCAACTACCTCCGGGACAAATTGCCGGGAAAATTCCGGGAATGAGTCTGTCTCTTCGGTGTCTCTGGCTTCCGGCTCATTACCGGGAATTTCGGGGTTATGTGCTGTACGAACTTCCACAGTATCAGCTTCAACCCTGACTGCCTCGCGTGTTGTCTGTGGAGCTTCGGGGGTATTGCCTTCTGTGTTAATAGCTGGCTCTGTGGCTGTATTGGGAGTTAGGGCCATGTAGGCATTCAGGAGTGATGCTAACCTTCTTGCAGGCTGTGAGATCTCTTCATCATCGTCATCAAGTGCAGTATTGAGCTCGTCTATGGCTTCGTGAACTTCCGGCGTTACCTGAATGCTGACCTGCGAGGCAACCTGACGGGAAAATTCCGGGAATGTAGCGGCCTCTTCGGTGTCTCTGGCTTCCGGCTCATCATCCGGGATTTCCGGGGTATGCGGCGTTCTGACTTCCACAGTATCGGCTTCAGCCCTAACTGTCTCACGGGTTGTTCTTGGAGCTTCGGGAGTGGTGGCTTGCGTGTGAGTAGCTGCTTCCGTGCTTTTGGCCATGTAGTTACTCAGGAGTGATACTAGCTTCCTTGCAGGCCGGGCAATCTCTGCGGTGCTTTCGTCAGGTTCAGTGTCAGCCCCATTAAGTGCATCCGTGAGTTCGTTCAATGCCTCCTGAATTTTTGGCGTTACTCGAAATGCCGCCTGCGGTGAAAATTCCGTGTATGATACGGCCTCTTGGGTTGGCTCGTCAGCGGTGTTTTCTGTCCCGTGAGTATCGCTGGCTGTCTGTGTGTCAGTGAGAGTTTTTGTGCCGTCATTAACAGGACGGGAGATTACGGGTGTTACGGTCTCCCGAATTTCGGGCGTTACCTTTCGCGCAACCTCCTGAACATTGCTTCCGTCAGTCTCTTGGGCTTCTGGGAGCTCCCCGGTGTCTTCATGGCCTGCCGCCGGGCTGTCATGTGCTATGCCGGGCTCTGGTTCGTGAGTTTCAGGCTCTGTTGGCTGTGTGGTCTCCTCATTGCTGGCGGGTGAAGGGGCTTCATGGCCTTCTGACTGTGGAACGTTGGGCATTTCCTCGCGGGGCTGTGAGGGTTCTTCCGGGAGTTCCGGGGAAGTGTCAGTCTCTACGTTCGGGGCTGAATGTTCTTCCGCCGCAACAACACCGTCATCAAAATCGTTATTCGCCGTGAATTTTCTGGCATTGCCGGGCGCGGGAGCTGTCAGTGTCCTTCTGGCATCCGTGAAGAGACTTCTCCAGCCCTCAAGGTTGCTGCCTGTCTCATTCTCCGGCATGGCCTGCATCGCTTGGGGTTGTGGTGAAGGCTGTTGTTCCTCATTGCCCCCCGCAAGAATATTCATCACTGAGGCGGAAAACGTCCCTCTTCTCCCGAATGTCATGGGCTGTGATGATGATGCTTCAACCGGCTGTGATGGGGCAGGCTGTCCGGGTGTTCCTTCAGGTGGAGCGTATTCGGCCATGAGCGCGTCAAATGCTCCCGGAAATTCCCCGGTACTTCCCTCCTGCATCGAAGTGTTCTGCCCTGATGTCTGTAACTGCGTAAAGGTCTGTGCCTGAAGTAGAGTGAGTATGTCCGGCATCATGTTTAACGCCCTCCTGAATGTTTAGTGTATTTATCTCTGTTGTGGATGTGCCATTAATTCAGTTATCCTTGCTGCTTTTGTCGGCTTAATTTTGCCCATAATTGAGGCTCTTGCGTCATTAGGCAGTCTCATGAGGAGCTCAACTGCCAAAGTATCACGGAGCTGTTCGACCACTGCCGCCGCATTACGTGCTGACATGTCCTGATACGTCCGGGCTACCTGGTTCATCATTTCCTGTTCTGCCTCAGTTGCCCCGCCTGCCCCGTCGGTAGTGGCCTGCGCTGTCTCCTGAGCCCTGAGCCTCCTCTGCCTTCGTGCTACATCACGCGAGAGCTCGACAAGTGCAAGCTCCCTCTGCTCGTAGACCTCAAGGCGTGCAATGTCCCGGCTCTCAAGTGAACGTTCCTGAGCGTCAAGCCTCCTCTGCCACTGCTCAAGCTCGACAGCCCTGCGCTCCTCAACAGAGAGTGCGTAAAATTCCGGCACCTGGAAGAACTCCGCAAGCCTCGAACCAAAGTAAGGCACTCTCGGAATAAGCTCCCAGAATATTGGCCGTCCGTCCCATATTCCGCTGAGGTGCATACCCGTAGCAGTCCCAAGTGCAAGAAGGAGCATCCACAGGAAGAACGTGAACTTTCCCATTCCCTTTTTCTTTTTCTTCTTCTTCACCACAACAGGAGCTGACTCTGCCGGAGTCTGTCCCTGTGGATTGGCAATGTCTGCCGGTCTTTGTTCTGCCATTCTAGCCCGCCTCCCTTAACCTGCGGTATATCGACATGATATTTTTCACGTAACGCCTCGAAACTTCGGGTATATTCCCGGAGTCAACTCTTGCCGGGCCAGCATTGTACGCCGCAAGTGCCTTCTCGATGTCCCCCCTGTATTTGTCCACGAGGTCAGAAATGTACCTTACGCCGCCCTCAATGTTCTGTGCAGGGTCGAAAGGGTCAGTAACTCCAAGCATGGCCGCAGTTCTGGGCATGAGCTGCATGAGCCCCTGAGCTCCCTTGTTCGAGACGGCATCAGTCGTCCAGCCCGACTCAACCCGTATCATTGCCCGGATAAGTTCCTGGTCAATGTTGTACTTTTCGGCGCATTCGTTGATTATGTCCTTGAGCTCGTCATAGTTCGTCTTTCCTGATACGGTGCTTCTTCGTTGTGAGGCTTTCTTTGCCCTGTTCACCTCGTTGAGAACCTCGACAAATCTCCCTTGAGCTGGCGGGGTCGGCTGGTAAATTTCGGGCATAAGGCGGCGGTTAATCTCCTCTATTCTCGTGAGCACCCTTGTAATGTTCGTGAGGTTAGGCCCCATGATTAACTCTCTCCTTTCCGTGAGAACTGCATAGTAGCTACATCATCAAGTTCATTCTGCTCTATCCCTAACTGTTCCTGAAAATCTGCTTCCTTGAGGTGGTCAATATATGTCTCCATGATCCTAACGTCCCTGTGTTTCTCAACGAGCCTTGCTTCAGTTCCGGCTATTCTGCTCCTGACTTCTGAGAGTGAATCTTTGCCCTTGTTTATGTCGGTGTTTATGGCATCAATGAACTGACGCTGAAACCACAAGTCCATTGCTGAGACTGCCTGAGATCCTGCCTTGCTGAAGTCGTGCATTGCCTGAGCCTTCTCACCTTCAAGAGTGGCAATGTGGTCGAGAACTGCACGTTCCTCGCTTCTTTCGGCGGCAAGTATGGCCTGTTCGTTCTTGCGGCTGTCCTCGCGTATCTTGAGGATTCGGTTGAACTTCGCTATTCTCTGCTGCATGGCCTTAACGCTCCTTGAGATTTATGCGTAAATTCTCACTGCTGGTTAGGATACGGTGCAAGCTCCAGCAATCTCTTGTCCGTCTCATCAAAGCTCGTAGGGTCTTCAACTCTCTGTGAAAGAAATCCCCTCACTGCCTCCATGTTCGCAAGTGCCCAGTCAACCCGCATGTTACTTCCTGACTTGTACGCTCCTATATTGATTAGGTCTTCGGACTCCGCATAGGTGGCCAGCAAGTCCCTGACTCTTCCGGCCGCATCAAGGTGTTCACGTGAGACTAGGGCAGGCATAACTCGGCTCACACTGTCTAGGACGCTCACGGCAGGGTAGAAGTTCCGTGCGGCAATCTTCCTCGACAGGACGATATGGCCGTCAAGGATACCCCTCACGGTGTCAGCTACAGGCTCGTTCATGTCGTCGCCGTCAACGAGGACGGTATAGATCCCCGTAATGCTCCCGACCTCACCGGCACCTGCACGTTCAAGCAGACGGGGAAGCATCTCGAACACTGAGGGGGTATATCCGCGGGTTGCGGGGGGCTCGCCAATCGCAAGACCAATCTCACGCTGTGCACGCGCTACACGTGTTACCGTGTCCATCATGAGGAGGACATCTTTGCCCTGATCCCGGAAAAATTCGGCTATGGCTGTGGCGGTCATGGCTGACTTGAGGCGGATTAGTGCGGGCTGGTCTGACGTTGCTATGACGAGTACGGAGCGTTTCAGACCTTCAGGGCCTAAGTCGCGCTCGATGAACTCCCTGACTTCACGGCCACGTTCACCGACAAGGGATATGACGTTGACATCTGCCGTAGTGTACCGGGCCATCATCCCCATCAACGTGCTCTTTCCCACGCCTGACCCTGCGAAGATGCCTATACGCTGTCCCTTGCCCAGCGTGAGCATCCCGTCAATCACACGTACCCCTACGCTCAGGGGAGTATCTACCATCTTGCGCCTCAAAGGGTGAGGAGGTGTCGCGTAAAGGGGGTAAAAGTCGCTCGCTACAATTGGCCCTTTGTCGTCTATGGGGTTGCCCAAGCCGTCAAGTACACGCCCAAGAAGTGCATCACCTACAGGGACTTCAAGCGGCCTGTTGGTCGAGACAACATCACAGCCCGGCCCGACCTCCTGAAGTGCCCCCAGCGGCATCAACAGTACACGGTCGCCCCTGAAACCCACCACCTCAGCATCAAGCTCATGTGAACCGTCCCGGAATTGTATGTGGCACAAGTCCCCGACCCTGACATCAGGCCCTTGGGATTCCGCAACGAGACCGACAACCTGAACTATCCTCCCGTTAATCTTGATGAGCGGTTTCTGCAGCAGGTCGACCGAAAAGAGCTGAAATAAATCTACATCCTGTATGTCGTTCATGGCCTACTTGTCCTCTTTCGTTGACTGCTGGAATATCTCATCAACGACATCTTCAACCTGCGACATCTGAGTTTTCCACCTTGCGTCATAAACTCCCAGCCCCGTCTCAACAATACAGCTCCCGTTCTCAATGTTGGGGTCTGACTTCAGCTCAAGTTTCTTCACACCCCTCAAGGCCTCCCGGAATTTCGTATCCATCTCTCCCTCAAGGTGCTTCATGTCGTCTGGTGATACGTAGATGAGTATCTGGTTCTTGTCGCTCAAACGTGAAAGGAGCTCAGACAAAACGCTGTCTATCGTGTCGGGGTTAAGCTCTACCTGCCTGTGCAGCATCCTCCTGAGCATCTCGGTCCATACACGGATCAGCCTCTGCTGGTTGAGTTTCACGAGCTCGGAAAAATCACCCTCCAGTTTCTTCCCGACAACGTCAATAACTCCCGCAAGCTCTGAGAACCTCTCGAAATATTCCTGCTCAACTTCAAGCCTTGCCTTCTTGAGACCCTCCTCATAGCCCGCAACCTGCCCTTCACTGATTGCCTGTGCCCTGGCTTTTTCGGCTATACGGTCTGCGTTGTTCTTGGCTTCGGATTCCAGCTGCTGCCTCCTGCGTTCATAGTCTGACCTTATGCCGCCTATCTCACCCTCAAGTTTTGCCTTAGCTTCCGAAAGTTCAGCATTAGCCACCTCAGCATTGCTCAGGCTGTTAGTGAGTGCCTTGATCTGTGCCGAAAGCTCCTCAATCTCGCGGGCATTAGCGGCGGGCATCTTCACCTGTACTTTCGGGGCATCGGGTTTCTGTGGGGAGGCTGAAGGTTTCTCAGGCTTTCCGGGCTTGGCAGTGTCGGGGGGCTTTGTCCCGGACTGCTTGATCTCGCTCTCAAGTATCCCTATCTTCACGGCCTGCGGGAGAAGCCTTACAGTCCGCAGAACTCTCTGATGTGCAAGGCCGCTAGACAATCATATCGTCCCCTCCGCCGGAAGCTATGACTATCTCGCCCTGTTCCTCAAGTCCGCGTATTATGTTCACTACCTTCTGCTGAGCCTCTTCAACGTCTTTCACACGTACAGGCCCCATGAAGTCCATATCTTCCTGCAACATTTCAGCGGCACGCTTGGACATGTTCTTGAGGTACTTGGTCTTGAGGTCTTCCGTTGCACCCTTGAGGGCAAGGCTGAGCTCCTTCATGTCAACCTCACGAAGAACACGCTGCAATGACCTGTCATCAAGCCGCATTGAGTCCTCGAACACAAAGAGCCTCTTCTTGATTTCCTCTGCAAGCTCCGGGTCATTCTCCTCCAAGTATTCCATGATGTTGCGTTCGGTTGCCCTGTCCGTACTGTTCACGATGGCAACGACTGCATCAATTCCTCCGGCAACGCTGAAGTCCTGGCCCATTACGGTGCTTAGTTTGCGCTCCAACACTCTCTCAACCTCCCTCAAGACTTCCGGCGTTATCCTGTCCATGTTGGCGATACGTTTCGTTACGTCAGCCTGCATTATCGGGTTAAGCCCGCTGAGTATCATTGCCGCCTGCGTGGGCTCAAGGTAGGACAGTATCAGCGCAATAGTCTGCGGGTGTTCGTTCTGGATAAAGCCAAGTATCTGGCCTGCGTCTGTGTGCCTCATGAAGTCGAACGGCTTGACCTGGAGGCTGGCCGTAATCCTCGCAAGAAGTGTCTGTGCCCTCTCTGGTCCAAGGGCTTTCTCCAATACGTCGCGTGCATACTCTACTCCTCCTCTGGCCATGAACTCACGAGCCATTAGGATTTCCTGAGCTTCCTTCAAGACCGTGAGCTTTACGTCAGGCGTTACCTTCCTGAGATTTGCTATTTCGAGCGTGATTAACTCAATCGTAGAGTCATCAAGTTTCTTGTAGACTTCAGGAGCTATCTCACTCCCAAGAGAGACCATAAGGACAGCTATTTTCTCGCGTCCAGTAAGTCCCTTGCTTCCTCCTTCATCTTTGCTGTCATTTCTGGGGGGCATCTATCACAACTCCTTAATGTCTAGGGATAAAAAAAATTACTCCCTGCCTCACTCAGGGAGCATGTGAATATTCTAGCTGTCCATTGAGAGCCATTCATTGACCAGTGTCGCAATCTCATCCGGATGGCTCTTCGCGTAAGCCTTGAGCTGCTCTTCAAGTACCGCCATCTCACCCTGGAACGCAAGAAGATCCGGCGACGTGAGCATCTCCTGAATGGTCGGGACTTTCTTCCCTTCGGCCTCGATCTCCTCAACCGCAAGGCGTGCCCTCTTCATCCTGACCCAAGCATACAGTGCACCCAGAACAATCAGGAGGACGATGAACGCAGCTATTGAGCCGTAAATCAGCCGCCACATTCTCTCCTGCCTGAGCTCCTCAGCCATTGAGTCGGCGAACGCTGTCGAGAACCTCATAGCATGAACTACTAGGCTGTCTCCCCTGTCCTTGTTGAAGCCTATCGACGAGGCTATGACCTCCTGCAGTGTCTCCAGTCGTTCCTCAGTGATCTCGTTGTTCTTGTCGTCAATGAGGACTGAGGCTGTAAGCCTGCGGACTCCTCCGGGCGTAACTACCTGATCTCCCTTCCGCGTGGAAATCTCGTAGTTCGTCGTCGAGTTCGAGCGGTTGTACTCACTCTCAACCTGTGTCGAGTTTATCGCGTAGCCGGGAATGTTGGTTGTCGTGCCTGGGACACCGTTAACCGGGTTGCCCTGGCCGGTGTAGCTTTCTTCCTGTCGTTCGTTGCTCCGGGGAACTCCTGTGCCTGTGTCGGGGTTAGGGCTGTACTCAACGTATGAGCTCGTCCGTTTGTCGAAGTCAAGGTCAACCCTCACACGGACTACAGCACTTCCGGGACCGTAAACCTGTTCGAGCATTATGCGCACCTTGTTCTCCAGCTCGCGTTCATGCTGGCGTTCAAGTTCACGCTGTACTGATGTTACGGTGTTAGTCCCGTCGGGGTTGTACATTATCATGCTGTCCGAGACCATGTCCGACAATATCCGCCCGTTCGTGTCGACAATGGTAACTGCGTCAGGCTGGAGGCCGTCAACCGAATGTGCCACAAGGTGGATGATGGACTTGACCTGTGTGGGACCTATCACTGCCCCCTGTCTCAGCCTCAAGAGTACGGAGGCCGTTGATGGCTTCTGCTGCTCAAGGAACAATCTCTGCTCAGGGATCACGACACTGACGCGGGCATTCTCGACCTGCTGCATCTGTGAGATAGTCCGTGCAAGTTCACCCTCAATTGCGCGCATGTAGGCTATTCTCTGCTGGAACTCACTCATTCCCATTGCCGAGTCGTCGAAAATCTCGAAGCCTGTAGTTCCTCCTTTGGGCAGTCCCAGTTGAGCAAGGGCTAAGCGTGTCTCATACACTGCACTTCCCGGCATGAGTATCGCGCTCGCTGAAGGGTCAAGCCTGTAGGGTATGTTGTTCTCCTTGAGGTAGTCGACTATTGCCGCCTGGTCCGAGACCTCAAGCCCGGCATAAAGTGGCTCGTAACTGGTGCTCCCCGTCATGAATATCATCGCAACAAGGCCGCCAAGAACTAGGAATACCGCAAAGAAAATTGACGCTCTCTGCCAGAGTTTCAGGGAGGCCCAGAAGTTCAGGAACGAGGCGAACCAGCGTCTTAAACTGTCCATCGTTTACATCAGCCGGTTATTCGTGAAAGTGCCTGATATGCATCGAGGAACTTGTTGCGTATCTCCATGACGAGTCGCAATGCTGTATCGGCTCTTGAGGAGGCAAGGACTACCTCAGATATGTCCTCAACGTCCCCAATGGCAAGGTCTCGGATTTTCTTTTCGGCATCAAGCTGGAGGGTGTTCACTTTCTTGATCGAGTCCGAAAGCATATCTTCGAATGAAACTGCCGGAGTTTCTTTGTGTTTCGTGTTGTCAGTGTATGTGCTGTAAACGCTTCTTGCAGCCTTCTGAGCTCCGTTTTGTCCGTATACCTGTGAGAAATCTAATAGCAGACGCTCCATTTACATAGGCCTCCCGGTCAGATAGTTTGTTTTTTTCGCTCCGTCGATATGCTTCATTGTGCTTTTAATTTATGAGATATATTGCGAGGGAAGCCCGGAATGCCGACATCCTTTCGAGGCACCCGGCCATAAAATTTTCTTTCGCCCCTTTAGTTTTTATCGCGTTAATTTTACACCCATAATGCTTTTATTTTCACAGGCCGCGAAAATCTTTCACATCCGTCAAGAGTTTACGGGCGCAAAATATTTTTTATTATACATTATAATAATCCAAATCCACGGAGGCACACCAAACATTAATATCATTGTGCCCAACCTTTCGGAAGGAGATAAAATTTCATGAAGGCAATAACTTTTCTTCTGTTGTTGTTTTTCCTCACCCTCCCATTTTACGGCGGCATCTCCCACGCACTGGAGGCCCCGGAAAATTACACCTCCCAAATCCCGGCGGTCGACTTCTACCCGTCGGGGGCAAAGTTCACGTTCATGGTCGAGCCCCAGAGTCCTGACGGCAACTTCACGGCAGTGTTGCCAGGCTCGTTCAACGTTGACTCGGTACGTCTCGCAAACCCTGAGAACGTTTACGGCGACATCAACGTATCCATTCACTCCCGCATGAAGTGGACTCCCTCAGAGCTTGAAGGACTGAGGCAGCAATCGGAGGCACAGACCAAGACCGTAAATGACCTCTTGGCCACTAAGTCAGCACTTGAACAGACGCTTAACCTCCTGAAAAATTCCAACCCCGACAAGTCAAAGCCTGATGAACTTCTCACCTACATAAAGAACGCCCAGTCATTGAGGCTTGAGGTTGAGAATGAGCTATCGGCACTCAAGGCACGGCTCAATGAGGAGCAGGAGAAACAGAGAATGCTTCTTGCTGAGCTCCAGGCAAAAAGTCCGAGAGGTGCGAACAACTACATCACAGTTTCCGGGCAGGCAAAAGGCACGGTGTACATTGAGGCGTTCACGAACTCAGCGACATGGAGACCGAGATACATCCTCAACCTTGAGACATCATCAGGCAGGATTGAGGCCAGAATGTTCATCAGGGCATTTCAGAGAACGGGTCTCAGCTACAACGGGAAGATGACCCTCCACACTAAGACCCCTGACGAGCGCATCACTACCCCGGAACTTCAGCCCCTCAAGGTCGGCATAAAGCCCAAGCAGGAAGTCATAGCGGCAGGCTCAGCGGTTACCCTGAAGAGGAACAACAGAATGTACGAGTCCGCAAGAATGGCAATGCCCGAAGCTGATACGTTCATGGCCGAAGACACAGCGGAGAACATAGAGGCTGAAGCACCAAGAGCACCGGCAGTAACTGAGACACTCGCAGACCGTGTCCTGAACATTGAGGGGGAACTTCCCGGTGATGGCACTGAAAGGGAGTTCGAGGTAATCACTGGAAGTTTCTATCTTGACAGCAAGGTTGAGATTACCCTTATACCTGAACAGAGGACGGACGCATGGATAGTTGCGAGCATGGACGAGGGGAATGAACACCTTATACCCGGCGAGGCTGAACTCAGGGTAGACAATCATTCGTCAGGGAAGATACACCTTGAGGAGTACGGCAAGGGACAGCGGAGAATACCCTTCGGTTACGCTGAGCAGATAACCGTGAAGAAGACAGCCCTGATTGAGACGACGGGGGTATCATGGTTCAGCGGGGTACTGACCAGCGGCTACAAGCTCGAAATCACGAACGGGACAAAATCAGAGCAGGTTATCATCGTGAAGGACAGGCTGCCTGTTCCGATTGACGAAAAGATAAAGCTGGACGAGAAACGAATAGACCCAAAGGAGAAGGAACGCGACAAGGAGAAACGCCTGACGTGGGAGCTTACAGTTCCAGCCGGGGCGACAGTGCCGGTAATCGTTGACTACACACTAAGCTATCCTTCAGGTGAGGAGCTGCAATACAGATAATGGGACAGAACAATTTCTTCAAGTGGATAACAGTCCCTCCAGTTGTTGCGATATTCACGATAATGCTGGCTCGTGCAATGGGGGTTGGAAGTATCGTCGGTGAGGTTGACCTGGCTGTCTGGGGGCTGGTGTGGCTTCTCTTCATCGTGATGAGTGTTCTCTACGGTCTCTTCATCGTTCACGGCTTCAATGTCGGGCTAATATCCCTTCAGGCACTTGCGCAGGGAGTATTGCTCTGTCCTATGGCGATAACTTACGGGGCGCGAATGTTCCAGTGGCTCGGAGTAATCATCGCAGTATGTGGAGGGGCGGCACTTCTCGTAGCCTACAACCAAGCCGAAACAGAACGCAACAAGATTATTCCCGTTGAAGTAGAGAATGACGTAAAGCGAATCCCCTCGAACTTCGCGATAACTGACGACACCGGGGCAATCCTAAACCTCACAGATGACATGCTTGAGGTACTTGGTGTTACGCGGACGGGCTACATCGGGAAGAACATAAGCGAATGGTTCAGCCCGGTCTCAAAGACAGCCGAGATAGACGGGAAAATCTGGGACATTGAACGGAAGAGCCTGGAGGACGGAAAACGCTTCTACTTTGAGCTCCGGCCTAAAGGACTTCCTACGGGTGAGTCAGGCGGTGATGGCCAGCAGGAGAACAACGGGCCTGCTGAGTTCACGGATCCTGATACACAGCTTCACACGTACCGTTACGGGATGGCTAGAATTTCCGACGAGCTTTACAGGGCAGGACGCTATAACCGGCCTGTGAGTGCGTTCATGATAAGGCTGGTCTTCCCTCAGTTGCTTCCTGATGACGACATGGAGAAGTACGTTAGGCCGTTCCGGGCATATTGTGCGCGTGTGAGGAATGACATACGGCAGTCGGACACGGTGATACAGGCCGGGGAGTTCCAGATTATTGCTGTGATGTCTGAGTGCCCCTATCAGATGGTTGAGGGAATAATAGAGCGTCTCTCGTCCATAGTGAACGCCCTAGTGCCTACGTTTGATGAGTTCCTTCACGTTACGGTGCTGAACGTCAGCGAGACCTACGAGGGAGGCACTAATCTTCCGACGGCACAGGATCTTGTGGACAAGCTGACACAGCAGATGACCCGGAAATATTCGGCGACGGCACTATCACAATGAGCAGGAGGCTTCTCAACAAGTTAATACTTGGAGCATGTGCAGGGCCGTTTTTCTTCGGCATCTTGATTTTCGTGCTGATATTCGTTGCGGGGGATTTGCTCTTTCAGGCGGCAAGGCTCATCATTGAACAGGGGGTAGCATTGGGAGTAGTGGTGAGGCTTTTCTTCTACCGACTTCCTGAAGTGGCAGTGATGACTATTCCGATGTCCTCCCTTCTGTCTACGTTGCTGGGAATGTCTACCCTGAATGCCGGGAGTGAGTTGATTGCGTTAAAGTCTCTCGGCATTCCTTTTACGCGGATATTGAGGCCGGTATTCTTTGCGTCGGTCATTGTGTCGCTTGTGGGCTTGGGCTTCAACGAGACCGTAGTACCTTTCGGGTCAATAGCTGCTGACCGTCTCATGAGGTACGAGATCATGAAGAACCAAGCGGCGGCAATTCAGGAGAAGGTATTTCTTCGCGAGGAGGAGAACGGGCAGTTAAAGCGCGTCCTGTATATCGATGAGCTAGACCCGGAAAAAGGACTCATGAAGGGAATAATAGTTCATGAGTTTGATGACGGGAGGCTTGCGAGAACCCTAAACGCAAGGCAGGGGATGTGGCAAAATCTTCAATGGTGGATTGAGGACGGAAGGATGTACGATGTCAACCGTGAAGGTGAAGTGTCGTTATTGCTCCGTTTCGAGCGTCAGAGGCTGGCATTGAGGATGTCCCCCCAACAATTGCAGCGCAGTACCCGTAAACCCTCGAACATGTCGGCACATGAACTGTGGAGCTATATCACTCAGGCTGAAGGTGTAGGTGCTGACCTGTCCAAGCTGTGGGTAATGTTCCACCTGAAACTTGCTGTACCTTGGGCGTGCGTAATCATGGCCGTATTGGGAGCGGGCTTCGGTGCTTCGAGGCGTGGGCGTTCAGGCGGGGGAGTGGGCTTCGGCATCAGCGTGGTTATGGTCTTCGCGTACTACGTCGTGATGTCGTTGTGCCGTGCTCTTGGTGAGGCCGGGAATATTCCTGCGGTGATTGCAGGTTGGGGGCCTAATATCGTTTTTCTGGTTGTGGCACTGTTCTTTGCTTGGAGGGTTGACAGAATATAGAGAGATGAGCATTTCACTTATTGCCGGGGAAGGTATACTGCCTGTTGAGATTGCTAGGAGACTTAACAAGATACAGCCGCCTTCCCTCATTCTTGCACTGCGTGATGACCCTGAGACATTGAGACCTTACGCCGGAAGACTCGTACACATGAACACCCCTAACTTAGGCAGGGGTATACGCGAGATAAAGGCCTTCGGTTCGGACAAGGTGATAATGGCCGGAAGAATACCCAAGAAGATAATTTACTGCCTCCCGTTATTGTTCGACAAGCTGAGCCGCTCAATCCTGAGAAACAGCCTCCGTGATGACCATTCACTTTTAGGGGCTATTGTGAAGGCACTTGAGGACGAGAGCATCAACGTGATACCCTACTGGCAGATACTCCCTGAATTTATCGCATCATCCGGGAAACTCTCGGAACGTTCACCGACACAGAAAGAGCTTGATGATGTCGCTTATGGCCGGGAGATTTTGCGGGTAACACTGCCCTGCTCGTTCGGTCAGGCTGTATGTGTTGCCGGGGGAGCTGTTGTTGCTGTCGAGGCAATGGAGGGGACGGACAAGATGATACAGCGTGCAGGGGAGCTCTCAGGGCGCGGTGTAGTCGTGAAGATGATGAAGGAGGGTCAGGACATGCGGTATGACCTGCCTACTGTTGGGACTCGAACGCTAGAGAACATGCACAGGTCAGGGCTTACGTGCCTTGCTGTTGAAGCAGGGAAGACGTTAATACTTGAGCCGGAAAAATTCTTTGTTCTTGCGGACAGGTACAAGATTGCGGTATGGGGGATAAATGATGCGGAAGAAATTTGACGCTGCAACTCTGGGCAGAGACCCGGCATTGTCGGAGGCACTGGAATACATACATGAACAGCTCGCGGCAATGAAGCTGAAGACGAAGGAGGCAATCCGGGCGGAATTGATGTGCGAGGAGTCGCTGGTGAGCCTCATGGACAACGCTGACTTTTCCAGGACGGGGCATTTCACGGTGAACGTCAGGAAAGTTTTCGGCACTGTTACTGTCGAGCTGTCTGTTCCTGGGAGGGAGTTCGAGTTTTCGGGGGGGACTGGGATTCAGACGCTGGAGGATGACGAGGAGCTTCAGGAATCCTACGAGGCAATACGGAGCATAGTCCTCCGCTCATTCTCAGGCAGCATAAGGTACAGGAACTCCGGGAATCTCAACACGGTGCGTATAAAGGCGGTTCGTTCGAGTTACGCCGGGCTGTACCAGACACTTGCGGCATTGTTCCTCGCTGTGGTGTCAGGTGTAATGCTGAGGAATTTTGCCACCGCTGAGGCCTGCGCTTCCGTCAGCGATAACATCCTCGACCCTGTACGCACGGTGTTCCTCAACGGCCTGAAGATGTGCGCTGTACCGATAGTGTTCTTCTCGGTCGTGTCATGCATCGCGGACATGGGCGGACTCTCAGGGATGAAGCGGTCAGGAGGAAGGCTCTTCAGGTATTTTGCGGCGGGCATGGTGCTTAGTCTTGCGCTGGGTTTGTGCCTCATGTACATATTCAGGCCGGGTGAAGGAGTGTATCTTGTCGCAACTTCTTCTGAGACTGTGCAGACTCAATCGCTGTCGTTCGTCGGAATGCTGGTGAACCTGGTAGCAGGAAACGTAATCAGGCCGTTCCTTGACGGGGACATGCTGCAGATCATGGTGCTTGCGTTCTTCGTGGGGCTGTCAATCTCCCTGACTGACGCGAAAATCCTCCGCAAGGTCTCCAGCGAGCTAAACATGACGTTCATGAAGATCACGGAAATTTTCCTGTACCTTACGCCGCTTGTGATGTTCTGCTCGGCGGCCTCGATGATTATCACGGCAGGAGCTGGGACTCTCGTATCGGCGGCAGGGATAACATTAACGCAGATATTCGGTCATGCGGTGATACTCGTGATTGTCTGTGTGGCCGTGAAATTCCGGGCAGGGCTGAATCCCCTCACGATGCTGCGGAAATCTGCCCCAATGCTCGCAACAGCCTTCAGCACATGCTCAAGCATAGCCGCTATACCTGACAGCATGAAGTGTTCCGACGCGATGGGAATACCGCCCTCCCTTTACTCGTTCTCAGTCCCTGTAGGCGTGTCAGTCAGCAAGATAACTACCCCGCTGTATTACGTGGTTATGGTGCTGTCAGCGGCAAACCTTTACGGCGTGGACATAACTCCGTCAGCAATCGTTCAGCTCTCAGTAACAATCTTGCTCCTGACAGTTACGACTCCTTCAATGCCGGGCGCGGGGTTAATCTCGCTGTCAGTTCTTCTTGCGCAGTCGGGATGCCCTCTTGAGTTTGTGGGAATAGCTGTGAGCATTGAGATGATGATAGATTTCACGGGGACAATGACCATATGCCAGGCGAATTTGGCCTGCACAATTCTTGCGGCGGCGGATGACGGCATTCTTGACCGCCGGAAATACAACAGTCAGTAAGGAGGCAAAAGGAAGCAACATGAACAAGAAATTTACGGTCAACGATAACAACAAAGAGGAAGCATTATCCGGCGCGCTCGTGTTCATACATGAGAGCTTGGAGGCAATGAAGCACAGCAAAAAGGACGCTAACTATGCTGAACTCATGTGCGAGGAAGCATTAGTGAACCTGATGAATCACGCGGACTTCACCAGGCGTAACACATTCAGCGTGAACGTTAGGAGGAGCTTCGGCGATGTGGTGATGGATTTTGCCGTTCCTGGTGCTGAGTTCGACTTCGCCGGGGATTTGGGGAGCTTTGAGGGTGATGATGATATTTCCCCAGAGGCTGAAGCGTCAATACGGAGCCTGTTGCTGCGCTCGTTCGGCAACAGGATAACCTACCGTAACACAAGAGGCTGGAACATAGCGAAAGTACGTGCTTTCCGTTCGTCATACTCGATGCTGTGGAAGACGCTAACGGCACTGATTCTCGCGGTGATTTCGGGACTTCTTGCGTGTGAGTTTGCTCCAGAGTCTGCGTACATGGCCGTCAACGATAACTTCCTTGTACTTGTGAGAGACATATTCATGAACGGCCTGAAGATGTGCTCAGTCCCGATAGTGTTCTTGTCCCTCGTGTCATGTCTTGGTGATGCCGGGGGATTGGGCGGCATGAAGTCATCGGGGAGCAAAATGCTGAAGTACTCAGTGATGATTCAGGTTATCGTTACGGTGATGGCGTTTGCCCTGATTTGGCTGTTGGGGACTGGGACGGGCATAAATGTTACGGAAGATGCGGGCGTTGCGGTACAGTCTCAGGGAGCATCATTCTCTTTCAGGGCAATACTAGCCGGACTCATGCCTGCAAACTTTGTCAGGCCGTTCCTTGACGGGGACATGATACAGCTTCTTGTGCTTGCGGTGCTTATGGGTGTTGCTGTGGGAATGTCGGGGGTGAAGTCGGCAAAAATATTATTCAGCGACCTCAACTCGATATTCATGAAGGTAACGGAGATTCTGCTTCACATGATCCCGCTGGTTGTATTCTGCTCAATAGCCTCACTGATAATCACGACAGGAGCGGAGACTATGATGACTCTTGCCGGGATACTAGGTGCGCTGGTTCTGGGGTACATGCTGATGCTGGCGGTTTATGGAGTCCTTGTGCAGTTAATCGGCGGGCTTAACCCCGTAACATTCTTCAGGAAGTGCCTGCCTGTGATAACGACAGCCTTCACCACATGCTCAGGGGTTGCGACATTGCCGGAGAACCTGAAGTGCGCAAAGGCTCTCGGAATCTCGCAGAAGGTATACTCAATCGCGCTTCCTCTGGGAGTATCACTGATAAAGCCGGCTGGAGTGTTTTACGGGGCAGCAATGGTGATGATTTCCGCGAACATTTACGGGATGAGCCTGACAATCTCGAAAATTTTGATACTGGGAGTGTCGGTAATAATCCTTAGCAGCATAATTCCGAGCATACCAGGCGGATCAGTTATAGTAATTTCCGCGTTACTGTCTCAGGCTGGGCTGCCTATGGGCATTATTGGGCTTGCGATAAGCATTGAGGCAGTGCAGGACATGTTCAACACTGTAGCTACAAGCATGGGGAGCATGACGAGCGTACTTCTTGCGGCGAAGGAGCAGAAGATGATTGACCTCGACGAGTACAACCGGCCATGAAGAATATTTTTGTGTCATGTGGCGAGGTAAGCGGCGACATTTACGCGGGCCTCTTGATCCGTGAACTCCTGAAGCTCAATCCCTCCCTTGAAGTCTGGGGAATGCTCGGCAGTGAAGGCGAGTCATCAGGAGGGCGTGCAGTCTGGAGCTACGAGGAGTTGAAGCTGATGGGAATCCTCGAAATAATCCCGGCAATCCCGCGTCTTCTCAGGCTCAAGGCTAGTATTACCCGCGAGGTCGTGAGGGCTGACCCTGATGCTGTGGTGCTCATTGACTGCCCTGACTTCCACCTTATGCTTGCCCGTTCACTCAGGAAGTCAGGCTACAAGGGGCGGATAATCTCACTCATTCCCCCGACAGTGTGGGCATGGCGTGCCGGAAGGGTCAAGAATCTTAAGCGCGACTTTGACCTTTGCCTGCCGCTTTTCTCGTTTGAACACAAGTTCCTGCTTGAACATGGCGTAAATTCCCTGTGGAAGTCCCACCCGTTAGTGCATGACCTAGAGGGCGTGAAGGTCTCTGAGTCATTCCGTGAACGTTTCGGCGGTGAGAGAGTGATTGCGCTCATGCCGGGCAGTAGACGCTACGATATACGCTTCCACCTCGATATACTGCTTGGGACTGCGGGACTCCTCCGGGCTGAAGGCTACATGCCTGTGTTCTCGGTTGCGCAGGGACTGACGGGCAGCCTTGCGGATGAACTCAGGGAACGTGTCAGGGCTTCCGGGTTCGAGTTCTGGGAGGGCAGCGGCCGCGAACTCATGGCGGGGTCTCTTGCGGTTGCGGGAGTGTCTGGGACGGTTGCGGTTGAGGCCATGCTTCTTGGGCGGTTCATGGTCGTGATCTACAACATGAAGAGGATAACTCACGCGATACTGAAACGCCTTGTCCACGTCAGGAATATCTCAATCCCCAACATGCTCACAGGCAGGCAGGTATATCCTGAGCTTCTCTGTGATGATGCCACGCCTGAGAGAATCACGCAGGAACTTCAACGCTACCTTGATGATGTGAACGTGAAGAATGAGACCGATACCCTCCTCCAGAATGCGCGCGCCTCAATGGGAACGGTTAATGCCGCAGAATTTTGGGCCGGGTGTATAATCACACAATAATTCCCGAAAGGAGCTTGACACTAAATTGATGGCCATGTATAATCGCACATCGCACATCGCCTTGATTATTCCCTTTTAGCACCTAACACAACAACTCAACACATTAACACCCAAAACGGGAGGGCATAAGATGGTCTTCTCGTCAGGAGTGTTTATGTTTCTCTTCCTTCCCCTCCTCCTCATTATCTACTACTCAGCAAATAGCCGGAAAGTCCGCAACTACATTCTTCTTGCCGCAAGCCTCATGTTCTACGCGTGGGGTGAGCCTGTCTTTGTGTTCATCATGCTGGCTTCAGTCTTCGTGAACTGGTCTCTATCTCTGGCCATGCACAAATCACCCCGTCCCAAATTATGGCTCATTCTCGCAGTCAGCCTTGATGTCTTTCTTCTGGGAGTGTTCAAGTATGCCGGGTTCATCACGGAAAATCTGGGGTTTGAGCGCGTCAACATTGCCCTTCCGATCGGAATATCATTTTTCACGTTCCAGACGATGAGTTACGTCTTTGATGTCTACTACGGAAATTCTGAGCCCCAAAGAAACCCGCTTTATGCCGCGCTGTATATCTCGTTCTTCCCGCAGCTCATAGCCGGTCCGATAGTCCGCTACAACCAGATAGAGAGTGAGATTACCGGGAGGGTTGAGAGCCTTGACCTGTTCAGTGAGGGAGTGAGACGGTTCATTTATGGCTTGGGAAAAAAGGTACTCCTCGCTAACTTCATGGCTCAGGTTGCGGATAACGTCTTCGGCTATATCGTGAACCCTTCAGTGATGATGTCATGGCTTGGTGCTGTGGCCTATACCTTCCAGATATATTTTGACTTCTCAGGTTATAGCGATATGGCTATAGGCTTGGGTCTTATGTTCGGATTTCACTTCGAGGAAAATTTCAGTTACCCCTACATGTCTTCAAGCATCACGGAATTTTGGAGGAGGTGGCATATCTCATTGTCTGCATGGTTTAGGGATTACGTCTATATCCCAATGGGAGGCAGCAGGGTATCACGTTCAAGATGGCTGGTGAATATCTTTACGGTCTGGCTCTTGACTGGTATATGGCACGGGGCTAACTGGACGTTCATTCTCTGGGGGATGATCTACTTCGTCCTTCTTGTGCTCGAACGCATGACCGGGAGAAAGCCGGGGCATTTCCTGACGATGCTGGCGGTGATATTGGCGTGGGTGATATTCAGGTCTGAGACAGTAACGGAAGGGCTGGGCTATATTGCCTCAATGTTCGGGCTGAAGGGCAATGCTTTTTGGGACGGAGGGTTCATGTTTTACCTCAATGGGACATGGCCGGTAATGCTTTGTGCGTTCATTGGGATTTTCCCGGCGGTGAAGGTGCTGAAACGTTATTCGTGGCTTGAGGCAGTTTTTCTGTGTGGTGTTCTGATTGTCTCGGCATGTGAATTAGTCAGTTCAAGCTACAACCCATTCATATATTTCAATTTCTGATGAGGTGATGAGAGCATGGACAAGCCCGGAAAATTCACTGCATTATTTTTTCTCGTTGTGGTAATGTCGTTCATGTTCCTGGTCGCTGCCAGCGTTGCAGTAAAACAACTGAACAAGGTAGCAAACCCTGAGACTACCAATAAGCCTGTTCCTGTTGACTGGGAGGAGTTTTACCCGTTCGGCGACGGAAAGGTACACACACCCCCTCCCAAAAATGAAACCATGAGTGAATACGTGAAACGAAAGCTCGAAGAATACACCTCGGAATATCTCATAGCCCGGCAAAAATTCGTTGAGGCCGCCAAGAAATACGAGGAGCTTGCGGGCTGGAACATGGCCTCAGTCTACAGCTACAACCCTGTGATAAAGCTGCAAGATGGATTCTTGTCGGGTATAGTCGAGAGCCGGGACGTTTCAGGGAATGCTGAGGCATTGAGGGACTTCAACGAGTTCTGCAGGAAAAATGGGGCTGAGCTGGTATACCTCAACTTTCCGGCCAAGATATGCAGGTCTCAGGACAACGGTATATCCGGGACGATAGACTACACTAACCAGAATGCTGACAGGCTTTTGTCCCGTCTCGGTGAACTGGGCGTGAAGTATTACGACTTCCGGGAGCTCCTCCACAATGACGGGAGGGATCATCACGGGGCATTCTTCAGGACAGACCACCACTGGAGACCTGAGTCTGGGCTGTGGGCGGCGGGGCATATACTGCGTATCTTGAGGGATGATTACGGCTGGCAAGTCAGCCCCGGAATACTTGACCCTGGAAATTTCGAGTACGTCATCTATCCTGAGTGGTTCTTGGGCTCTCAGGGAAAGAAGCTCACACTATCACGAACTGAGCCTGACGACTTCATGATGATATATCCCAAGTTCAAGGTGAGCTTGGACTGCAGAATACCGAATGAAGGTGTTGACACTGCGGGAAATTTCAGCGTCATCTACAACTTTAAGGCCGTTGAGGAAAAAGACTACTACACTAAGAGCCCGTATCATGCTTACGTTTATGGGGATCAGGCACTAATTGAGATAACGAACATTCAAGCGGGCAACAAAAAACGCATCCTCCTCATTCATGATTCATTCTCTGATGTGGTAATACCCTTCCTGTCTTTGGGGATAGGCCACACCTGCGCAATAGACCTCCGGCAGTTCATGGGGAGCGTTGAGGGCATCATTAAGTCAGAGAGACCTGATGTTGTGGTAGTCGCCTACAACTCTTCGATACCGGGACGCATGGACGGCCTGAACAGGAAGTTCTATGATTTCCGTTAGGTGTAGAATTACGGCGAGATACTCACAACAGGAGGACAAATCACAATGAAGTTCACGAAAATGCACGGCTGCGGAAATGATTACGTCTACGTCAACTGCTTCGAGGAAAAAGTCAATGACCCCGCCAATCTCTCAATCAAGATCTCAGACCGCCACAAAGGAATAGGTGCTGACGGCCTCATCCTGATACTCCCGACCCCAAAAGCTGATGCGTTCATGCAGCTCTACAATGCTGACGGTTCATCTGACACAATGTGCGGGAATGGCATCCGCTGTGTGGCGAAATACGTCTATGAGCATGGCCTTGTCCCTCCCGAAAAGACGACACTCACTATTGATACGCCCGTAGGAATGAGGACGCTCTACCTGACTCTTGACGGTGTGGGCAAGGTCTCACTAGTCCGCGTGAACATGGGCAAGGGTACTGCAACAACCCCAATCCCTGATGATATTACTGTTCACGGAATGGCCTTGAAGTTCATCGGTATCAACGTCGGCAATGATCACGCAGTCTACTTCACTGAGGACAACCCAATAATCCGGGACATTCATTCATGGCCTGACTCGAAATTTGCGGCTGAGGGTGATTACTTCGAGAAGCACGAGAGATTCCCCAAACGCATAAACAGCGAGTTCATAGACATAATATCGCGCAACGAGATAAACATGCGGGTATATGAGCGTGGATCAGGCGAGACGATGGCCTGCGGAACTGGGACAACTGCGAGTGTCTTTGCGGGTGTAGTGTCGGGAAAACTTGACCGTGATGTGCTCGTTCATCTTCGTGGCGGCGACCTGAGGATACACGTTGACGATGACAATACCTGCTGGATGACCGGCCCGGCTGTCGAGGTCTTCAACGGGGAATACACGGAGTGAGGATAGAGGAAGTCCTGGCGAAAACGATACTCACCAAGTCAAACCTTCCTGTCTCGGACTACTCGGCTAATCCGTATATAGGCTGTGAACATGCCTGCAAGTACTGTTACGCGTCATTCATGAGGAGGTTCACCAACCACCCGGAAGAATGGGGCGGGTTTGTGGACGTTAAGACATGGCCGGAGCTCAAGCACCCGGAAAAGTATTCAGGCTGTGAGGTGTTCCTGAGCTCGGTTACTGACCCCTACCAGCCGCTTGAGTCTCGATACTGCCGGACGAGGAGGCTGCTTCAGGAATTGCAGGGTCATGATGTGAGGCTCAGCATTGCCACAAAATCAGATCTTGTGTTGCGGGATATTGACCTGATAGGGACGTTCAGGAATGCGCGGGTATCGTGGAGCATCAACACTCTGGATGAAGGCTTCCGTGAAGAGATGGACAGGGCTGTGAGCATTGAGCGGAGGTTTGCGGCCATGAAGGAGTTTCACGACGCGGGAATACGGACAACGTGCTTCATCTCGCCGATATTTCCGGGGATTACTGACGTTGCGGCGATAATCGGGCGGGCAAAGAACATCTGCAATCTCGTATGGCTGGAGAACCTGAACCTTCGGGGGAACTTCAAGGGAGCAATAATGTCATGGATTCACGAGAGACACCCGGAACTTGAGGGGCTCTACCACAACATATATACACGCCGGGATTTGTCGTACTGGTATGAGCTTGATGAGCAGGTGAGGAATTTCTGCCGTAGCAATAACCTTCCCTATGTCCGCAATGACGACAGAATGAGCCGGGATTTTGACGCGCCGCCTGTTGTGGTAAATTACTTCTTCCACGAAGAAATCACGAGATAACACGCTGACGAGACAACAAAAAGCCTCCCTATTTATGGCAGGAAGGCTCTTGCGTGTAAAAATATCTTTGTTGTGTGCTTGTGTCTACAGGTAAACTCCCCTGAGCTCGACGATGTCCGCAACCCTCTTGATGGCGGCCATGTATGCCGAACGCCTCATGGTTACCTTCTTGGCTTCCGCGAAATCCCAGACCTTGCAGAAGTTATCCTTCATGAGCTTCACGAGCCTCTGGTTGTACTCGTCTTCAGTCCACGTGAAACCCTGTAAGTTCTGTGCCCACTCAAAATATGAGCCTACAACGCCGCCCGCATTCGCTAGGAAGTCCGGCACAACTATTACGCCCTTGTCATTGAGTATGAGCTCGCCTTCTGGTGTAGTGGGTGAGTTCGCTCCCTCGAATACGTACTTTGCCTTGAGCTTGCCTGCCGTGTCCTGGTTGAGCACGCCCTGAGCCGCGCAGGGGCAGAATATGTCGCAGTCTATCCCGATAATGTCATCACCCGGCAACTTCTCGCAGCCTTCCTTCTCGAACCCTGTGAGCTTGCGGCCTCTTGCTCCCGGATTCGTGTTCATGTACTCGAAAGCTTTGGCTATGTTGATGCCGTTGGGGTTGTAGTATGCACCTGTAGTGTCGCTGATGGCAACTATCTTGATGCCTGCATCGTTCATGATTTTTGCCGCGTAACTTCCGACATTGCCGAAGCCCTGAACTGCTGCCTTCATCTTCATGGGGTCAAGTCCCTTAATCCTGAGAAGCTCGAACACGCACTGAGCGAGTCCTCTTCCTGTTGCCTCAGTCCTTCCGGGTGCTCCCCAGTAATCTATGGGCTTACCTGTGAGCATTGCGGGCTCAAAATGTCCGAGCATCTTGCAGATTGTGTCCATGATCCAGACCATTTCCTGGCCGCCGGTGTACATGTCGGGAGCGGGAACGTCTGACCACCTGCCGATGATGGGGGCGATTCTTGCGCCGAAGGTTCGGGACATTCTCTCTTTCTCGTTGCGGGACATGTGGGTTGGGTCGCAGCATATTCCGCCTTTTCCGCCGCCGTAGGGGATGCCTGCAAGTGAGCACTTCCACGTCATGAGCATGGCGAGGCCTTCACATTCCTGGCCGCTGACATCCATTGCGTAACGTATACCACCCTTTGAGGGGCCGAGAGCTGTCGAGTGCTGTACCCTGAAGCCCTGGAAGACTTTGACCGAGCCGTCATCGAGGGTAACGGGGACTGAAACATCGACCCTGCGCTCCGGGTAACTGAGTATCTGGATGAGACCTTCACTGAGGTGCATTGCATCTGCCGCCGCGTAGAAATCCCTTAGTGCCGTATTGAGTATGAGGTTGTTGCCTACTCTTCTTCCGTTTTCGTCAACCATATTAACACCTTCAAAATATTCTGTATATTTGCAATTTTCTTACGGGCGGGAATTGTACAAGGAAATTATTATTTTGTCAACACAGGCTATATAATACTGTCTGTATTCCAAGAACAAACATTCTATAACAGCCGAAATTTTTTGACAGCAAACAGTCTTTACAGCAACACCGGAACATGCAGCATAAATCTCACATCAAGGAGAGTATATCGGAATGTCAGAAGGAACAAAGATTAACCACGAGGCATTGAAGACGCTTAAGGACGACATAGAGAACAAGACGGGCTTCCAGTTCGTGAAGGTTGAGGACGGCGTGGCAGTAAGCGAGCTTGACCTTCAGGAGTACCACTTCAACCCCTACGGAATACCCTACGGAGGAGTGCTCTTCACGATGGCCGATGACACTGCGGGGGTTGCGTTCCTGAGTGCGGGGGGCTACGGCGTTACGGTCAACGGGCATGTGGACTACCTAAGAGGCTCACGTAACGCTCAGAAGCTGATATGCACGGCCAAAGTCAGGAAGGCAGGACGGAGGATATTCTACATTGACGCGGACATAGTGAACGAGAAGGACGAGGATCTGTGCCGGTTCAAGTTTGTGTTCTTCAACATGGAGGACAGGGGAGCTGATGCGGTGAAGTAGCAGTCCGGCAATGACTCAGAGCAGAGAAATTCCCGGAGGCTTGGAGTGCTTCCGGGAGTTTATTGAGGCATTCCTTCTCGTTTCATTTTTTCGTGAAGTTGCCCTAAAAATCCCCTTGAGAGTCCAAATTCCTGCTCCTTCTTAGAGACAAAATTAGCTGTCCTTGCCAAGAAAGGGCGTTCATCGTCAATAAAGTACCATTCAATTTCAGTTATCTTCCCATTTTTGTACAATATTCTTAGATTTTCTCCCATTCCAGCTTCACACAGAAAACATACTCCAGATGCTTTTGACGCAAAGCCTGCGTTGGCTAATAGTTCAGCAGACCATCCTATTTTATTTAGGGGTTGCTCAAAGTATTTTTCTAGAGTGCTTGTACTAGCACCAACCTTGATTCCCCCTGTAAAAGTCATCTCGGGATCTCCTGTGTGAATATAATACGCAAAACATACTCCTTTTGCATCGATTGTCCCTGCTACGATTGTCTTATCTTTAGCCCAGCATCTGTTCAAACGGTCATTTCCACCCCATTCTTCACGCTCTCGTTTGGTAACTTTTGTCTCGAAGGCGCATTTGTTGTAGTCGGCTATTCTCTGTGCAAGCTCATAGAGGCTCTTGCTTAATGCCCCGAACTCCCATTGATATGCAGTTTCTGTATTTGTCTGCGCTGTCTGAGTCTTCTTCTTCGACTTGGCACGCGTTTTAGCCCTTGCCGCCTCAGCCCTGACAACATAGAACAACCCCGAACTATATCCCAGCTCTAACGCCTCAAACGAGACCGTAAGCGACAACACTGCCAGCATGACCGCACAAAATACTTTCTTCATCGTCTAGCCTCCTAAGACTAATTTTATGCCGAATTATACCTGAATTATCATTTTTCTCGTCCGTAGGTTTATGGGTAATACGTTCACACAAAAAAGGGAAGCAGGATTCTCATCACTTCCTGCCTCCCTCAATGCCTAGTTAGGTCTCAGTGCCTCAAGCCGCTGATGTACGAGCTCGCAGACATGGCCGCAACCGCCCCGTCAGATGCCGCAGTGATTACCTGCCGGAGATGCTTCCTGCGAACGTCCCCCGCCGCAAATATCCCCTCAACTGATGTAGCCATGCTCTCATCGGTGATGATCCAGCCCTCTTTCGCCGTCTCAACCACTCCCTTAACGCACTCTGAGTCCGGCTCCTGCCCAACGAACATGAACACCCCTGCAACGTCGAGATTACTGGCCTCGTTCGTCTTCACGTTCCTGATTACGAGGTTCTCTACCATCCCGTTACCCTCGATTTTCTCGACTACTGTGTCATAGACCGGGACAATCTTGGGGTTAGCTAGTGCCTTGTCCACTGCCGCCTTGTCTGCCCTGAACTCGTCCCTCCTGTGAATGATGTAGACCTTCGAGGCAAACTTAGTGAGGTAGCAGGCCTCCTCTACTGCCGTGTTCCCTCCGCCGACAACAGCAACGTCATAGCCCTCAAAGAATGCCCCGTCGCATATTGCGCAGAAACTCACTCCCTGCCCTATGTGCTCAGCCTCTCCCTCACAGCCGAGCCTCCTGAAGTGCGCTCCAGTCGCAACTATCACAGCATCAGCCTCAATCTCGATTGTGTCTTTGGCCTTCTTCGTGATGAGTATCTTCTTGCCGTCCCTGAGCTCCACCTTGCTGGAGTCAACCCTCCGTATCTCCGTCCCGAACTTCAGCGCGTGAGACCTGAACATCTCCGCGAGTTCTTGGCCTGTCGCGTGAAGGATTCCGGGGTAGTTCTCGACCTCGTCAGTCTGGGTTATCTGGCCTCCTCCTGCACCGCGCTCAAGTACAAGGACATCAAGCCCCGCACGCTTCCCGTAAATTGCCGCCGACAAACCTGCCGGGCCTGCTCCGATTATGACTAGTTCATGCTTCTCCACTGTTGACACTCCTTAGTGTGTTACTTGCCTTCAACCTGCAATATCTCTTCCTGCATGTTCACCGATAACTTTTTGCCGTCAAAGCTCTCACGGTTCGGAACAATCATGCGGAAGTCGCTCATTATGTCCATCTCAACAACGCAATCACTCGTCTCAACCTCAAGGACATGGCCGCCCTTCGTCCCATCTTCGGAGATGAAGTGAAGATGCCACCCTGCAGTGTTCAGGCCGCTCATGTAGTCGGGGCAGTAGAGAGCTACTATAGTTCCACGTATGTCCCGGCATGTGAACTCGCGCTGGTCGGTCTTGAGTGCTTCGTTGAGGGGCTTGTAGGGTTTCTTCTGGGCAAGCTCACTCCTGAAATGAATCATCGGCATCAATCCCCTGACCCTTGCCATGTAGAACTGGTTCCGGCCATGCTCACGGACTATAGCGGTCATTGTGTCCTTGAGCTCAGAGATTGAGGCGGCACTAACTCCCCCGCGCGTTATGTCAGCGTCAAAGAACGCAACATTAGCGAACGGCACTGTCTCATCATCAGAAACAACCTCAACGCTCCCGTCCCACAATGCACGGTAGACCGTCCCGCCGAGCATAATCATTTCACCGTTCACGTCCTGGAACGTCCCTATGCCCGTATCACCGTAACGCTTGAGTTCCCCGACGGTAACAACGCCGTCATATTCACCCTGCATCAATGACTGAAGCAAGGCAGTCTGAAACAAACCATCGCCCTCAGTGAATGCAAAAGCGGCGCATGATGAGAGCATAACGACAACTACAGCAAGAAATTTCTTCATTGGTTACTACCTCCTTTGAATGATGACTATTATATTACAGCAAGGATTGAGTCTGTTGACTTTGAGCCTTAATGTTTGGGATAATGCAAAAATCCTAAAGACCAAACGAGGCGGTAACATGGCAATCACGGAGATAACTAAGGAAAATTTCAGCACTGAGGTATCGGGCAGCTCACTTCCTGTAGTGCTCGACTTCTGGGGGCCAAGGTGCGGGCATTGCATGGAACTGATGCCGGGCTATCATGAGCTTGCGGGCAACCCAAAGTATGAGGGGCGGGTAAAATTCTGCTCAGTCGACACGTCAACGAACAGAAGAGTAGCTATGACACTGAGGCCGGCTGTAATGTCCCTGCCAACGTTCATATTCTTCAAGGGAGGGAAGGAGACTGCGAGGCTTTCAGGCGGGAACATCACTATTGAGGCTGTAGCGTCCAAAGCTGACGAGCTCTTAGGCTGATTATTACGTCCACGCAAAAAAAATCCCCCGCCTTCAACGACAGGGGATATATTGTTTTTCCTTTACTGTTACCTTTCTTCCTCGAACATTTTGTTGATGCCGCTGATATACGCCTGAAGTGATGCCTCCACAATGTCAGTGCTTATCCCTGAGCCTGTATACATTTCGCCGGTTGAGACACTGGAGATCTTCACGACAGCCTCACCTATTGAGTCCTCGCCTTCAGTTACTGCCCTTACGCTGAAGTCCTCAAGCCTCGCATCAACACCGAGCATCTTGTTGACAGCCTTGAACGCCGCATCAAGTGGCCCTGCACCGTACTCGACACCCTCAAGAATATTATTGTCCCTGCTGAGCTTGACGTAGGAGATCTTGGGTATGTCGCTCCCTGAAGTTATCGAGTGGCTGATCAGTCGGCAGGTTGAGGCTGTGCTCTCTTCCGGCCTGAGTATCCTTGAACGGTGGAGGGTCAATGCCTCAAGGTCTGAGCTGGTGATAGTCTTCTTCTGGTCAGCAAGTTTCTTGAAGCGAAGGAATATATCTTCAAGCTCGTCATCAGGTATCTCATAGCCCATGCTCTCCAGTCTCTCACGTATTGCGTGCTTGCCTGAGTGCTTGCCCAGTACCAACGCCCTGTGAGGCACTCCTATTTCGTCGGGGTTCATGATCTCGTAGGTCTGAGCGTTGGTGATTACGCCGTGCTGATGTATTCCTGCCTCATGTGCGAACGCGTTAGCCCCCACTATGGGCTTTGTCGGGGCAATGGGTACTCCCGTAATGTTGCTGAGGAGGCGGCTCGACTTGTAGATCTCCCGTGTGTTTACGTTCGTGTCAGCATCGTAGTAGTCCCTTCTGGTTCTGAGGGACATAACGATTTCCTCAAGGCTTGCGTTGCCTGCACGTTCACCGATTCCGTTCACAGTGCATTCAACCTGTGTAGCTCCTGCCTTCACACAAGCTAACGAGTTTGCTACCCCCATCCCTAAATCATTATGGCAGTGCACCGAAATATCTACCCCGTCAATTCCTTCAACGTGTCCTTTCAGGTAGGTTATGAGGTCGCCCATTTCCTGCGGTGTAGAGTAGCCCACTGTGTCGGGAACGTTTATAGTTGTTGCCCCGGCAGCTATGGCGTTGCTGAATGCCTGAGCTAGAAACTCCCTGTCTGAACGTGAGGCATCTTCAGCCGAGAACTCAATATCCTCACACTTTGCCTTTGCGTAGGAGACCATTTCAGTTATTGCTGAGAGTACCTGTTCGCGTGTCATCCTGAGCTTGAACTGCATGTGTACGTCGCTCGTTGCAATGAACACGTGAATGCGGGGCTTCTTTGCGTCCTTGACTGCCTCCCATGCCGTGTCAATGTCGATCTTGTTTGCGCGGGCAAGGCTGGCTATAGTGCAGTTAGGTGCGGCTGAGGCTATGGCCTGAATGCTCTTGAAGTCCATCGGTGAGGCAATGGCAAACCCGGCCTCTATGATGTCAACTCCGAGCTTTTCGAGCTGGCGGGCCATGACGATTTTTTCGCTGAGGTTCATGCTGCAGCCGGGGGACTGTTCACCGTCTCTTAATGTTGTGTCGAATATCTTAACCTGATGCATAAACTATTATTCCTCCTGTGCATAAAAAAACCGGGCCTGAAAGAATTTATTGCACTCTCAGATCCCGGTGTTAGTATGCTGAATTGATGATTGCGTTCTACAATGACGCACCCCGGAGATCCGCAGTGCATCCAAGTAGTGCGAGGCAAGTCGTGAATTTATATGACATTATGCGAGTCTCCTTTGCGTGAAATTGAAACGTGAAGTATTTTACATGCAAACATTGGGCGTGTCAAAAAATTCAACGTTCAGCCTTCATCTCAGATATAGCATCCCTGAGAATTGCCGCGCGCTCAAAGTCCAGCTTGCCGACGGCCTCCCACATAGCCCGTTCAAGTTCCGAAACGCTCATTTTCCTTTGAGGCTTCACGTTCCCGGCAGTCCCTGAAGTTCCGCCATGCTTACTGCCTCCCTCAGTGAATGCCCCGGAAAGTTCAGGGGGCAGCAAGTCAGCAATGTCCTTCTTGATGCTCTTGGGGGTAATTCCGTGCTCCTTGTTCCAGGTGATTTGACGTTCACGCCTCCGTCTGGTCTCGTTCACGGCCTGGGTGATGCTGTCGGTCATTACGTCGGCATAAAGGATTATGCGGCTGTTGATGTTCCGTGCGGCACGTCCCATAATCTGGATTAGCGACCTGTACGAACGCAGGAACCCCTCACGGTCAGCGTCAAGTATCGCGACAAGAGTAACTTCCGGCAAGTCCATACCCTCACGCAAAAGGTTAATCCCAACGAGAACATCAGCCTTCCCACTGCGCAAGTCCCGGATTAGCTCGGCACGCTCAAAGGTATTCAGCTCCGAATGAATGTACTTCACCTTGAACTTGAGTTCCGTCAGGTAGTCCGCCAAATCCTCAGATGCCTTCTTTGTCAGCGTCAGAACAAGAGAGCGTTCACCCCTTGATGAATTTTCCCTGAGCTTGTCGATGAGGTCATCAATCTGTGTTTTTGCCGGGAGAACCTCAACTTCAGGGTCTGGTATTCCAGTCGGGCGTATGATCTGCTCGGCTATTGTGCTTGAAGCCTGAAGCTCATAGTCGCCCGGTGTTGCCGACACAAAGAGTGCCTGCCTCATTTTCCCCTCGAACTCCTGCCATTGCAGCGGCCTGTTGTCCATGCATGAAGGAAGCCTGAACCCGTTTTCCACCAAGACCTTTTTGCGGGCGTTGTCTCCGTTGAACATTGCCCGGACTTGGGGAAGGGTTATGTGGGACTCGTCAACTATCATCAGGAAGTCATCAGGGAAAAAGTCTACCAGTGTTCCGGGAGGCTCGCCGTGTTTCCTGCCGTCAAGGTAAACGGAATAATTCTCGATGCCGGAGCAATATCCTGCCTCACTGAGCATCTCGATGTCATAGAGCGTCCTTGCCTTTATGCGCTGAGCCTCGACGAACTTACCCCTTGCCGTGAAACCTGCCGCTATGTTCTCCATCTCCTCCTGAATTTCCGGGACTGACCTTGCGATTGCGTCAGACTGGGTAACGTAATGTTGTGCCGGGAAAATTGATGCCTCGCTGACATTCTCGATTATGTGGCCGGTCAAGGGATGGGTTATGTCAATTCTCTCTATCTCGTCATCAAAGAAGGTTATCCGTATGCAAGTCTCGTCCTCATAAGCTGGGAAGACCTCGACAGTATCGCCCCTGACTCTGAATTTTCCGGGCTCAGGTGTGAAGTCAGTCCGTCCGTAGTAGTTCCCGACAAGCCGAGCCATTAATGCCCGCTGGTCAAGTTTTTCGCCAACGCTGAAGGAGATTATGGCCTCCTCGTAGGTCTCCTTGAGTCCCAAGCCGTAGATGCATGAGACGCTCGCCACAACGATAACATCATGACGCTCAATGAGTGCCTTAGTTGCTGAGAGCCTGAGCCGCTCTATCCTGTCATTGATTGATGCGTCCTTCTCTATGTATGTGTCGCTCTGGGGAATGTATGCTTCAGGCTGGTAGTAGTCGTAATAGCTCACGAAGTATCTCACTGCATTTTCGGGGAAGAATGCCTTGAACTCGCTGTAGAGCTGTGCGGCAAGTGTCTTGTTGTGCGCAAGGACGAGTGCGGGGCGGTCGAGGTTGGCGATGACGTTTGCGGCTGTGAAGGTCTTTCCGCTGCCTGTTACTCCTTTGAGGGTCTGGAATCGATTACCGGCCTTTATGCTGCGGGTTAATGCCTCGATTGCTTCGGGCTGATCCCCGGATGGCGGCCAGTTTGAATGAAGGACGAAATGCTTTTGTTTTCCCAACGTGAATTTTCCCCTTTATGCATGGAATGAGGATATTATAACCGGCAAAAAATAACCCCCTGCATGAACTCAGGGGGCAAATACCATCTGAACCATGAACATATAGAGCACAGTCCCTGCAGTGATGCTCAGGAGTGTATTACGCCTCCAAGCATGAAGTACTACAACCACGACGCACGCCATAGCCTCAGGCAGTCCGTGTGAGCCAGTGAGGAAGTTCACACCCCGGAGGCAGTACACCGCAAGCATGGCCATGACCGCCGGAGGAAGAACCCGCCCAAGATAGAGCACGAACCCCGGCCGTCTCTTCCCGAACGCAACGAACGGCAGAAACCTCAAGAGCACCGTAACAGCTCCCGAAACAAGAACGATATATCCCGCGTGAACGTCAAACATCCTCAATTCTCCCCCTCAACGCAAAAAGCATCACGGTAATAGCCAGCATTGACGGAATGAGGAAGCCGTCAGCCCCGAAAATCACGAGGCACATCAAGCTCGCCACAAGCCCGATAATTGCCGGGTAATGGCTCGTTGAGTTCAGCCATTGTTCCGTGCAGATGCTCACGAACAACGCAGTAAGCGCAAAGTCTATTCCCATCGTGTTGAACGTCAAGACTTCCCCCAGCAATGCACCCAGTACACTCCCGGTTACCCAGTATGACTGGTCGAGCAATGAGACCCAGAAGCAATAATCCTCATCATCAGACTCACACACTAATGAATATGTCTCGTCAGTGAGTGCGTAAATCAGGTAGGCTTTCTTGAGTCCGTGAATGTTCCTGTATCGTTCAACCATTGAGAGGCCGTAGAAGAGATGCCTTGCGCTCACCATCAGGGAAGTACCGGCACATGCCCCTAATGTTGCGCCGCCCGTGAACATGTCCAGTGCCACAAACTGCATCGTCCCCGAATATATCACCGTGCACATAGCCAGAGCCCACAGTGCCCCATAACCCTTAGTGCTGAGAAGGATTCCGAAGCCCATTCCCAGCACTACATAGCCGGTCATTACGGGGATTGTGTCGTGAAGTGCCCGCCTTATTGTGCCTGAAGCTCGCACGTAAGCTCCTCGCCTTTGAGGTTGATGCTGATCTCTGAGCCGCCTTCAGGGATATTGCCCGACAACATGAAGTCCGACAGCTTGTCCTCAAGCATCGACTGTATAGCCCTCCTCCATGGTCGCGCTCCGTACTTGGGCTTGTAGCCTTTCTCCAGTATCTTGGCCTTAACGTCATCGGCAACGTTTATCTTCACTCCCTTGTTGTCGAGCCTAAGGGATAAATCATCAAGCATAGTGTCAATAATCTTCAGGAGGTTATCACGCGAAAGGGGCTTGAACACTGCCATTTCATCAATACGGTTAAGGAACTCAGGCCGGAAGGTTTTATTGGCCTCCTCAAGTATGATTGACTTTGTGCGTTCCCAGTCCCTTTCAGTCTGAGCCTCAGCACTCAGCCCAAAGCCCAACGAATTACCCTGCTGTGCCTCCTTTGCGCCGACATTGCTCGTCATGATTATTACTGTGTTGCGGAAATCTACCTTCCTTCCCTGCCCGTCGGTCAATTTCCCGTCATCGAGTACCTGCAAGAGTATGTTGAAGATTTCGGGATGTGCCTTCTCGATCTCGTCAAAGAGTACAACGCTGTAGGGTTTGCGCCTGACCATCTCGGTCAACTTACCGCCCGACTCATGGCCGACATAACCGGGAGGAGCACCGACAAGTTTCGAGACCTCGTGCCTCTCCATGAACTCGCTCATGTCAATACGTATCAGAGCGTCATCACGTCCGAACATGAATCGCGCAAGACACCGTGCAAGTTCAGTTTTCCCGACACCAGTGGGTCCCATGAACAGGAAGCTCCCGATTGGCCGCCGGGGGTCTCTGAGTCCTGTACGTGCACGCCTGATTGCCCGTGATACTGCGCTGACTGCCTCATCCTGACCTATGAGCCGCCGCGAAATCTCTTCCTCCATCTTCATGAGGCGGGTTGTCTCTGCCTCCGTGAGCTGCCTTACTGGTATTCCTGTCTGCTCAGCAACTACTGCCGCTATGTCTTCGGCGGTTATGCGTGCTTTCTCAGTCTTGCGGTTCTTGAGCCATTCCTTTTTTGCCGCGTCTAGTTCGTCTGATATTCTGCGTTCCCTGTCCCGTAACTCGGTGGCTAGCTCGTACTGTTCCGACAATACGGCCTCTTCTTTCTGCCGCTGTACGTCCTCTAATCTCCGTTCAATCGCGTGAATATACTCCGGGGGTTCTAGCCCTAAAAGCCTCGTTCTTGCTCCTGCCTCGTCTATGAGGTCTATTCCCTTGTCCGGCAAATACCTGTCCTGAATGTATCGTGATGACAGCTTTGCGGCGGCGTTGATTGCGTCCTCAGTGTAGATGACCTGATGATGGTTCTCGTACCTGTCCTTTAAGCCTCTGAGTATCTTCACGGCATCATCTACTGCGGGCTCGTCGACTTGCACGGGCTGGAATCTCCGTTCAAGTGCCGCGTCCTTCTCCACGTACTTCCTGTATTCGTCCTGAGTAGTCGCGCCAATGAGCTGGAACGCACCCCGTGAGAGTTCGGGCTTGAGTATGTTTGCGGCATCGGTTGAGCCTTCAGCATTCCCCGCGCCGATTATCGTGTGTACCTCATCGACAAAGAGAATCACATCACCCTTGCTGTCAGTGAGCTCCTTCACTATGCGGCGTAATCTCTCCTCAAATTCTCCCCTGTACTTCGTCCCGGCAACAAGCGTTCCCATGTTGAGCTGAACTATTCGCTTGTCCCTCAATGGATCCGGCACTGTCCCGGCGGCTATCTGTCGTGCAAGTCCCTCAACGACTGCCGTTTTCCCGACTCCGGGGTCGCCGATAAGCACGGGGTTGCTCTTTGTCCGGCGGCACAAGACCTGCATTAACCGCCTGATCTCTTTTTCGCGGCCTATCACAGGGTCAAGTTCACCGTTCTTTGCGCGTTCGGTCAGGTCAGTCCCAAGATGGTCAAGCGTCGGGGTCTTCACCTTAACCCGTCGCTTTGAGGTTGACTCTATATTTGAGGCGGCGATCTTCCTTCCTGCACCGTCAGCGAGTATCTCCGTAACCTGTTTCAAGACTGCCGAAGGGGTTAATCCCATTGTCCTGAACTGCTGGACTGCAAGCCCCGAATCATCCGCAAGAATCCCAAGCAGCAAGTGCTCAGTGTCGACGTAGTTCACTCCCATTTTCCGGGCCTCTACCATCGCGAGGTCAAGGGCACGCTTCATCCGGGGGCTTAAGGGAAGGTCTACAGGTTTTGCGAGTATGTCCGATGATTTGCCGATGAGGTCGCGGATATGTGCCGCCAAGTTTTCGGGGTCTATACCAAGCTCAACTAGTGCCTGACACGCTACACCTCCTCCCTCCTGGAGAAGTCCTATAAGCAGGTGTTCAGGCTCTACCATTGAATGCCCCATGCTCATAGCTTCTTGATGTGCTAGCTGTATTACTCTCTTTCCTCTTTCAGTGTAGAACTGCCACATGTATAGTACTTTATCCTCTCTTTCTTCACTAGTTCGTTATTATCCCGCCCAGCATATTCTTGAGCAGGTCTGCAAGCTCCTCACTATCTTCACCGCGCCTTATGCCCCTCACATTACGCAGGGCAATCTCGATTAACAGCCTCTCCCTTTCCGTAATGAACTCCCTGTCCTGCAACGCCTTCAACAACCTCTGTGCCTCACTAAAAGAAATCTCATCCCCTACAAGCTCGTTGATGTGGTCAGCCCTCTCAGAGGAAGTCCCGCAAGTTACACGGAGTATCTTGATGTAGCCATGCTCCCCCCTCCTGCTCTCAATGAGGTAGCCCTGCTCAGGGGTGAACCTGCTCCTTAAGACATAGTTAATCTGGCTCGGAACACACCCGAACATTTCAGCTAGCTCTTTTCGCCGTAAGCTGATGAAGTCTTCCTGCTCACCTTCAAGCAAATCAAGGATGTATCTTTCAATGTCGTGGGATAAATTCTGCAATGCAATCACCTTCTTCAGCACGTGGAAATCTACAAGCCTGCATTATATTTTCTAGGTCAATGATAATCAAGTGCGTAAATTGACTATTAGCCTCAAACAAATAAAATTGACGGATAAAAATCAAGGGAGCGTGAAAAAATTTGAGCAGTGAAGTAGCAGGTGAAGTTCTAGAAGTTAGGAAGTACCCTGATCCTGTCCTCAAGAAAATTTCTGAGACTGTTACAGTTTTTGATGAGGGACTGGAAAAACTGGTGAAGGATCTCTTTGCGTCAATGCGTGTTCATGACGGCGTGGGACTGGCTGCCCCACAAGTAGGTGTGCTGAAGAAGGTTGCCGTTGTCGAGTATGAGGGCAAGAGCTACGTACTCATCAACCCCAGAATAGTCGACCAGAAGGGATTGCAGGAAGGCGAGGAGGGCTGCCTCAGCTTCCCCGGAATTTACGCCAACGTTATGCGTCCTGAGTGGGTCAGGATTGAGACACATGACCTTGACGGGAGCATCAAGACAATCGAGGGACAAGGCTATACTGCGAGGGCATTCCTCCACGAGATGGATCACCTCAGCGGAAAACTCTTCATCGATTACCTCTCCAACCTCAAGCGCAACGCCATCAAGAAGAAGGTCAGCAAGCACACAGGAGGGCATTTCTGATTGAGCACAAAAGATTACTGGTTCATGGGAACGGGACAATTCGCCGCATTGTGCCTCGAAGGACTAACCCCCCGCCTCAACATCACCCGGATAATCACGGGACAGCCCACGCGTTCAGGCCGGAACAACCGCGAGAACCCTTCAGCCGTTGAGCTCAAAGCCTCAGAGCTCGGCCATGAAGTTACACGCACCGGGAAGCTCACGGAAAATCACGAGATCATCGCCGCACTCGGACGCGAGAACCCCGCCGCAATATTCGTGATTGACTTCGGCCAGATAATCCGTGAACCCTTCCTGTCGAGATTGTGCCTCAACATTCACCCGTCCCTATTGCCCGAATACAGGGGGGCAGCTCCAATCCAGCGGGCATTGCTTGACGGCAGGACTAGAACCGGCGTTACTGTCTTCCGTCTCGTTCAGGCCATGGATGCAGGCGATGTACTAGCACAGCGTGAGACGGACATTAACCCCGGCGACAACGCATCAGACCTCTATACCCGGCTCTCAGGGCTTGGGTGTGAGGCGGCATGTGAGGCTCTGGAGAGCGAGGCAATGACCTTCACACCGCAGGATGACTCCCGCGCAACAATTGCCCCGAAGCTGGAGAAGCATGAATTTGCCTTGGACTTCACGATGACAGCAGAACGATTCGTGAACACAGTCCGTGCTCTCAACATGTCAGGAGGTGCCTACGTCATGGCCGGGGGGAAAAGGCTCAAGGTATGGCGTTCATCTCTCAGGGACGACATCAGGGCAGGAGCTCCGGGCGAGGTGCTCAGCGTTGAGGGCAGCCCCGTAGTGTCATGCTGTGATTATGGCGTTGAACTGCTTGAAGTTCAGGCGGAAGGAAGAAGGAGAATGCCGGGCCATGAATGGGCGTATGGCTTGAGGCTCAAGACTGGGGATAAATTGTGTAAAGTTTAAGGTTATGCGCTATAATTAGGCAATTCACGTAATAAGAATAGAAAAGGGCAGGTGTTCTTATGCCGGAAAGTATGAAGTCAACCATTGAGGAAGTATGCGTCAAGGAAAACAAAATCTTTGACGGCAAGATCCTTAGCGTCAGACGTGATGACGTTCTCACACCGTCAGGCCATCCCGCAATCCGTGAAGTCGTTGAACACAAACCCGCCGTAGGTATGATCGTCCTCACTGACCGCAAGACAGTCTTACTCGTGAGGCAGTACCGTTACGCCGTCCATGAGGAGACCCTTGAAGTTTGCGCAGGACTCATTGAACCGGGAGAAGACCCAGAACGTGCCGCAGAACGCGAAATGCAGGAGGAACTCAGCGTGAAGGCCGCAAAGCTCTACCGTATCGGGGAGTTCTACGCGTCGCCGGGATTCTGCACGGAGATGTTCACCCTCTTCCTGGCCGAAGAGCTCACGGAGTCATCACTGCCGCAGGACGAGGACGAGAACGTCTCAGTGTGCGAGATACCCCTTCAGGACGTGCCGGGAATGATACGTGAAGGGAAAATACGGGACTCGAAGACTTTTGCAGCTCTTTCGTGGCTCATGGCTAAGGAGGGGATTTCTTGCTGACCCCCTGAATGATATTGCTGTAAAATCGCGCTAATGGGTTTCCGTTTCATTTCACAAATTCAATCACAATAACAGGAGTGGATTTCTCACATGTTAAACAATTTCAAGATTACGGGCAAACTCACGATAGGGTTCGGAATTGTCCTTGCCCTTTTCGGGGTTGCGGTGTTCTTCTCATGGCAGAGCATCTCAGGTGTTCAGTCGGACGTTCAGTACCTCCAGAAGGTCGTTGACAACACGGTCAAAATCGCTGTTGAGCTGACAAACCAGATCAGCTTCATCCGTGCTGGCGTCAGGGATCTCAAGTTCTCCGAGAGCGACGAGGACATCGACAAGATGACTAACTACCTGTCGAGCCTGCGCAGCATACTGGAACGTGGCAAGTCAATGTATGCGCAAGACCCATCTCTGTCGGCTCTCTCAAACCTCGCCGAAATGGAGAACATCATACGCAACGCAGAGTCAACGTTCGCCAAAGCCGTCCAGATGATAAGGACAAAGCGCACAGTCTCAGCCACCCTCATTGTAGAAATCAACAAGATGATCGAGCTTCTTGAGAGCGTCATCGACATGCAGTACAAGATCACGATACAGAACCTCAAGACCAACCTTGAAGGCCACGACTACGAGACGGACATCAACCGTATAAGGTCAGTTGAAGATTTGCGTACACAGTTCGCCATAGTCGCCAGAAACTACGCTGTTGCAATGTGGAACAGAGACGCAAAGGGCATGAACGATGTTACCCAGCAAATAGTCAATGGAGAAAACGCCTACAACAGGTTCTACGAGAACACGACCTACAAGGAAGTCAAGGATGTAATGAACGCCGGGCGCGGGGCTTTTGGGACGCTGAAGTCAGGATTTGCTGACGTTCTCAACTCATTCACCCAGACTGAACCGGCATTCGCGGCACTTCTTGCTGACGGCTTGAACCTCGTCAACATCGCCAACAAGGTAACGGATGCAGGCACACAGAGAATCGTTGACCTCTCGCAGGGTGCATATGACGCACTCTCAAGCACGATGACGCTCGTAATCTCACTGGCTGTTGTGGCAATCATCATTGGCATCGGCATAGCCCTCTACATAGCAAAGTCAATCTCAACACCTCTTGGCCGGGTTGTTGAGCTCTGCAAGGAAGCAAGCAACGGAGAAATGGCGATTACACGCGACGACTTCCGCTATGATGGCAAGGACGAACTCGGCAACTTGGGCGATGCGCTCTCTGAGATGTTCGGCTCACTCAGCACGGCAATCGGGGACATACGCGGGCTGGCAATCACGAGCCACGAGACTTCAGCCAACATGAAGGAAGACGCAACGAAGAACACCGATTACGCCAACAACGTCCGCGCCAATGTCGCCAACGTCGTGAAGCTCATGGAGGGCAACGCGTCATCACTCCAGGAGTCCAACGCCGGAACTGAGGAGATGTCAGCGGCATCAATGACGAGTGCACAGGCCGCCACAGACTGCGCGGAGTTCATCTCGAACATGACGACAGTAACGAACAACGCGGTGGACACGGTGAAGGAAGCAATAGCCAACATCGTAATCCTCCAGAAGAAGACGAAGGAGAGCGGCATAAAGTTACAGGAGCTTGTAGAGAACTCCAACAAGATCAGCGAGTTCATCGGTGAGATCACATCGATAGCTGACCAGACGAACCTTCTTGCCCTTAACGCCGCAATTGAGGCCGCAAGAGCAGGTGAGGCAGGCAGGGGATTTGCGGTTGTCGCCGAGTCAGTGCGTAAACTTGCAGAGGACTCAAGCCGTGCCGCAGAGAACGTCAGGGGGTTGATCGAGTCGCTCCAGATCAGCGTACGTGAGACCAAGACATCAAGCGATGAGACAGCAGTGCTCCTTGACGAGACGACAGAGAAGGCCAACGGTGCACAGGATTCACTTGCTGAGGCAATCGGGCAGATCGACAAGGCAAACGACAGGATACAGAACATTGCGGCAGTCGCACAGGAACAGGCAGCATCAAGCCGTGAAATCGCAGCAGGTATCGACAACGTAACGAAGTCAACGACCGAGATACTGGAGAACCTTGAGAGCGTCAAGAACGACATGGACGAGACGGCAATGATAGCTGAACGCGCGGCGGCAGGTGCAGTTGAGCAGACCGGGCTTGTCGAGAGCATCACTGAGGCACTCTCACAGTTCCACATTGAGGACGAGGGAGCTCCGGCGAAGAAGAGCTCAAAGGGTAGCCCCAAGAAAGCCCTTCCCGCAAAGAAGAAGTAAGGTAACCTGACACTAAAGCAGGTAGGGAGTAGAAATATTCCCCGCCTGTTTTTTTTACGGCCATGAATGACACACACGAATCCAATTTTGACTTGTACGTACACGAACGCCTAAAAGAGGCAGGAATTGAGGCAGACTATCAGCATACTTCAACCGTTCAGCTTCAGGAGGCACTGAGCACAGCCTCAAAGAACCAGACCGGCGAAAGGGGTATGCCTGACTTCCTCGCGGTTGTGGGTGAGTATGTCCTTGTGGTTGAGGACAAGGCTGACAGGGAGAAGTTATGCTTGCGGGACAAGGACGGGGGAATATCCCAATCAGTCGAGGCAACGAGGGATTACGCGCTTAACGGTGCAGTGTTCTACGCAAGGAAGATACTTGAAGGCGGGGCGTTCACGAAGATATTTGCGTTCGGGAATGCCGGGGACAAGAAGCATCACATCATGAAGCCCGTATTTGTCGGCACGGACATGGTGAAGGAGCTTGCGGAGATTGAGACTTTCGGGAACTTTTCGCCGGAGAACATAGACAGGTACTATCACAGCGCGGTGCTTGAGGAGGAATCCCCGGAGGAATTGCGCGTAGATGAGGTAAAAAGGAAGGCTGCAATCCTCCATGAGCATCTACGGAATTACGGAGGCTTGCGCGAAACTGAGAAGCCTCTTGTTGTATCGGCAATACTCCTAGCACTCAGGGAACAGGGGCACGGGTTCAGCCTGGATCTGCTGAAAGGCGACACCGTAGCAGGGAATACTGACGGCGAATTGCTTTACAGATACCTCGTGAACAGCCTGACACGCGCAAAAGTAAGCCCTCAAGTTAAGCTACAGAAGGTTATTGACCAGTTCAAGATAATAGAGAACAGGCCGGTACTCAATACAATACGTGATGACCTGAAGAAAACTCCTCTTAGGTTCTTTGCTGAGTACCTGAAAAAGGAAATATATAGCGCGGTGGTTTCAGGCACTTCACATGAAGATTACTTGGGAATGTTTTACAGCGAGTTCATGAGATATTCGGGAGGGGACGGCTCGACTCTTGGCGTTGTCCTAACTCCCGGCCACATCACCGAGCTTTTCTGCGACATCGTCAACCTCAAGCCTAATGACGTGATATTTGACCCTTGTTGCGGGACGGGAGGCTTCCTCATTGCCGGAATGCACAGGATGCTCCAGCAATCAGGGAACGACACTCAGCGGAGGCACATCAAGGAATGCCAGATATTCGGGACAGAGATACGTGATGACATGTTCGCGATTGCCACGACAAACATGATCCTTCGAGGGGACGGACAAAGCAACCTTACGTGTGAGGACTTCTTCATGAAGGACGCAGGAAACATTCAGCTTCAAGGGGTAACAGTGGGCTTCATGAACCCCCCATACTCTCAGGCAAAGAACAAGGCAACGGCTAACCTCTCGGAACTCAACTTCATTCTTCACCTTCTCGACAGCATACTTGAAGGGGGAAGGGCGGCGGTAATCGTCCCTGTCTCCTCGATGATAGGGAAGACCAAAGACGACAGGACACTGAAGGCCGAAATCCTCAAGCATCACACTCTTGAAGGGGTAATCAGCCTCAACCGTAACACGTTCGAAGGTGTGGGCACTGTACCGTGCATTGCTGTCTTCACGGCAGGAAGGCCACACAGCCCGGACAAGCTCGCCAAGTTCGTGAACTTCGAGGATGACGGCTGGGAGGTGAAGATGCACAGGGGACTAGTCGAGACTGAGCGCGCAAAGGACAGGAGGCAGTACCTTCTCGACTGCTGGAACGGCGAAAGGACAGATCCCCCCTCCAGCTTCATGGTTGAGTCTCAGGTTGAGGCAGGGGATGAGTGGCTTCACTCATTCTACTACTACAATGACGAGGTGCCGCAGGAGAAGGAGTTCTCGGAGAGCCTTGCGGATTACCTGACGTTTGAGTTTGGGATGATTGTTCACGGGAGAGGGTATCTGTTCCGTGAGGGGGGAAGGCCTGATGCTCAGTCTTGAGGGCAGACGCTGGGGAAAATTCAGGATTGGGGAGCTGTTCGAGATTGTGCAGGGGAAATGCAGTAATGCCAGCGAACTGAAGAGGGATAATCCTACAGTACCATACTTAGGCGCAACAAGAAGGAATAACGCGGTACTTGACTTTGTGGATGCTGACGAAAAACTCATGCAGAAAGGTAATTGTATTGCGTTCATAAAGGATGGCGAGGGCTCTATGGGCTATTCTGTCTATAAGGCTGAAGACTTCATAGCGACTACAAATATTGCTTTGGGTTATGCCCCGTTCCTGAACAGGTACACAGGAATATTCATCACCGTAGCGGCAGACAAGGTAAGAGGCAGGTACAGCTACAACTACAAACGCAACGAGGAACGCCTCAAGAACGAGATGATACAGCTTCCCGTTGATGAGGCCGGTAATCCCGACTGGTCATTCATGGAGGCATTCATGCGAGAACGTGAGCAGGCCATGTTGAGGGAGTACGTTGCGGAGGTCAGGGGCAGGATTGAGGACAGGGAGGCACTAACTCTTGAGGGTGTACGCTGGGAATGCTTCATACTGGGTGAAGTGTTCGACATCAAGCAGACGGCAAACGGCATCGACAAGATAAACTTGGTTCAAGGTGAGGGCTTATACCCCTACATAACGAGGAGCAGCATGAACAACGGAGTGAATATGCTAGTTCCTCTTCAAGAAGGCTACAGGCTCAACGATGGGAACTGCATAGCTGTAGGGCTTGACACTCAGACGGCATTTTACCAGCCGACAGAGTTTTACACCGGGCAGAACATCCAGATACTCAGGCATGAACGGATGAATGAATACAGCGGCAAATTCTTACTGTCTCCCCTGAAAAAAACGCTGTCGATTTACAGCTGGGGAGGCAACGGCGCAACCCTTACGCGTCTGAGGAGGAGCAAGATATTTCTCCCGGTGAATGGCGAGGGACAACCTGACTGGGCATTCATGGAGGACTACATGCAGGGACAAGAACAGGCCATGCTCAGGAAGTACCTTGCGTACCTGGAGAGCAGGCTAGAACAGTAGATCACCCTGCTCCCTCCTGCCGGGGGTGAACACCCTCACACTCACTGCCGAGCTCCTTCCTGCTTCATCCGCCGCACTGATTATGTGCTCGCCGTCCGGCACAGCGTGGAAGAACGTACTTTCACCGTCCGACACACCGATATATTCCCCGTCAAGATACCACCATACACGGCCTTTGACCCCTTCAGCCTTCATGGGTATCCTCCGCTCTGTGTCAAGAGGCGCGTTGAAGTATGACGCTCCCGGAATTGGCGATATTATGCTGAGCTGTGAGAGCCTTGACCCTCCCGTTGCATTCCCGAAACCCGCAGGCATGTTCACCGTCAGTTTCCCGGCCTTCACCGAATGAATGTCGCAAGGTGTCGTCCTCGTTACTCCGTCTATTGCCCACTCGGATTTTACGGCAGGACATAGCGCAGTAGGGGGCTTCCCTGAGAGTGTGCAGACCTTCCGCATCACTAACCCTTCAGGACGCTCATACCACGAGGATTTTGGCGACACCACTCGCAAGACCTTCACCGCAACAGGAGCTGCCGCCCTCGCACCGACTAAGCCCTCCCACGATGAGCCGTCAGGTTTCCCCGCCCAGACTATCACGGTGTAGTCAGGTGTCCACGCACAAGCCCAAGCATCACGAAGTCCGTATGATGTCCCGGTCTTGAGGGCAATGCGCCACTGACTGCCCAGAGTCCCCCGCGCAAATAGCGACAACTCGCCGTCATACCTCAGAATGTCGCTAACTATCCAGCACCCTGCCTCTGACGCAATACGTTCGGACGTGGTCATTGTGTCCTTCAGGAGCTTCAAGGGACGGTGAACTCCCAGTGAGGCAAGCGACGTGTAGGCTTCAAGCTCCTCAAGCAACGTAACATCACAGCCTCCGAGTATCAGCGAGTCCCCGTAGTATTCCGCCGACTGCGTGAGGTGCCTCAACCCCGCCTGACGCATCAGGGCAAGAACACGGTCATTCCCCGTTGAACGCAACACACGGACTGCCGGGGCATTGAGCGACTCAGAGAGTGCCGCACGCGCTGTTACTGCCCCCCTGTATCTCAGGTCGAAGTTACGGGGTGCACGCCCGGAGAATGCCGCCGAAGTGTCAGCAAGCAACGTTGAAGGTGTGAGTGTTCCCTGTTCGATGGCTGAGAGGTACGCAAAGGGCTTCAGTGTTGAGCCGGGTGAACGAGGAGACCTCCCGCAGTCTACCCATGAAGCCGAATGTGAGTCGTCCCGGTAGCTGAAACGCGCATTACCGACCCACGCGATTAACCCGCCCGTCTTGTTGTCCGCAATCCCTGCCGAAAGAGTAACATCACGCGGGAAATCCCCAAGAGACTGCCGCAATATCGCCTCAAGTTTTGTTTGTGCCTCAACGTCAAGTGTAGCGTCAAGCCTCCCGTAATGTTCGGGGTTCTGTGAGAGCAAGAGCTCCGAGTAGTGCCAAGCTCTTGACGGGAGCTCGAATTTCCGGCGTGGGAGCTCCTCAAGCCTCGCACGTTCTGCCTCGTCGTGTGTGAAGACCTTCTTGCGTTCCATTAGGGCGATGATGTCATTACGCCGCTTCATGGCCGCAACTGGTCTCGTGTCAGGACGGTATAGCGTCGGACCCTTGAGCATCCCTATAAGAAGGCAGGCTTCCCCCGGTGAAATCTGTGATGCTGTCTTCCCGAAATATATTAGTGATGCCGCCTGTACCCCCCGGATATTTCCCCCGAATGGTGCAAGGTTTAGGTAGCATTCCAGAATTTTGGCCTTCGTGAGTTCACGCTCAATCTTCAAGGCCATGATGAACTCACGGACTTTTGTCGATGGTGTACGTTTCCTGCCCTCACGTTCCGAGACCGAGAGGCGTATTACCTGGCTCGTTATCGTCGATGCCCCAGAGATCACACGCCCACGTGAAGCGTCCTGAGCGATTGCCCGGAGCATTGAGAGCGCGTCAATCCCGACATGACGGAAGAACCTCCCGTCCTCAGCGTTGACCGCAACAACAGGAAGCCACCTGCCCATCTCGTCCAACGGTATCGGTATCTGCCACTCTGACGCTGGCGACAATCTCACGTGGAACAATCGCCCCTCAGTGTCATACATGGCCGGTGAACCGAAGATAGTTGTTACTCGTTCGGGGTTGATGTCGATGCTCAGCCACAGCCACGAAAACGCAACCACCGGGACAATCAGGGCAGGAAGGTACTTCTTCATATGCCTACTTGCTCATTGCGAGGATGTCGAGTGTGTAGCCTGCAATGTTGTTGCTGTGGTCGCCAATACGTTCAAGATTGCTCAGGAGGGTGATGAAGTTCACGCCTTTTTCCGGGTCGCATTCCCCGCGGTTGAGGCGGTCAATGTGCTTCTTCCTGTAGGTGCGCTCCTGAGAGTCTATGCGTTTCTCCAAGTCATAGATGACGTGATGAGCCTGCTCCGAGTTCTCGTGCTCTATCGAGGCCATCGCAGTATCAACAGCAAGCCCCGTAGTCTCGTACATGTCCCGGAACTCCTCCACTGCCTCGTCAGACAAGTAGTGGTTCATGACATCAGCACGCTCTATCAGGTTCTCGACCCTGTCGCCGATACGCTCAAGGTCAAGTGATGCGTTGACGTAGCACCCCAACACCGTAGAGACCTCATCACTGACTCCCCTCTGCCATATCTCGGAGGAATATTCGGAGATTGCGCGGGTTAGCTTGTTCACGCTGTCTTCAAGGCTGTCGAACTTCTTGCGTCTCTCTTCTAGTTTGGCCTCGTCGAACTCAAAGAATGTCTCACGTATGAGGTCGAACATCTTGTGTATTATCCTGCCCATGTGAAGGAGCTCATCCTTTACCGCCTCTACAGCACTTGCGCTCGATATGTTGATGAGCTTCGGGTCTAAGTACATGACATCTTCGGGTCTGTCTTCGGGTCTTAACGGGATGATGGTAGAGATGAGTTTAGCCAGCAATGAGACGAACGGGAAGAATATTACTGTGTTGAGGACGTTGAAGATTGTGTGAGCGTTCGCTATCTGCCTGCCAATGTCTGGGGAACTCCACAGGATAATCTCTCGGTAAACCGGGAACGCCAGCAGGAATATCACCGTCCCTATGAGGTTGAAGAGTACATGAGCCGCCGCCGCCTGTTTCGCCGGACGTGTCGCCCCCATCGCCACAACCACAGCCGTTAGTGTAGTGCCCAAGTTGTCGCCGAGAATGATGGGTACTGCAGCATCAAGCCCTATCAGCCCCTGAGATGCCACCGCCATAGTGAGACCTATTGTTGCCGCGCTCGACTGGATGAGTATGGTCAGTATCATTCCCGCAAGGACTCCAGTGAGCGGGTTACGGCTGAGGATCAGGAGCATGTCCCTGTGCTGTGAGATTATGTGTGTTGCGCTCTCCATTGTCTGCATTCCCATGAAGAGGAGACCTAAACCTACGATGCCGCTCGACAAGTAGGAGATCTGCTTCTTCTTCGCGAATATCGACATGAACACACCGATGAAGATTAGCGGGAGTGCGAAGGCCTCAATCTTGAACGCTATGATCTGGGCTGTTACTGTCGTTCCGATGTTGGCTCCCATGATGATACCGATTGCCTGAGTGAGATTCAGAAGGCCGGTGTTGACGAAGCTGACCGTCATTACTGTAGTGCCTGTGCTTGACTGGATGAGTACCGTAACGAGTATTCCCACGAAGATACCGCGCAAGGGTGTCTTTGTGAGTGTACCTATGAGCTGCCTCATCTTGTCCCCTGCAATGAACTGTAAGGCCTCGCTCATCAGCTTGATGCCGTAAAGGAAGAGTGCTACACCGCCTGCAATGTTGAAGAATGTCTTAATGTCCAACCGCATAACCTCCCCATGATAAATTTTTGATGGGATATTTTATTGTACAGAGTATAACATGCGGGCTTGTGATATTATTTGCACATTCTATTTATTGACGAAAGGTTAGCGAAATGAATCCCAACATAAAGACAGAACTGGAGGAACTGCATACCCTTATCCACAATATGCAGGACAGCCTTTGACCTTCCCGCACTGGAGAAACGTTCGGGGGAACTAGCCGCCATAACTTCAGCCCCTGAGTTCTGGAGCACCGAAGGCCACGAGGATACCCTCAAGGAATTATCACAGGTCAACTCAAAGCTGGAAGGCTGGAGACACATTCAGGCAGAACATGACGACTTGGTTACCCTTGAGGAAATTTTGCGTGGGAGTGATGACCCTGAACTTGAGGCCGAATTTCAGCAGAGAGCCTCAGACCTCAGAAGGGAGCTCGAACGTTCAAGCCTCCTGTTGCTCCTCAATGAGCCATACGACAACGCAAACGCTATCCTGATGGTTCACTCAGGCTCCGGCGGTCTTGACTCCCAAGACTGGGCGGGAATGCTCCTCCGAATGTACCTGCGATACTGTGAGCGCGAGGGCTTCAAGGCAAACGTCATAGAGGCCACGAATGATGAGGGGGAAGGCATCAAGAACGCTACTGTTCTCGTTGAGGGGGGCTATGCTTACGGCTTCCTGAAGGCTGAAAGGGGAGTTCACAGGCTCGTGAGGATTTCGCCGTTCGACAGCGCACACAGGAGGCACACCAGCTTTGCGAGCGTCTTAGTGTCGCCGGAGTTCAGCGATGATGTGGACGTTGACATTAAGCCCGAAGACCTCAAGGTAGACACCTTCCGGGCATCAGGAGCAGGAGGTCAGTACGTCAACCGGACCGACAGCGCAATACGAATCACCCACCTTCCCACTGGAATTGTCGTAACCTGCCAGAATGAACGCTCACAGCACATGAACCGCCAGACAGCAATGCACGTACTCAGGAGCAGGCTCTACGAGATGGCACTACAGGAACGTCAGGAAGAGTTATCCTCAGTTGTCGGCGAAAAGAAAGAGACCACATGGGGCAGCCAGATACGGAGCTACGTACTTCATCCCTACACACTCGTGAAGGATCACAGGACGAACTACGAGAAGGGCAATATACAGTCGGTGCTTGATGGCGACATAGGAGGCTTCATCATGGAATACTTGAGGCAGAGGGCAAAAGGAAATGTCTAGAAGGTACATACTTTTTGCGGTGATGCTGGTTTTTTTGTGTGTCCCGGCTTTCGGAGCTCCCTTCATTCCTGAACAGCCGACAATCCCCGTAAATGAACTCAGGCCGGGAATGAGCGGCTACATCCTCACAGTCCTGAAAGGCACGACACCCTCAAAGATACCCGCAAAGATCGTCAGCATAGTCCCGCAGAAACCCGGAACATACATACCCGACAACATCCTAGTGAGGCTTCAGGGCACAAAACTTGCGCAGGGAATGAGCGGCTCTCCACTGTACATTCACGGGAGGCTTGCCGGGGCAATTCGTAGCGGCTGGGACAACAGCGACCAGACTTTAGCCCTTGTTACCCCGATTGATGCAATGTGCCGTGCTTGGGACTTCGAGGATTCCCCAAGAACCGCAATGCTGGATACCCTCGCACTCACGAATATCACCGTGTCAGGTCTGAACGTGAACACGCGGGCCATGTCGGCATTATCCCGGAGGCTTGGGGTTGCGTTCACACAGGGTGGCGCGGCAAGTCCGGGAGGTCTGGGTGTCGACGGCTCAAGGCTGAGGCCGGGCGATTCTGTTGCGGTGATGCTGGTCTGGGGCGACGTTGAGATATTCGCGGTCGGGACTGTAACGGCAACCGCAAGTGATGGCAGGTTTCTCGCGTTTGGCCATGACATGCTTAAGCGCGGGAACTCGTCCTACCCTTCGGCGGGCGCATACATTCACGACATCGTGAACAGTTCGGCATTCCCCTTCAAGCTCGGAAGCCCAAGAGGCATTAACGGCACAATAACTCAGGACAGGGACGCGGCAATCGGCGGAAAATTCGGGTACTATGCACCGTCAGTGTCGGGTGAGTTCGTCTTCAGGGATCTCGACAGGGGAACGGAAAGCCGCCACAAGTTCAGGACAATAGCAGACGAGTTCATGACTGATGAGGTGCTGGAAAATGTCTTCAAGGGACTTGCTGAGGAAGTCTGGGGACGAAACGGGCAGGGAACTATGAGCGTTAATCTCAGAATTGACGGCAGGAACATACCCAACGGCTGGGCTCGAAGGGATATATTTTTCTCCGAGGAAAACGTCATAGATGAGGCATTCAAGCAGGCTAAGGCAGTCATCAACGCAGTATTGACACAGCCATTTTCCGGGATACTTCCTGCAGGTTTCACCGTAACTGTCGAGGCAACACAGACCCCCAAGCTGCTCATGATTGAGGACGTTGAAGCCCCGGAAGACGCAAGGCCGGGCGAGGAGATAGAGATTTCCGTGAAGCTCAGAGGCTGGAGGACTGAGCCGGTTACCCGGAAGTTCAGGATGACTATACCAGAAGACGCTACAGGAGTTGTCGAGCTCATCGTCAGGGGTGGCGGTGAACAGTCATTCTCACAGATTGCCATCGAAGAGGGCCTCAAAACTATGGGAAGCCTTGAACGTATGCTGACCGAGTTCAGGGCTGAGGACGCAAATAATGAGCTTGTCCTTGAGCTCAATGCTGACAGGACCGGGGACATTCTCAGCCGGATAACCCAGAAGAGAGCCCGCAAAAAGACACCATCAAGAGAGCCTGACTTTCTCCCCGAAGAGCAGGAATACATGAGCGAGACCAAAGAACGCCGCATCAAGGAGGGAACGCTTAAGATTTACAGCTCTGAATACCTGATTGACGGCCTCATGAGACGGATAATACACACGGAGAATTAGCACATGGCCGGAATCTTCATCACGCTTGAAGGAATTGACGGGGCAGGAAAAAGCACTCAGGCTGGGAGACTGGCACAATGGCTTGAAGAACGAACAGGACGCAAGACAGTCCGAACCTTTGAGCCTGGAGGCTGGCCCGGCGGAAATTCATTGCGTGAGTTCATCCTTAATGGCCGGGGATTTTCCGCAATGTCCGAGCTCCTCATGTTCCTTGCCGACAGAGCCGAACACGTCAGCAGGGTTATACTCCCGTCATTGCGGCAGGGGCACAACGTCATCTGCGAACGCTGGAACGAGTCGACGCTTGCCTACCAGTCCGGCGGCCATGAGCTCAACCCCGCACACGTGAAGAGGATCATCAATGCCTGCAATTTCCCGGAGCCCGACGCGAAAATACTCATCGACATATCCCCGGAAACTGCCATCGAGCGGGTGAAGTCCCGGAAAAATAACCCCGACAAGTTCGAGGCTGAAGGCTTGGCGTTCATGAAGACTGTTGCAGGTTTCTACAGGCTCATAGCTGAGAGCGAACCCGGAAAATTCATCGTGGTGAAGTCTGACGGCCTTAACGAGGACGAAGTTTTTGCGGCCATAACCTCAAGACTGGAGGCCATGACTTGAGCGCAATCCAGATAAAGCGCAGGGGTGAAGACCCGGCAGCCTCATCACAGCCCCGCGTCCAGTACGGAGGAAGCAGCACAGGTCATCAGGCATCACCGGCAAGTGCTGTAGCCTCGTCAGCATTCTCGTTTGATGCGGCTATGGAGTCCACTGAACTGGAACAACTACTTGACCGTCTCTATGAGCTGTCGGACAAGCTCTCAGTTTTTCCCGGAGGCCGTCTCATCGAGGAATACAGGAACGTCCTTCATGAGCTCCTGAAACGTGCCGCACAAGGTCTGAGAATTAAGCGCGACATGAGGTGGCGGAAAACTGACCGCAAAATGTACGTAACTATAGAGCGTGCAGGCAAGGCTATGGAGGAACTGGAAGAAGCATTCATTTACGAGGGCAACAGGACTAAGGCACTTGCCCTCATGGAGGAGATAAAGGGTTGTCTGATCTCGCTGTTAATGTAGCGTGGCAGGAAGTAGTTCGTGAAACAGAGGCCGGGAATATTCCTCATTGCCGGGCAATCTCAGCACCCCTGAAATGGCACGAAGATATAGCCACAGAGTTAGCCCGCCTCATTCTGGGAAGTTACAGGACAGGACACCCTGATTTTCTCATGGCCGGAACTCCCGGAAAGCCCCCAAAGATCGACGAATGCCGGGAGCTCATCGACAACATAGCCTTGAAGCCAATGGAAGCCCCCCGACGCTTAGGGGTCATAATGAGTGCGGACAAGCTGCTGCTGCCTGCCGCAAACAGCCTCCTGAAACTCGCCGAAGAACCCCCGGAACATGCCTGCCTTCTTTTCCTGATGGAGGACGTGAGATTTTTCCTGCCTACCCTGCGGAGCCGCTCACGCCTGAGCATGATAGCCTCAGACGAACGCATAACCCCCCGGAAAATGCCAGAGGATTCCCCCGGATGGCTCGAATGGCTGAGAGATTCCCGGAAGCCCTCAACGGATGCTGAAACTATAGCATCAGAGCTTGAGGCTTGGGCGGATTACGAGAGGGAGGCCGGGAACATTGGGCGTGCCGAAAAAACCGAAAGGCTGAGAATAATTGCGGGAAGAAAAAATTTGTCCGTCCCTATGCTTTGCGACATGATAATACTTTCACTAAGAGAGGATAACAAAGAAATTGAGCGTTTACTTGACGATTTTCGGTAAGCCGAGATATTTGGGTCTTGCCGAGATAAACGATAACATGAATTTTGACATGAACAAACCCCGCTGGTCAGTGTTCAGGACACCACGAGGCTATGAGATGGGACTTCCGGGCGGAATGCTCACGGAAGAACAGCAGGAGAGCTACAGGCGGAACACCTCAAAGTTCGAGGACGCGGCTGAGGCAATGCTGCAGGATGTCGAGTTCGTGAGGACTGCCGACGCTGAGGACATAGAGAACTACTACATGTGCCGACACGAAGAGGAGGAAGCCCTTTTGCTGGGCCGGGACATTCTCGCAGGTCATGGCCTCCCGATGAAGCTCGTTGACGTGGAATACATGCTGGACCGCCGGAAGCTGTACTTCTACTTTACGGCAGGGCAGCGTGTGGACTTCAGGGACTACGTGAGGAGCCTGGCGCGTGAGTTCAGGACCAGGATCGAGATGCGGCAGATAGGAAGCCGGGACGAGGCACGAATAGTTCAGGGCATTGCGTCATGCGGCCGTCCTTGCTGTTGCGGCTACTGGCTGAGGGGATTTTCACCGATAAGCATCCGTATCGTGAAGGAGCAGAGATCCGCGCTCAACCCCACGAAAATATCAGGTCTATGCGGAAGGTTAATGTGCTGCATGTCCTACGAGCAGGAGCTGTATTCGGAGCTTTGGGCGAAACTTCCCGGCCCCGGAACAAAAATCAAGACCGAGCAGGGAACGTACACACTAGAGAGCCTCGACGTAGGTCATGAACACGTGAATGTGAGATGCCCGACAGGAAGGCTTGTACCTGTAGCGATTGCTGAGTTCCAGGACTTCAAGGATTCTGTTATGAGAGGTGAGGAATGGGGAGAAGATAAGGAGCTTGCGGAGAAGAAACGAAAGGCTGCCGAGAGAATGGCGGCAATAAAGGCACGTGCTGAACGCCTGAAGTCCCGTGCGAACGTGAAGGCCAATGCCCGGACATTGAGGCCGAAGCCCGAATCTCCCGTCAAGCCCCCGAAGAAGCAGGAGACCTCACGCCCGAAGCCGAAACCGAAGCCCAAGACCGGCAAGCCCATCAACCCAAGCCCTGAAGGTACAACCAGACGCAGGAAGCCCAGGAAGCCCGCAACAGAACGCCCAGAGCAGAACTCGTGAATAATGCGGGGGGTGTCGGGTCAGTGATCCCCGTAGTGCCCTCCGCACTCTGCTCTACGTAGCTCTCCCAAGCATCAGGTGTCCAGAATATCCCGCGCATTTACTTCACCGCTTCAGCATATTGTTTGTCTCTCATTGCCTTAAATTCCTCCCAGCGTCTCTTGAGTTCTGCCGCGTGTTTGGGCGTAAACCCATTCAGATCCAGCGAAGACAGCCTGACCTCCTGCTTGCGTACAGCCTGGCTCATCAGTGCACTCACCACTGCCGACATCGGAAGCCCTATATCCTCGCAAAGCTGGGCAAAATCGCGTTTCATGTCCTTGTCAATCGTTAGTGTCAGCTTGACCTTTTCGGGTTTTGTTTTCGTTTTAGCCATAGTATCATCACCTCCTTTAGGGCAAAATAAATCCCCCGTACCATAAAGATACAGGGGAAAGAATTTTACTGCAACACCGGGATTGCCTCTGCAGGTTGTTCTTCCGGGATTTCGTCAATGTCGTAAATCTCCATGCGCATATGAACTTCCTCTAAGGCATCAATAGCGGTAGAAATTGCCTTTGCTATTCGTGTGCACTTGTCTACAACGGCTCTTCCTTCAGGGCCTTGCTCTCTCATGTATTCTTCGTAGTCGTCCCATGTGTTCACATCTTCAAGTCTCATTCTTGCTTAGACCTCCTTATGTAGTCATCACGTTCACGTTTGGCCTTCTCTATCTCACGGCGCGGAGTTTTCTGTGTCGTCTTGCGGAAATGGTGAAGCATCACAAAAGTATCACCAAGCCAGCAGAAATACAATATCCTGTTATGTCCCGGCCTGAGCTCCCAAATATCCTCCTCGATATGCTTGGTTATGTTTGCAGGAAGATTTGTTCCGTGTTCCTTCAGCATCTCTACCTGTGAGAAAAATTGCTCGTACTGTATTCGTGCATCCTTGCTTTTAGGGCACGCCTGCCACAGCGAGGCAAAAAAGTTTTTCACATCGCTTTCACCTTTTGCGTCCGTATAGAAATCAATCCTGTACACCTGCACTTCACCTCCATTCACCCACAAAAAAAGCGGGACTCCCACACTCGGAAATCCCGCCTTAATTTCATGTTGTTACGTTACTGCACTTGTCAGCCTAGAAGTTCACTGACGTCCTGAACCTGATGATGTTATCCTTGTTGTTCTGCTCCTGGTCATTGTCAGCATGTACATAGTTCAGACCCATCGTTGTGGCATCATTGAGCTTGTACTGGACACCAAGACCAACCTCGAACGGTTTCGCATCTTCAGCCCTGCCGTTTACTACCTTGCCGTTCTCAGCATTGTAGCCGTAGTAGAAGATGTGAGTTGCCCACTTCTCGTTCCACTCCTGGCCGAGCACTATCCTCCAGTACTTCAGATCCTGAGCTACTGAGCTACCGAAAGAATACTGATCCGTTATGACGCTAGCCTCGCTCGGGAATACCGTGCTGATACCCTGAGGAACGAAGAACCCTGCATCATACTGGCCGTACTCAAGCCACAGGCTGGTGTACTTCAGAGCTTCCTGCTTCACGTCAATGATTGCTCTCCAGTGGTTGGCATCATCGATAACTCCACCGTTGGCATCTACGAGCCCGTAGCCCCAATCTCTCCAGTGAAGGCCGCCGGTCGCATCCGTAATCTCTGAGTCAATCGCCTGATGATAGAACGATGCCTTTAACGCTATGCTGTCGTTGAAGTTGAAGCGAAGTCCCGCAAATACCGTCCACAGGTTGTTGAATGACAGATCACCAGCTGTTGTGTGAGGATCTACAGGTGTCTCTGCGTTGTCGCCGAAGAATGCCTGACCACCGATGTCAAGTCCGATCTGCTCCGTGAACTGAAGGTTGCCTGCTAATAACATTGCCCAAGCTCTCCTGTTCACACCGTGAGGTCTCCTCTGTACAACGTTGCCGTTTGCATCCCATGTTAATGAGTCATCATAGGCAACGAAATTGCTGGGCATACGGTTTGAATGCGAGAAGTACGCAAGGAAGTTGCCAAGCCCGAAGCTCTTCTCAAACGCAAATCCGATCTCTGACGTGTCGGTAAGCACTGAGTCGCCGCCGGTCCAGCTCCCTGTCTCTGCAACTGAAGGTCTGTAGGCTGTATCAATGTCGTACAGGAAACGACCTACTGTCATCCTGCTGTCGAAGAAGAACGGCATGGTTACATAGTACCTGTCGAAGTATGCGCTGTTGCCGTTGGAGTTCTGGAAGCCGTCATTGTCGCCGCCGTCGTTCCTCAGTCTTGCGCGGAAGAAGAACTCGTCATTCTCGCCAAACGTGCGCTCGAAGAACAGCCTTGCGTTATCGAACTTCACATCGCCGTCGCCGTCTTTGTCTGCCGCATTGTTTGCGCTCTCATTCATGACATCAAGCACCAATGCGCCGTGAATGTGCCAGCCGCCGAGCCTGTTCTCAAGCACTGATACCCTCTCGTCAAGCTCATCAACCCTTACGCCGAGTGCCTCAAGCTCATCCTTGAACTCAACAACGAGCCTCTTGAGCATCTCTACGTCCTGCTTGCTGGCCTTGGTCATGTCGACTACTGCGAGTGCCCTAGCAAGTGCTGAAGCCATCTCGTAACGCGTTGTAGGCTGCTTGCCCTTGTAGAGGCCGTCAGGATAACCTGAAAGGATTCCGTGTGCTGCGAGCTGTCCGATTGCGTCATATGCCCAGTGGTTCATCGGGACATCCATGAACGGATTTGTCTCGGAAAGAGCCGGGGCTGCAAGTGCTGCTACTGCTACAATAGCTAATAATGCTGCTACTTTTTTCATTGTGAAAACCCCCTTATGAAATTGTCAATATACTATCGCCTTACGCACTCAGTCTTTTTGTCTTAAGCCCTGAGCCTGCGGGGGGTTCGGAAAGTTGCCTTGTTTCCTTTCTGTACCTCTTTGCAGTTTACAGAGGCTAGATAGTCCGACCTCCTGCGTCCCCGCCTCCCAACTTTTCCCTTAATGGCTGAACGGGGATTCTTGCACCTCATTTCTTTGCCGTCTGGTTATCAAGTTGTGCGTTGGTTTTGACGATTTCGCTCTACGTAATTTCCGTAGGACGGTGCATATAATACAGCACACCCCCGAATTTTCCTATACGTAGAATTACCTATAAATTTTGGCAGTAATTCATGCGCGGGATTATACATAGAGTATGCAAGGCTCGTTGTAGTAGGGGAGGAGGTCATCATGCGTAAGGAAGGTCATTCCCTCAGATTTGGCCTGAGAGATCAGGATGCGGTCGAATGGGTCTTTGTGTGGCGGGGCATCTTCGGGGCGGGTGAGGGTTTCGAGGAAGAAAGTATGCTCAGTCTGCAGGCAAAGTTCGCAGATATTTGCATCTTCACATTTCACCACTAACTTCTCTATGGGAATGCCGGTGATCTTGTCTGGGTGCACGAGGCGTTTTATTGCAATTTCCCACATTGATACACTGCTGAAGAACGTTGTATTTCCCTTTGACTTTGTCATCTCAGCAACTTTTTCGGGGAGCTTAGGGTCTTCAGTGAGAAGCCAAATCACATAGATGAGTGTCGAGCAGAATATCCATAACTTATTTCACCCCGAACATTTCAGCTATTTCATCGCTCATCATGGTGTCAAAGTCATCAGGGACTATGAATTTGCCTTCAGCGACTCCGATTCTTACCCCGCCGCGTGGAGGATTGTAGTAGCTGATAAGTTTTGCGACAGGTTCACCGTGCTTCATGATGATAACTTGTGCTTCATCGCCAAACTGAACTTTTCCCATGAACTCAGGAAGTTTCTCCTTGAACTCGTCATATTCTACGCTTTCTACCATTGCTGTATTTCCTCCTTAGTGTGATTGCGCCGTCATTATAGCATTCACTCAAACGCCCGCTTCAGTGCCTCCAAGCCTTCATGCGCATGTGTCAGGCTCACGATGAATATTGCGCTCTCGGATGTCGAGTTGATGATCTCAATGTTCACCTTCACGGACGCAAGAGCCCTGAACATTTTGGCGAGGGTATGTGCTGAGTCCTCCGGGGAATCGAGGCTCACAGTTATTGCGGCAACCTCAGAGGCGAATGACACCCCCTGACCCCCTACACGCTCAGAGATCTCACGGCAGACAGGTATCATCTCGTCGAGTCTGTCCTTGCGTATCAGGAATGACAGGTCTGAACGTCCCCCGCGCATCGTGTTCTGTGTTACCATGCTGACACTCACGGAATGCCGTGAAAGCTCGCCGAATATCTCCGCCGCTATTCCGGGAACGTTGGGAAGTCCGAGAAATACCACGTGAACACACTCATCATTGAAAGCTATCTTGCTCATGGAAAATTTATCTCCCTTCAAGTTTTGCTGCGCGTTAATTTTACATGCCCTGTGCTAAAATTGCAGGCATCATTCACATTCACATAACAATTTCATTCACTCAAAGGAGGTATTCTATTGAGCCTCATATACTTTTTGCTATGGCTAATCTTCAATGGAAGGGTTACCCTTGAGATTGCCGTTATCGGTGTCTTGGTCTCGTTAATGGTTGACGTTTTCGTGAGGAAAGTCCTAAAGCTCAACCTCACAGCCTCAAACCTCTTCAGGTTCGTGAAGATCTTTCCTGACGTTCTGCTCTATGTTGTGGTTCTCCTCATCGAGATACTGCGTGCCAACTTCTCGATTATCAGGCTCGTCTTAGCTCCGCAAGTTGAAGTTGAGCCCTGCCTTGTGAAGTTCAGGACTCCCCTCAAGACTGAGGCAGCACGTATAGCTCTCGCGAACTCAATCACCCTGACACCCGGAACTATAACCGTCTCACTTGAGGGCAGTGAATTGCTCGTCCATGCACTGAACCGGAACATGGCCGACGGACTTGAAGGCAGCATATTCGAGAGATTACTTGCGAGAATGGAGAGGATACTACATGCCTGATGCCGGGACAATCCAGAGATTCATACTCATAGGTAGCGTTGCGTTCTTGTCGGTAACGATATTCTTGTGCCTCATGAGGGCGACACTTGGCCCCAGGTTTTCGGACAGGGTTATTGCCGCAAGCATCATAGGGACAAAGATTATCCTGCTTATTGCTGTACTGGCCATGATTATAGGTGAGACGTACCTTGCTGATGTCTGCCTGATCTATGCGGTGATCAACTTCTTGTCGGTAGTGGTTCTTGCCCGCTCAATTCTGGAGAACAAGGAAGGTGATGGGGAATGATTCGCGTGATTATTGGCGGCCTCCTGATGCTTGCGGGGCTGTGCGTTCTGGGTATCGCTACGGTGGGGATATTCAGGTTCTCGACGATGCTCAACAGGATACACGTTGCGGCGAAATGCGACACTATGGGGGCATTGCTCGTACTTTCGGGGCTGATGGTGATGTCAGGGCTCACGGTGTTTTCCCTGAAGCTGGCTCTGGTTATCGTGTTCATGTGGCTGTGCAACCCTGCGGCGAGTCATCTTGTGGCACGCGCTGAGGTCAGGACTAACCCGGAGCTTGGGAAAATCTGCGACTTTATCGACCTTACGGAAGGAGAGAAGACCAGTGATAATAGTTGAGTGGCTGTTGCTGTTGTTCCTGATAGTGTGTGCTGTTGCCGTCTCAATCTCGAAGAACCTCCTCAACTCCGTAATAATCTTCATGAGCTACAGCCTCGTCATGGCCGTAATCTGGGTATTGTTGCGCTCTCCTGACTTGGCTATCACTGAGGCGGCAGTTGGGGCGGGGGTTACGAGCGTTCTATTTTTCCTGGCACTGAGGAAGATTGGGCGGATGGGACATAAGGACAAGGAGGAGAAATGATGAGGAAACTTTCTGTATTTCTGGCGGTTGTTGTCGTAATGTGCGGTGTTGTCCCGGCATTTGCAGATATACCATCGGCGAAACTGAAAGCCGCGCAGAATGGAGACGTTAAGGCACAATGCGAAATCGGACTTGGGTACGCAAAAGGCTGGATAACAGGAAGCCCTGATTACGTTGAAGCAGTAAAGTGGTGGCGCAAGGCGGCTGAACAGGGTTATGCTGAAGGACAATACAATCTGGGAGTTTCATACGCGTTTGGAGCTGGCGTAAAGCAGGATTACGTGGAAGCTGTAAGGTTATGGACAAAGGCAGCTGAACAAAATTATGCTCAGGCTCAGCATAATCTTGGGGTTGCCTACGAAAACGGTTATGGAGTGAGACAGGACAAAGCTGAGGCTGTAAAGTGGTATCGCAAAGCAGCGCGGCAGGGACACTACGAGTCTAAATCAGCCCTGAAATATCTCGGTGAAACATGGTAGGACTAATCCAGTCATCAATTGCTGCCCTCAGAGAATATAGGGCAATGTAGGGCTAGGTTGAACGTGCAGGATTTATACATAGTCGCACTCATCAAGGACTTACGCGCATAAATAGCAACACTCACACGGAAGGAGAATCACAATCTTGAACGAAGAATTACGCAGGATATGGCAACAGTTCTATGACTGGGTAGTAGGCAACGGCCCAAGACCGGAAAATGAAGTAGTCCCCGAAGAGCCCCCGCCTGACCTGCCATTTGCACAGAAACCCAAGGACAAATATTCGCGCTTCCACGAGGCAACCCTAAAGGAACGCTATAACCAGTGGCTCGAAATTCACGGCCTGCATCTGTTCTCGGTACTCTACTCAGGCTTGAGCGTCCTGACCTGCCTCGTCATAGTGTCGCTCTTACTGGCAACAGTCGCGGAACTCCCACCGTTTGGGGACGAGAGAAACCCCGCGCACAATGAGGTGATACGGCGATACGTTGAGCACGGAGGACACGAGACAGGAGCTCAGAACATCGTTGCAGGGCTGATACTGGACTACAGGGCGTTCGACACATTCGGGGAATCGGCAGTGCTCTTCACGGCGGCTGTAAGTGTCTTGATGCTCTTGGGGGCTTCACGGCGAAACTCCCTCAAGGATGACCCCTCGCCACATTCTGACGGTGAGGGCTGGGACTTCCTGAACCGTGGGCCTCCCGCATTGAGGCATCACGTATTCAGGCAGGATGACGCGATACTCAGGGGAGTTGCCACACTCTCAATCCCCGTAATCATCATGATGGGCTGTGTCGTCGTCATCAACGGTCATCTTTCACCCGGAGGAGGCTTCTCAGGCGGGGCAATACTCAGCACAGCGTTAATACTCGCGGCCAATGCTTACGGTTTCGAGCGCGTTCACAGCTTCTTCAACGAACGGACATTCATAGTCTCAAGCTCAACAGCACTTATGATTTATGCACTCTCCAAAGGCTACTCATTCTTCACGGGTGCAAACCACATTCACTCAATCATTCCCAAAGGCACAGTAGGCGACATACTAAGCGGCGGGCTCATTCTTCCGCTGAATATTTGTGTCGGTCTCATTGTTGCAGGGACGCTTTACGGATTCTATGCCTTGTTCAGCGAGGGGGATATGTAGACATGCTCGAAAAATTATTGCTCAACCATTACGAGGCTGCCGCAGTGATACTCTCAGGAATAGGTCTCACTAACCTTCTCCTACAGCGCAACCTCATCAAGAAGATCATCGGCCTCAACATCATGGATACTGCCGTCTATCTCTTCCTTGCGGCGAAAGGCTACGTTGAGGGCAGGGCAGCTCCCATACTCATCGAGAACGCTTCGGGAGGCTGGGTAACGTCTTCGGCGGTCTACGTCAACCCTGTACCTGCCGGGCTTGTCCTTACGGGTATTGTAGTCAGTGTGAGTGTTACGGCGTTTGCTCTTGCGTTGACACTGAAACTATACGAGAGCTACGGGACGCTGAATATTGACGAGGCACTCCTGAAGATGACTCAGGAACAGGAAGAGATTGAGGCCAGAATTGACGAGGCAGAAGAGGAAGTGCTCTCATGACGGACATGCTTGCGTACAATATCCCGTTCATCAGTATTTTCGTGATGATGATTTCCGCCATAATCACCCCCCTAATCCCGAACAAGAACAGGCTTCCCGAAAAGTTATCGTGTATAGCAATCGGCTTTGTGGGCATTCTCTCGGCGTATTTGCTCTATTCTCTCACGTCAGGAGGCCAGAGCCTGAGCTTCAACTTCCCGATGGGACATTTCCCCGCACCATGGGGCAATGAGTTACGCGCCGGGCCACTTGAGGCTGTATTGTCCCTCGTATTCTCTGTGGCAATGCTCCTGTCTCTCACCGGTAATTTCTCCTCGACTGCTGAGGACATAGCCCCCCGGAGGCGTAACATCTTCTGCGTCCTCGTCAACCTCCTCACTGCCTCGCTATTAGCCCTCACGTACACCAACGACCTCTTCACTGCCTATGTCTTCATCGAGATCAACACCATAGCCGCCTGCGCAATCGTCGCCGTGAAGGAAGGCCCGGAGACCGCAAGGGCAGCACTGCGCTATCTCGTGATGAGCCTAGTAGGTTCTGGTCTGGTGATGATAGCTATATGCCTCCTCTATGACCTGACGGGGCACTTGCTCATGCAGAACATGCACGGGGCAATTCAGGTTCTAGTTGCCACAAAGAGCTACATGATGCCTCTCACTGTCTCGCTTGCACTGATTACCGCCGGTCTCGCCATAAAGAGTGCGCTATATCCCTTCGCGTCATGGCTTCCTGATGCTCACGGGTCGTCAACGAACGCTTCAAGTGCGATACTTTCTGGGCTTGTCCTGAAGGGTCATATCTTCACCATCATCAAGATATTTTACCGAGTGTTCGGGCTTGATGTCATTCACCTTCTCAGGATGGACACGGCAATATTCATTCTGGGACTGGCGGCCATGATCATGGGTTCAGTCCATGCATTGAGGCAGAACAACGTCAAGCGGATGATAGCGTGGTCTAGTGTTGCACAGGTGGGATATATCTTCTTGGGAGTCGGCCTGAACACTACAGCAGGGATTGCCGCCGCGTGCCTCCACATTATCGTCCATGCCTGCGTGAAACCGATGCTCTTCACTGCCGCCGGTGGTCTCAGCAATGCCGCAGGACACAGGAAGGGGCTTCATGCCTTGATGGGTACGTTCTACGTGAACGTGTGGGCAGGCCTGGGGCTTATTGCCGGGGCTTGCTCGATGATGGGGATTCCCGGTTTCGCGGGGTTCGCCTCAAAGCTCAGCCTGACTCTCGCATCATTCGACAACAGCGCGGTAGTCTGGGCACTCTCAGCACTTGCCGCAAGTTCGGTGCTCAATGCCCTGTATTACGTCCCTGCGGTTATCGTGGTACTGACTCACAACAAGGACGCTCACAAGAATTTCACGGCTCATGCTCCCACGTTGTCCTACAAGGTCTCAATGTTCGTGTTCCTTGCGCTGAATTTCTATCTCGGATTGTTCTGCGTTCCATTGCTCAGGCTGATTACACGGGGGGTGAACGTACTATGACAAGCAACGCATTCCTGACCCTGTCGCCGGTTCTCTTCCCGATACTGGCGGGGTTCGCTTTATTCTCGCGGCCAATATTCGAGGACAGGCATATTTACGTCGGGGTAATGACCTTCATCACTTCAGCGATAACATTTGCGGCATCAATCATAACCAGTGAGGAGCTCATAACCCTGTGGCGCATCACTGACACGCTGTCCATTGCGTTCAGGCTCGATTACCCGGCAAGGGCTTTCTCGTGCCTTGTGGCGTTCATATGGCCACTGGTTACGCTCTATGCATTCGAGTACTTGAGGAGAAGGCCGCCGGTTGATAGGTTTTATGCGTTCTTCCTGTCGACATTCGGAATACTGATAGGGGTTGCCTGTGCGGGAAACCTTCTCACCCTCTACCTGTTCTACGAGCTGATGACGTTCATGACACTGCCGCTTGTTATGCACTCACAGAAACGCGAGTCAATACGAGCGACAATCTCCTACCTCCTCTACTCACTGACTGGGGCGGCACTTGCACTCGGAGGGTTCTTCTTCTTCCAGGTTTACGGTGTATCTATGGAGTTCACGCCGGGCGGAGTTCTCGACATGGCCAGGATCTCACGTGAACACAGCGAGGGAATGATACTCACAGTAACGTTCCTGACTCTCGTGGGCTTCGGAGCAAAGGCCGGAATTGTTCCGCTTCATGCGTGGCTTCCGACAGCTCACCCCCAAGCCCCCACACCTGCAAGTGCTGTACTCTCAGGGCTCATCACGAAGGCAGGGGTTATAGCGATGTTCCGGGTGATCTATTACGTTGTGGGTGATGATTTTCTCAGGGGAACGTGGGTTCAGACTGCGCTGATCTGCATGGCCTTGCTCACGATATTCACGGGCTCAATGATGGCCTATGTTGAGCCACACTTCAAGAAACGAATAGCCTGGTCCAGTGTGAGTCAGGTGTCCTATGTGGTTTTTGCGATGATGCTGCTCAATCCCGACGGAATACGCGGGGCGGTTCTTCAGATTGCGGCACATGCGATGGCGAAAAGCTGCCTCTTCCTGAGTGCGGGAGTGGTGATCTACTTTGCGCTTCAGGGGGCGAACTACCACTATGCTGACCAGTTGCGTGGAATAGGCAAGGAGCTTCCCATAACGATGACGTGTTTTGCGCTTGCGTCGGTCTCACTGATTGGCCTGCCTATAAGCGGAGGGTTTGCGGCAAAATGGTACATGGCCGCGGGAGCCCTAGGGCTTGGGTCTCTGGGGATGTTCGGGATTGTGATTCTGATGGTGAGTGCGCTTCTGACTGCGGGATACTTGCTGCCAATCGTTACGGATGCGTTTTTCCCCGGCGATGACTACGACTATTCGAGCGTTGTGCCGTTCAAGCTGCTGCCGCTGAAGATGATTATACCCTTGATTCTTCTCGGTGCTGGGGCTGTATTTACCGGGTTGTTTGCGGGGCAGATTTTGGATTTCGTGGGCAGTAAGATTATTCCCGTGTTATTGTAGTGAATGCCCCCTGTTGCAATTCAGCAGGGGGATAATCTTTGTTCTGGATACTATGTGAGTGGCCTGTCCGCATCGTAAAATGCACTATGCCCTGTAGTAATAACGTACTCATGCCAGTTGCCAAATTGTCTGGACAGTATATGTTCCCATCCTGAAGGGACAGGTACGCTAATCATCTCAAACGGCAAGTATTCAGTTTCGTCAAACCAAGAACGTTCCCTGATTAATCTTTCCAGAAAGCCTTCAGCATCCGCGAAAACTGTCTCTGCTACATACTTTCCATTAGGGAGGTCGAGGGATGAGAGAGCTTTTTTCTCTTCCCATATGGTGGTTAGAATGTTGTCTGCGATGGATGGCGAAAACCTGAAGAGTGTTGCCAAGTGGTGAAGCAGAGCCTTCACTGGTCGTTTCCATAACTTGCGCGCGGGAACGTAAGAACTGGTTATGGATGTGATGAAACAATACTTGCGATAAAGCCTGCGAATGTTCATTACGTGGCTATGAAGGTATATATCATCTTCGGGCCAGTTATCCATAGGGAATATGTCTATGAATATACCAGAATTATAATCAAGTCTTCCAGCATTATTTTTCAGAAGGGCAAGTTCTGAAGCACCGAGCATTGTTGTATTAGAGTTACGCAACTTGGCAAAAGCAACCCATGAATTAGGTTCAGTGTCCATAGTCTGCCAGAAATAGGGAGGGCTGAATTCTTTTTTTGCGAACTCACATAACCTCTTATAATCCTCACGCATTACACAAATATCTATGTCGTCATCCCAAGTAATGAAGCCTTTGTGCCTCACAGCTCCCAGCAGAGTACCAGCATCTGCCCACCATTTGATGTGATGTTTCTCACAGACGCGTGAAAAATCTGCCAACAAATCAAGCTCAACCGCTCAGACCTTCTTCATTTCCGGCGAAACATAATACCCACATCTTTCCTCGCCCTGAAAAAAGCTCTCTGGTATATCAAGTTTTATGTTCATGGTTTCCCCCTTCCATCCTGAAAAAGCGCACAAAAAAACCGTGAGGGCTTCACGGCCACAAAGACCGCAAAACCTTCACGGCAAACCTCAGAATATATTACCGACTCATCACTACATGAATTACTTACGGGGGGCATAATTACTGAGTCATAGTACATCCCTGATTACTCCCTTGAGGACTTCCGCGCTCTCTCTCAGCTTCCTTTGTTCCTCAACGCTCAGCCTTACGGGCATCAAGTCCTCTATACCGTCTTTGCCCACGATTGCAGGCATACTCAGGGCGACATCTTCAACGCCGTAAACGTCCTCCATGAGGCTCGACACAGCAAGAACAGATTTCTCGTCGCGTATTACTGCCTCGCAAATCCTCTTGACCGCCATAGCGATACCGTAATACGTTGCGTGCTTCCGCCTGATTATCTCGTAGGCACTGTTGCGGACTTCTGCCTCAATCTTCCGTGAATGCCCCTCAAAGTCAGAATGTCCCCTCATCTTGCAGAAGTCATAGAGCGGCACACCTGAGACGTTCGCGCTCGACCATGCGGCAAATTCGCTGTCCCCATGCTCGCCGATAATGTAGGCATGTATGCTCCGGCTGTCTACTCCCAAGTGCTCGCTGAGGAGGTACTTCAGGCGTGCAGTATCGAGGACTGTCCCGGAACCTATGACGCGTCTTGAGGGCATACCTGAGAGCTTGGCGGCAACATACGTGAGAATGTCCACAGGGTTGGCGACAACAAGCATTATCCCCTTGCACTTTCGTTTTGCGATTTCAGGCATGATTGACTTGAACACCGCTACATTCTTCCGCACAAGGTCTAACCTCGTCTCGCCGGGCTTCTGGTTTGCCCCTGCCGTAACCACGATAACAGCCGCATCACTCACAGCGTCATAGTCCCCCGCGTATATCTGCATGGGACGGGCTAAAGGCATTCCGTGCCCAATGTCGAGAGCCTCACCTTCAGCGCGTTCATGGTCAACGTCAACTAGCACCATCTCGGAGAACAGACCGCTCTGCATGAGGGCAAATGCACTTGCACTCCCGACGAACCCGCAGCCTATCACCGCAACTTTCCGCAGATTAACGCCCGCCATAGTTACAGCCTCATGAGCCAGTCAAGGCATGTCCTCACACCGAAGGCAGTCGCGCCTTTGGGGTAAATGCCCTGTTCCTTGTCGCTGAAGTCAACGCCCGCAATGTCCATGTGAGCCCACGCTATGCCATCATCAACAAACTCCTTCAGGAACAACGCCGCAAATATTGCCCCGCCATACCTTTCGCCAGAATTGACCAAGTCGGCAAATGGTGATTTCATCTTCTCGGAGATGTGTTCATCCTCAAGCGGCATTCTCCAGTAAGGCTCACCCCTTTGTGATGACGAGGCCAGAATTTCCCCTGCCAGTCCGTCATCATTTGAGAACAGACCCGCACGGTGTTTCCCCAGAGCTACGACACATGCTCCCGTCAACGTGGCCATATCGACAATCGCGTCAGGCTTCAGCTCACTCGCCACACAAAGCCCGTCAGCAAGCACTAAGCGGCCTTCAGCATCGGTGTTGTTGATCTCGATAGTCTTTCCGTTTCGGGCGGTGATTATGTCGTCAGGACGGTATGAGCTCCCTGAAGGCATGTTCTCGGCGCATGAGAGTATCCCGTGAACCTCGACATTGAGGCCAAGTTCAGCAACACCCTTCATGATGCCCAGAACGTTGCAGGCACCCGTCTTGTCGCCCTTCATCGTGAGCATGAAGTTGTCAGGCTTGATGTTGAGGCCGCCGCTGTCGAAAGTTATTCCTTTGCCGACAAAAGCAACCTTCTTCTTGGGATTTTCCGGCCTGTAGGTCAGGTGAATAAGTCGGGGGGGATTCTTTGAGCCGCTGCCCACTGCAAGGATTCCGCCAGCTTTTTCGGTGCGTAGTCTCTCCTCGTCCCATACCTCGCACTCAAGGCCGTATTTCTCCGCAAGTTCACGAGCCTTTTGTGCCATAGTCTCAGGACAGACAGAACAGCCCGGCTCATTGGCGATCTCACGGGAGAATATCTGAGCCTTTGACAGCTTGAGCCCCGCAGAAATCTCATCATCCCCGCTGATGTCCGAATATACTTCCTCAAGCGCAAAGGGTTCGTAGTCCTCGCTCTTGGTCTTGTACTTGTCGAACGAATACCCGCATAACCCCGAAGCCTCGCCTAACGCAAAAGCCAAGCCGTCATACCCCTTCAGGTGTGAGAGCGGGACGAATGCGCTCCTTCCGTGTTTCCTGCCGATTGCCCGGAGACCTGACGCAAGGGATTCACGGATTGCTGAGAGCGTGCACTTCTCCCTTTTGCCCAAACCTGAAAGGTACATGCTCCCTTCAACCATTGGGACACGGAGAAATGAGCCCTTCTTGCCGTTGAAGTCCTTGCGTGAAATGAGAACAGAGACTACCTCCCGTATTCCTTCATCGAGTTCGGGAATGTCCTTGCAGTCTTCTTCAGTGAGGAGAAGGAGCAGTGAATCAGCCTGCGGGGTTTTGTCGCAGTGCCTAATTTGCATTAACGGCCGCCCTCTTGACGAAGCCGGATCTCAGGCACTTGGTGCACACTCTGACTTTCAGGGTCTCGCCCTCGCCTGCATCGATTCTTACTGTCTGAAGGTTGATGTTCCAGCGTCTTCTGGTGTGGCGGTTTGAGTGGCTTACTGCATTTCCTGAAGCAGGACCGCGCCCGCAGCATTCACAATATTTAGCCATGATGATAAATCCTCCGTTACGTTGTGAAAAATTATGACTGGTATTATAGCATTGACGCAAAAAAGCCGGGCTGTCCTTTTTTCCCGAACCGAAAATCATAACCATTCAGAAGGGCATGATCTGTTCGCTTAGTCCCAAGTAGAGGGCATCACTTGAGACTTCAGCCGACACAACGTCAAAAAAATACCCCCAGCTTTTGCGCTGAAGGTATCTCGTTACCTCGTTCTCTATTCTAGGATTGCTCCCTTGTCCGCACTGGTTACCAGCTTGGCATAACGTGCAAGGTAGCCCGTCTTTATCTTGGGCTCATTGGGTGTCCAGTTCTCACGCCTCCGGGCAAGTTCCTCATCGCTGACTTTGAGGGTTATGCTGTAGCTGTTGATGTCTATGGCTATGGTATCCCCCTCATGGACGAGAGCGATATTGCCGCCTGATGCTGCCTCCGGGGAAACATGGCCGATACTTGCACCCCTCGTAGCCCCCGAAAATCTCCCGTCTGTAATCAGCGCAACGCTCGTATCGAGTCCCATTCCGCAGATCGCACTCGTAGGGTTGAGCATCTCGCGCATTCCAGGCCCACCCTTCGGACCCTCGTAGCGTATCACCACAACATCACCGGGGTTAATCTTCCGAGCATAAATCGCCGCAATCGCATCGTCCTCAGAGTCGAACACCCTCGCAGGCCCCTCATGGCTCATCATCTCAGGAGCAACTGCCGAACGCTTCACCACGCAGCCATCAGGAGCAAGGTTGCCTTTGAGCACAGCTATTCCTCCCGTCGCTGAATATGGGTTGTCTATCGGGCGGATTATGTCAGTGTCGAGGTTTCGGGCATTGGCTATGTTCTCGCCGACCGTCTTACCCGTTGCGGTCATCAGGGACGTGTTGATGAGTCCCTTGCCCGCCAGCTCGTTCATGACCGCGTAAACTCCTCCTGCCCTGTCCAAGTCCTCCATGAATGTATCACCTGCAGGGGCTAAGTGGCAGAGATTGGGCGTGCGTTCGCTGATCTCGTTTGCGTGGGACAAGTCGATAGTTACTCCGGCCTCGTGGGCAATCGCTGGAAGGTGGAGCATCGTGTTAGTCGAGCAGCCCAGAGCCATATCAACAGCCTCTGCATTGTCGAATGCCTCAGCAGTCATTATGTCGCGTGGCCGTATGTTCTTCTCGACGAGCTCCATAATCTTCATGCCCGTCAACTTCGCCAGCCTTATGCGTGCACTGTAGGGTGCAGGTATAGTTCCGTTGCCTCTGAGGGACATTCCGATTGCTTCAGTGAGGCAGTTCATGGAATTGGCCGTGTACATCCCCGAACATGACCCGCAGGAAGGGCAGGCATTCTCCGTGTAGTCATCGACTCCGGCCTCGTCGAGTTTCCCGGCATGGTACGCTCCCACAGCCTCGAACATGTGGGACAGGCAGGTACGTCTTCCGTCCTTGAGGTGTCCCGCAAGCATAGGCCCGCCAGCGCAGAATATCGCCGGAATGTTCAGCCTTGCCGCCGCCATGAGAAGACCCGGAACGTTCTTGTCGCAGTTCGGGATGCAAACGAGACCGTCAAACTGATGAGCAATCGCCATAGCCTCAGTAGAGTCCGCAACAAGATCACGCGACACTAGGGAGTACTTCATTCCCACATGACCCATAGCGATGCCATCACACACAGCAATTGCCGGGAACATCAAGGGAGTACCGCCCGCCGCATAGATGCCTTCCTTCACGGCCTGAGCTATCTTGTCGAGGTGCATGTGTCCCGGAACTACCTCGCTGAATGAGCTCACTACTCCGATTATTGGGCGGGAGATCTCTTCCTTCGTGAGACCTAATGCATAGAGCAAGCTGACGTTAGGGGTGCGTTCAACTCCGGCCTTGATGTTATCACTTCGATACTTCATCGAGGCCGCCGCCGTCCTTCCACAGCATCTGCTCACGTAACTGCTTCCCTATCGTCTCCATTGGGTGGCGTGCTAACTGGTCGCGCTTCGAGTTGAAGAATGTCCTTCCGTTCTTGTTCTCGGCAATCCAGCGTCCTGCAAATGTCCCGTCCTGAATGTCCTGAAGTACCTTGCGCATGTTGGCCTTGATCTCCTCATGGGGAAGAACACGAGGCCCTGATACGTATTCGCCGAACTCTGCAGTGTCGGAAATCGAGTAGTTCATTGCCGCAACTCCGCCGCGGTTCACGAGGTCAATGATGAGCTTCATCTCGTGGATGCACTCAAAGTACGCGTTGACGGGGTCATAGCCTGCCTCACATAACACCTCAAAGCCGCACTGCATGAGGTCGACCACACCGCCGCAAAGAACAGTCTGCTCGCCGAAAAGATCCGTCTCTGTCTCCTGCTGCATTGTGGTCTCAAGAACTCCTGCCCTTGCCCCGCCAATTCCTGCAATGTAGGCCAAAGCTATATCGAGGCACTTACCCGAAGCGTCCTGCTCAACTGCAACGAGGCACGGAACACCCTTCCCCGCAACGTACTGACTCCTGACTGTGTGACCCGGTCCCTTGGGTGCGGCCATGAATACGTCAACGCCTGCAGGTGCAACTATCTGCTTGTACCTGATGTTGAACCCGTGGGCAAATGCTATCGTCTTTCCCTCAGTCAGGTAGGGGAGCATCTCAGTCCTGTACATGTCAGCCTGTTTCTCGTCATTGATGAGTATCATGATTATGTCTGCCGCCTTTGTTGCCTCGCTGACGGTCATAACCGTGAAGCCGTCCTTCTCCGCTACAGGCCATGACTTCCCGCCCTTGTAGAGCCCGACGATGACATCACAGCCTGAGTCGCGCAAGTTCATTGCGTGGGCATGTCCCTGTGAACCGTAGCCGATTATTGCGATTTTCTTTCCTGTGAGCTTGCCGAGGTCGCAGTCCTTCTCGTAGTAAACGCGTGCCATATGAATTTGTGTCTCCTTTACGTGTGAAAATTTAGAGTATTGTATCAGACCTTTAGCCTTTGTGAGCATAGGGACTATACGGCGGCAATGATGCTTACCCCCTGCAAGCCTCTCTAGCGTCCTTCACCTACGCAATATTCTTCGTATCATGGAAAATTCCTGCGGGTATATCTTTCGTGAGAACGCCCATAATTTTGCGTGAACGTCATCATGAAGGCATGTAGCTTTGACCCTGAACATGCGATAATATTTTTCATGGCTCAAAATTTCACAGGAGGTCAAAAAATGAAACGTATACTCACAGCATTAACACTAATCTTTTTGCTCGCAGGCTCAGCTTTTGGGTTGAGCGACAAGGAATATCTCAGCATGAAGAGGAATGACCCGGATTTTGCGGAGGCAGACAGCGCATTAACGGAGACATGGAACAGGATCAAGGACGAGATAACCCGCCCGGCACAGTCAGCGTTCGAGATACTCAAGGCAGAACAGAGAGAGTGGATACGTTCAGGCCGGGACAACGCCGCCAAAAGGTACATGAGGAAGGGCAGTTCACGTACAGAAGCCTACACTATGGCGACATATGACCGAATGAAGGAGCTCGAAGACTGGGAGGAGCTCATGTTTGGGGATGAGGACGAATAGAGGCTGAATGCTGTAAAATCTCAAGCGTCAGAAAAATTCAGCCAACAGGAGGACAATCACCTATGAAGAAAATTTTAGTGTTAGCGTCAGTAATGGCTCTCGTTTTTGCCGGAACATCATTTGCCGCATCAACCCCCGAAAGCATAATCCATGAGGCTATAGCGATGCTCAGCGAAATATCAACAGCAAGCGACATCTCAAGCATGGCCGAAACCGTAAGGACATCCCACGCAATAGCAATCATCCCCTCAATGGTCAAGGCAGGTCTCATCATTGGCGGGGAATACGGCGAGGGGTTAATCCTCCGGCACAAAGATGGCAAATGGTACGGCCCTAGCTTCTACAACTTGGGAGGAGGCTCATTCGGTCTTCAGTTGGGGGCACAGAAGGTCTCACTGCTTCTTGCTGTCGTGAATGAGCGGGGGGTCAATGCGTTCGTGAAGGACAAGGTGAAACTCGGCGGTGATATTGGTGTGGCTGCCGGGCCTGTAGGAAGACGTGCGGAGGCTGCTACGGACGCTAAGGCCAAAGCGTCAATCTACAGCTACTCGATGAGCAAGGGACTTTTTGCGGGTGTCTCACTTGAGGGCTCAGTAATCAGCATCAGTGTAAAACGTAACAGTGAGTATTGGGGTGGGAAAGTAACTGCCTCTGACGCTCTCGACAAACCAGCCAACGACAAGAGAATACTCCCGCTCGTTGAGGCACTTGACGAACTCATCAAGAAAGCGAAATAGTCCCGCAAAAAAACAGGGCCGGAACTTTTACCCCGTTCCAGTCCTGCCTTCATTCATTCGTTGTTGTGTTACTTCCCCTTCCGTTTCAGTGCATCAGCCTCCAGAAATTCACGCTGTTCTTCCCTGCGTTCCTGTTCCTGGCGTTCAATGGCTTTCTTCCTGTCGCTAACCCTCCTGAGCTCTGCAGACTTCCTCATCATCTCGTTGTGCTTGTCCCACGTCTTCATGAGTGAGCTGTGCATACTGGACTTTGCGGCCTCGTAGAAGTCCCGTGCTTCCTCCTGAGTTTCGGGGATTTTGCGCTCAGTTCCGGGAGGGAGCTCGTCCCAGATGCTGCCGTAACGTGTATCTACCTTCATGGTCTAGGCTATGGCTTCCCTGCCCAGTTCCTGCGAGTTTATGGCCTGCTCTATAGCTATGGCGAGCTGGTCGGCGCATGACGTGGCTCTTGATCCGCAGGGGTTGCCGCGTAATGTCATGGCCGTGTGCACTGCGTCAGCCCCCTCAAGAAGTCTGGCTATTGCTCCCAGATTTCCGGGGCAGCCTCCGTGAAACTTAAGGTTGTAGATTTTACCGTCCTCAAGCTCAAACGTTATCTTCTTCGTGCATACATCTGAAGGTGTAAACTCTATAAGCTCTTTCATCGTGTTATTGTCTCCTCTGTAGAATGTCTATGATTTCCTCAAGGCTTGTTGACATCATCGCAAGCCGCCTCAATTCCGCCGAACCATGTTCAAACCTCAATATACTTCCTGCAAACCTCTTCATTAGTACTAACGCTTTGTGTTCACCTGATATTTCGACAGCGCGGCATGAAAAGTTTACCAGTTCTTCAAGTTTCTCATCACGTCCCCTGAATTTCCCTCCGTATTCCTCGAATATGAAGGGATTGCTGAATGCCCCCCTGGCCACCATCACAGCGACACAACCCATCCCTAAATACTCCCGAATGTCCGAGACCTCCCTAACGTCCCCGCTGGCACTGATGAATCCGGGGAACTCTGAGGCCGCCAATGAGATTATCCCCCTGTCGGCAAGTCCCTCGTAACGTTGCGCAGAAGTCCTCCCATGAATGCAGACGTTATCCGCCCCGGACTCTATGAGCATCCCCGTGAACTTCATGGTGTCAGAATCATCCTCAAGCCTCCGTATCTTGACCCACACAGGAAGACCCAGAGACTTCAAGCCCCTCACCATTTCGCGGGCTAGCTCAGGCTTCTTCAGGAGTGCAGCACCTGAACCGTTCCGTGTGATCTTGGGCATTGGGCAGGCCATGTTCACACCGAATGCCGAGAACTTGCGGCAGACCTTCCGCGCAACCTCAGCACCTAACACAAGGACTCCTGCATCATTCGCGAACAACTGGACGACCAGGGGGGCTTCATTCTCCGAGACTTCAAGCATGTCGAAAGTCTTGGGGTTGTCCCGGATTAGTCCTGCACACGAAATCATCTCAGTGTGAGTCAGTGATGCCCCGTGAGACGAAAAGAACTCACGCACAGGAAGTGTAGTTATTCCCGCCAAAGGAGCAAGGCATAAAGGATTAGCGACCTCTATTCCGCCAATGTTCAAGCGTTCACCCTCTCGTATATCATCTTGAGGCCCTCAAGCGTCAGCCACTTGTCGACAACCTCAATCCTTCTTGAGACTTTGGCCATCAGCCCGGCATGTCCCCCGGTAGCTATGACCTTTGCCCCCGACATTCCCGGCTCATCGCGAATCATGTCGATAATCCTGTCAGTTAGCCCGGCATTCCCGAAAAGTATTCCTGACTGTATGGCTTCCTCAGTGTTACGTCCTATGACGCTCTCAGGGATATTCAGTGCAACCTGCGGGAGCTTGGCGGCCTTCGAGAACAGAGCAGAGATCCCGGAGTTCAGGCCGGGGGCTATGGCTCCTCCCATGTATGCACCTTCGGGTGAAACGACATCGAACGTTATTGCCGTCCCGTAATCCGCAACTATGAGGGGCATTCCGTATTTCTCCCTGCCTGCTACTGCGTTCACTATCCTGTCTGCTCCTACCTCGCGGGGGTTCTTGCAGAGCACCTCCATACCTGTATCAGTGAGTGCGTTCACCTGGAGGGGAGTAACGCCGAAGTACTGCCTCAATGCCTGAGTCATGGGGAAGTCGAGCGACGGCACCACGCTGGCTATTGATGCTCCTGTAATGTCTGAGGGCTTTATGTCCTGAGTTCGTATCAAGCCCAGAAGGTATATGCCCAGTTCGTCGGGGGTTCTGAGGATTGATGAGAGCCTCCAGTGTGCTATGAGTTCTTCACCGTCATATATTCCGGCGGCAGTCGTGGTGTTCCCTGTGTCTAGTACGAGTAACATTATTCGTTCACGCTCCCTGCTATGTATCCTGTTGACCAGCAAACTTGAAGGTTGAAGCCCCCTGATGGCCCGTTAAGGTCGAGGACTTCACCGGCAAAGTAGAGATTATCGCACAGCTTTGACCTCATCGTTGAGGGGTCTACTTCCTTGAGGCTCACACCCCCGCGAGTTACCATTGCGTTGTTCCAGCCCCAGAGGCCGTTGATGTTCATGCGTATATCCTTGAGGAGCTTGACGAACTCGAAAATTTCCTCCTCCGAAATATATTCTACTGGCTTATCATGCGGAATGTCCGAGAGCTCAAGAATGAGGCTGACCATTTTCGCCGGGACAAGTGAGCGAACAAGCCCGTGAAATCTTCCGTGCCCTGAGTGCTTGGCGATGTCCCGTTTTACGCGCTCGATGAGTATTCCGTGAGTGAGGGAAGGCTTAAGGTCAAGGGAAAATTGAAGCTCTCCCTCCCAGTCAGGAACGTGTGAGCTCAGCTCCATGACAATCGGGCCGCTTATCCCGAAATTCGTGAACTCCATCTCACCGAATCGGTCATCTATCTCTTTGCCGTCAAGTATCACCGTCAATCTCACGTTGCGCAAATCACAGCCGCTTGCGAGTTTCGGCCATGTCTCACGCGTCCTTATTGGCACAAGAGCAGGATAGAGGGGAGTTATCGTGTGTCCTGCCTGCCGCGCGAACTCGTAGCCGTCTCCCGTTGAGCCTGTCTTGGGGTAAGACTTCCCGCCGGTCGCAATGATGTACTTGTCCGCAGTGTACTCGTCCCCCTCAGTGATGACCCGGTCAATGTGGCCTGACTTCACCTTGAGTGCCTTGACTGGTGTCGAGCGCATGACCTTCACACCGTTCTTCCTGCACTGCATGAGGAGGGCATCAAGTACGCGCTGGCTGCCTCCTTCCTCCGGGAATATACGCTTGCCTCGTTCCTCGATGTACTTCACTCCGATGTGGCTGAACCATTCGCGAGTTCTTAGAGGGCCGAACCTGCTGAATGCCGAGTACAGGAACTTGCCATTATCCCCATAACGTGAGATGAATGCATCAATGTCTGACTCTGCATTCGTGAAGTTGCACCTTCCTCGTCCTGAGATGAGGAGCTTTTCGCCAAGTGAGTGGTTTTTCTCCGCAATGGCTACTTTCTGGCCGAGTGATGAGGCTCTTACTGCCGCCATCAATCCCGCAGGCCCTCCTCCAATTATGAGAGTGTCAAAATTTTCCATGAGCCTTTAAGCTCCCTCCGTGCATAATAATTACACAACTTCTTGTATAGTATAATAGCGTTCAAATTATTTCATCACATGCAAAGAGGTGTGAACTTTACCCGCCATGCCATTACGCAGACAACAAATTTTATATGCCATAATAATTTTGCCGGTACTGCTATTCACTCCGGGCATATCCTACGCATCAATATCAATGACACTTGAACAGTACGTCAACGAAATCCTACTCAATAACCATTCACTCCGGGCTGGCATCAAGAACGTAGAGGCAGGCTACTATTCAGTTCTTGCGGCGGTGGGCTATCAGCGTCCTTCAACCTCAGCGATACTCTCAGGCTCCTACGCAACCAAGCAGACATCAGGCAACACATCACAGGAAAACGTTACAGTAGGCAGCTTAGGCTTGAGGCTCACTCAGAGGATCGACATATCCGGGAGCTACAAGCTCGACGAACGGCAGAACATACTCGGCTATGAGGTCTCCCGCGCAAATTTCGACAGCACAATAAACACAATGATAGCCGCCGCAGAAGAGACATGGTGGGGTGCAGTGCTTGCCCGCGAAAACATGAAGCTGCAGAAAGAAATACTCCTTCAACGTTCAGAGAACCACAGGGTAACGGTTGAGAAGTACAACCAGGAACTAGTGCCCAAGCTCGACATTGTCCGCAGTGAAGCCCAAGTAGTAGCCGCTGAAACCCTCGTGAAGAACGCTGAGACTACATACCTGAACTTACTTGCTGAACTCTCATTGCTGGCAGGTGGCCTTGACGTTGAGCCGGTCGATGAGGAGCTACATGTGCCGGAATTTGACGTTGCCCTGAACTTTGAGGATGCTCTTGAGTTTCGTCCTGATGTCCGGGCCGCAAAGCTCACTCTTGAACGCGCACGAATCATCAAGAAACTCACGGCAAAAGGATTGTCGCCTACCCTTGATTTTGGGTTCCAGTTTACGCCGTGGTCAGACCCTGAGACCTACGCGACACCCAACGACATGCAGGCCGGTGCATCACTGACACTGACGCTCCCGATAACCGACGGGAACACCACAAAGTACCGGGTCATGAACACGGACAGGCTCATTCAGGCGGCAGAGTCGAGCCTTGAGGCAATACGTGAGCAGACCAGACGAGATATTACTGTAGCGATGAACAACTGGCGGAATGCGTCGGCGGCGGAACAGGACAAGCAAAGGCAGGTAGAGCGCGCTGAAGAGGAGCTCCGTATCACTGAACTCATGTACGCTGAAGGGATGGGTGCACAGATCGATCTCATCAATGCACAGACAGCATACCAGGCAGTGAGGACGGAATACCTTGATGCGGTCAGGAATATGTACGTTGCTCTTGTTGCCATGAGGAAGGCTATAGGCGACTATTCCCCCGACGAAAACGGAACATGGCAGGAAGCAAGGCTGCGTTATGGGAAGGGCAAACCAATTCTCGGCGAAGCTGGCCTAAAGAAGCTCAGGGTAACACGAAGCACTAAGAGCAGGAACGGAAGGAAGAAATGAAACCACGAAGAATATTCTGCCTTTTGTTGCTCGTCCTCATCATGACGGGAGCATCTGAGGCGGCAAAGAGGCCATCATCTCCGCAGGTTGACAGCCGGGCAAGGAATATCTACCAAGTTTTCACGAAGGCTAATCCGGGGCTTTCAGGGGCTGACGCTAAGAAGTTTGCCGAGATAGTCATAGAGGCGGCGGAAAAATACAAGCTCGATCCATACGTCATAGCCGGGATAATAATTCATGAGTCTACCGTGAACACAAAGGCAGTCTCAAAAGGCGGGGATTATGGATTGATGCAGGTTCGCTGGAAAGTTCACGAGAAGGCCATAAAAAAGGAGTTCCCAAAGGTCAGGAAGGCTAGTGATATGTTTGACGCAAGGACTAACATATTTTACGGTGCTGAGATTTTCGCCTATTGCATGAGGAAGGCCAATAATGACGTGAGGGGCGGGCTTTTGCGCTACAGTGCCGGGAGTGAGAAGCTGGCCAACAAAGTACTTGCCACAGTGAAGGAACTTCAGGCGATGGACGCTAAACCCAAAACAAAAACAAAAAAGGGGAAATGATTTTATGACGAGGAAAATTCTTGCTGTACTAGTGATGATTATGATGCTCTGCGGAATTTCATGGGCCGATATAGCCTACACAACTTCAGACGGCGGGCTTGGCCTCATAAAGTTCAAGTCTTCAACGAGCGTTGACGTTGAGGGGATAAAGTACCAAGGAAGCAGCACGAGCCCTTTCGTTGCTCCATACTGGGACGGAGGGAGCTCCCGCGTGATCCTCATAGACCGCACCGATGATGCAGCCACCTCCGGGGATACTGCGCAGACCTTCAGCCCCTCGGATCTCTCAAGCCCACTGGAGACCACCCCCAAGACACTGACCGGGATATACGGGACACGTTCGGCGGCAGGCTCAGTGAACGGGCGGGCATTGTTCCTTGCGTCGGGCACAAAGGTAACCGAGTTCAGCACGGAGAATTTCGCGCAGGTACATTCTTATGACTGCATGGCAAACTATGGGAGCAATGACGTTGTCCCTTTAGTTCGTGATGTCATGACCAACTACTACACTATATACATTCTTGCTGACTCAGAGGATGCCAGTATGCTCCTGAAATTTGACGGCCAGCTCAGGAGGGATGTTGAAGATTTCTCGGTAACCTCACTTCCTCACAGGTCATCGTCAATGTCATGGTTAAGCCGCTCAAGAATAGCCCTGCCACATTCAGAGGGTATTGACATTCTTTATTCCGACACAATTTCAACGTTATCTTCAGACAGGCCGGTAGTGTCTGTATGCGCTGACAGGGACAGCGGATTTTACTTCATCACTCAGACGGCTTCAGGTGATGCCACGTTGTCGCACTACTCATACAGCACACAGCAAACTACGGATCTCTTCACCAACGAGGCAGGAGGTAACGTTCAGCTTCTCCAGGAAACGAACTATAACGTTCTCGGCGTGATAATCGGCGGGAAAATCAGGCTCTACAACATGACCGATGATTCACTTGTTGGCGAATATAGCAGCTCAGTTCTCGGCGGCACTCCCCTGAACATGGCCATGACTACAGCAACAGGTGAGGACAGCAGCAACAGTTCAAGCGGATGTGATGCTTCAGGTGTGGGGCTGTGTATTGCCGGGCTTCTTGCCTTCATGATGACGAGGAAGAAATAGGCTTAAAGGCACTAACATTATTCCTCCTGTCTTAAGGCAAGGCAGGGGGAATTTTTTTTCTCTAGTGTAAAATATCTGCAAATTTATTCTCAGAAAGGACATGAAAAATTTTGAGCCTCGTACTATTCAATGACCTGACCAGACAAAAGGAGACCTTCACGCCAATAAAGCCCGGACATGTCAGCTTCTATTCGTGCGGCCCTACGGTGTACGGATATATTCACATAGGGAACGCAAGACCCTTCATTGTGTTTGACGTTCTGAGGCGGTGGCTTGAGCATGAAGGCTACACAGTAACGTTCGTGCAGAATTTCACGGACATTGACGACAAGATGATACACCGGGCCAATAAGGAAGGCATCACGGTGAAGGAGCTTGCCGAAAAATTCATAGGCGAGTACTACAAGGACACTGACGCTTTGGGGATACACCGCCCGAATGTAGCACCCCGCGCAACTGACCACGTACCCGAAATCATCAGCATAATCGAACGCATAATAGCTAACGGTCATGCTTACGTCTCAGATGGTGATGTGTATTTCGACATTCGGAGCTGGCCAAAGTATGGCTCACTCTGCAAGCAGAACCTTGAGGACCTGGAGGCAGGCGCAAGAGTTGAGCCCGGCGAGAAGAAGAGAGACCCGCTGGATTTTGCCCTCTGGAAGGCAGAGAAACCCGGCGAGCCTTCATGGGACAGTCCATGGGGGAAAGGAAGGCCCGGATGGCACATAGAGTGCTCGGCCATGTCCTCGAAGTATCTAGGCGAGAACATAGACATTCATTCGGGAGGGGTTGACCTTACGTTCCCGCACCATGAAAACGAGGTAGCTCAGAGTGAGGCGGCCTCAAATTCAGGAAAACCGTTCGTGAATTACTGGCTGCACAACGGGTTCTTGCTGCTCAACAAAACGAAGATGTCCCGTTCACTCGGCAACGTCCTTACTGCACACGAGGCAATCGAACGCTATACCCCCCTTGCTGTGAGGTTCTTCCTCCTCAGTGCTCACTACAGGAGTCCGATAAACTTGGCACTAGACCCGGATACCCACGTATCAGAGAGCCTTGTACATGCCGCCGCCGGTGTCGAGAGGTTGAGGAACTGCCGGAGCGATTTGGACTTTGCCGCAAAAACACGAGCCGATGACGCTTCAGCCTTTGACGTGGAAAAATACCAGTCCGAACTTGAGGAGCTTCACGGGAAATTCTGCGAGGCCATGAATGACGACTTCAACACTGCCGCCGCTATAGGTATCCTGTTCGATGTGGTCTACTTGATTAACACGAGCCTGAAGGAAAATGAGACACTCCCCGGAAAATTCTTCAAGCTCTCGAAAGATGCCCTGAAAGAATATGATGATATTCTGGGAGTAATAGGCCCTGATGACGCGGAAGATGAACACGATGATGAATCCGCGGAGATTGAGAGGCTCATTCAGGAGAGGGCAGACGCAAGGAAGGCTAAAGACTTCAAGCGTTCGGACGAAATTCGGGACGAGCTCAAGGCACGGGGTATAGTCCTCGAAGACACACCGCAGGGCACAAAGTGGAAGAGGGAGCTATAAGGGAATGTTCAAGCTGTTTTTTGTGAGGAGGTTCATGCCCCTATTCATCACTCAGTTTTTGGGGGCGTTCAACGATAATTTCTTCAAGAGCGCGTTAATGATGCTCATAACCTACAGGATAGGCGACGCTTCAGGTGTTGACCCCCGTATCCTCGTCAATGCCGCCGCAGGGGTATTCATCCTGCCGTTCTTTGTGTTCGCACCGACAGCCTCAGACCTTGCCGACAGGTACGACCGCTCTACGTTGATGCGTTGGGTGAAGTTCGCTGAGATCGTCGTAATGTCCGGGGCAGCGTTCGGGTTCTGGCTGGGCAATGCGTGGCTCTTGATGGTGGTGCTGTTCCTCATGGGCGCGCAGTCAGCATTCTTCAGTCCGGCGAAATACAGCATACTGCCCCAGCACCTGAAGGAAGATGAGCTTATTGCTGGCAACGGTCTAATTCAGATGGGTACATACCTGGCCATTCTCACCGGGACTATTGCCGGGGGGTTGATGATTTTGCGTGAGAACGGGATATATTGGGTTGGCGGCCTTGCTGTAACCATTGCGGCATTGGGCTGGCTCTTCAGCATGTTCATTCCCCCCACAAAACCAATAGACCCATCACGCCCCGTGTCGTTCAGGATCGTGAAGAGGACAATAGAGATGTTCCGTGAGGTTGTTCCTATGCGCAAGGTCTTCGGCTCAATGCTGGCTATCTCGTGGTTCTGGCTTGTGGGTTCGGTATTCCTCGCACAGTTCCCGACATACTCACGTACGATACTGGGAGCTGATGAGAGCGTTGCTACTGCGTTCCTAGCTATATTCTCGTGCGGTATCGGTATAGGCTCGATGTTCTGCGACTCAATCCTGAAGGGCAAGGTTACGTCGAAATACGTTCCTTCTGCGGCTTATGGTATAGCGATCGCTAGCATCCTCCTGTGGTACGTCAGCAATCGTCCTCCCGTTCCTGAAGGCACACCAATAATCGGAGCCTGGGAGTTCTTCACGCGTCCCGAAAATTTCATGATCACGTTCTGCCTGTTCATGATTGCGTTCTGCGGAGGGCTCTACATTGTCCCGCTCTATGCTGTAATGCAGACTGAGGCGGGCGATAAGGTCTCAGGGGTAATAGCCTGCTCGAACATAACAGACTCAATCTTCATGGCCGTTGCGGCGTTGGGTGCTGGTGTCCTGATTTCGTGGGGGATAAGCATTCCGCAGTTGTTCCTGACGATGGGACCGACTACGTTCATTGTGGGGCTTCTCGTGGGATTGATATAGAGTGAAAATTTCTGCCCTGTCCTGAGCTTTGGGACGGGGCTTTTTTTTGGCGTTCGGTTGTAGAATATCTCCATCCCAAACACGAAAGGACGACCCACATTGCCATCCAAGAAGCATGACATTTCCCCCATCGTTCACCCGGACACACGCCCCAACATCCCCCCCGCAGGACTCCCGGAAGCCGACTTAACCCCCGACTCCCTCACCACATACGTCATCGACCCCCACGACTCGCCGACTCTCATGTGGGCAGGCAAGCCCGGAGCCTCAACCTTCACCGTCCCGGCAACCTCAATCCACAAGCACGAGGAAATCATCCCCCACCGCATAATCTCCCCCGCTCTCATCGAGGCCAGGCAGTGCTTCCTCTTTCATGACGCTTCCCCCGAAGAAATCCTCATGCAGCGTCTCCGGGCCGTGCAGGCATATTCACACAATGACACGTGGCGCAACAGAATGATCGCAGGAGACTCACTCATCATCATGAACTCGCTCCTCCAGAAGGAACACATGGCCGGGCAGGTTCAGACGGTCTACGTTGACCCGCCTTACGGGATAAAGTACGGCAGCAACTTCCAGCCCTTCGTCGGGAAAAGGGACGTTAAGGACAAGAGCGACGACGATTTGACCGCAGAGCCGGAAATGATACGGGCGTTCCGGGATACGTGGGAGCTGGGCGTTCATTCGTACCTGACGTATCTGAGGAGCAGGCTGTATCTCGTGAGGGAGCTTCTGAGTGATAGCGGGAGCGTTTTCGTACAGATTAGCGATGAGAATGTTCACCATGTCCGGGAGATATGCGATGAGATTTTCGGCCCGGAGAATTTCGTTACGATGATTAAGTTCAAGAAGACCGGGAGCATGTCATTATCCAGCCTCATAGGAAGCACGACAGATTATCTTGTGTGGTACGCAAAGAACAAAAAGCAGGTAAAATATCGTCAGCTTTATATAGAGCGCAGAGCCGGAGAAGCCTCACTTGACATGTATAACTATGTTGAGCTTGAGGACGGCACTATGAGGAGGGCAACGCCTGAAGAGCTGAGAGACAAGACCTTCCTATCAGAGCACCGAATTGTTCAGTATACATCTTTATTCTCAGGAAGTCAAGTAAGTAATTATACGCAAGTTGTAGAGTTCAACGGAGAAAAATTTATCCCCCCTGTTGGCAAGAACTGGAAGACGAGTCTCGAAGGCATGAAGCGACTCATTGAGGCCGGGCGTGTCGACAAGTCCGGGAATGGCCTGCGCTACAAACGCTACCTTGACGATTTCCCGCTGATGGAACTTAGCGACTTCTGGGACGATACTGGCGGTGCAACGAACATGCGCTACGTAGTCCAGACCTCCGAAAAAGTCATCTCCCGCTGTATCCTCATGACCACAGACCCCGGCGACCTCGTCCTCGACATCACCTGCGGCTCAGGAACAACCGCCTATTGCGCCGAGAAATGGGGCAGACGCTGGATAACCTGCGACACTTCCCGCGTTGCAATCGCCATTGCCCGCCAAAGACTCATGACCGCAACATTCGACTCCTACAAGCTCGCTGACCCCGAAAAAGGAATCTCCTCCGGGTTCGTCTACAAGTCAGTCCCTCACGTAACGCTGAAATCCATCGCGAACAATGAGCCGCCCGCCCGCGAGATTCTCTACGACCAGCCCGAAGTTGACGCGGGGAAAGTGAGAGTGTCCGGGCCCTTCACGGTTGAGACATTGCCCGCACCGTCAGTGATGAGCCTTGAGGAGGCCGCCAGCCTTAACCCGGACGAAAAGGACAGGCAGGACGGGT
>JAFRAH010000023.1 GCA_017405525.1 Synergistaceae bacterium
CATGTACTCGCTCATGTCAATGCGTATCATGTTGTCCTCGCTGTCGAACAGAGCTTCAGCAAGAGTCCGTGCAAGTTCGGTTTTCCCCACGCCGGTCGGGCCCAAAAAGATGAATGAGCCTATCGGCCGCTTGGGATCCTTGATGCCGCTCCGTGCACGAAGGACAGCATCAGCCACCAACTGCACTGCCTCATCCTGACCGACAACCCTGCGGTGAAGTATCTCATCGAGCTTCAGGAGCTTTTCGCGTTCCCCCTCAAGGAGACGTGTTACAGGTATTCCCGTCCATCGGCTGACTATATCGGCTATTTCGTCCTCCGTAACTTCCTCACGCAATAGCTTCTTGTCCTCTGAGCCCTTCAGTATGTCGGCTCTCTTTGCTTCCTGACCGGCTAATACTCTCTGAAGTCTGGGCAGCTCACCGTTCTGAAGTTCCGAGACAAGCTCCCAATTTCCCGAACGCTGGGCATCCTCAATTTTTGCCTTTGTGTCCTCAATCTGCCGCCTGAAACTCTGAATGTCAGCAATGGCCTTCTTCTCGTTCTCGTATTGTGCCCTCAGTGTCTCAGCCTCTGACTCTGCCTCCTGTAGCTCCTTCTGGAGTGCCTTCAAGCGTTCCTTTGAGGCTTCATCGTCCTCATGCTTCAGGGAAACCTCCTCAATCTTGAGTTGCATCACTTTTCGGGCGGCCGCATCAAGTTCTGAAGGCTGGGAGTCAATTTCGGTGCGTATCATTGCGCAGGCTTCATCTACGAGGTCTATGGCCTTGTCGGGAAGAAACCTGTTAGTGATGTACCTGTTCGAGAGCACTGCGGCGGCAACAAGTGCATTATCCCGGATGACCACGCCGTGATGAACCTGCAGCTTCTCGCGTATTCCCCTGAGTATCGATATGGTGTCCTCGACTGTGGGCTGCTCAACGTCAACAGGCTGGAACCTCCGGGCAAGTGCCGCGTCCTTCTCGATGTACTTTCGGTATTCGTCGACTGTAGTAGCTCCTATGCAGTGCAACTCACCGCGTGCAAGCATGGGCTTGAGCATGTTCCCGGCATCTACTGCACCTTCAGCCGCACCAGCTCCTACGATGGTGTGAAGTTCGTCAATGAAGAGTATTATCCTGCCCTCACTGTTCTTTATCTCGTTGAGTACAGCCTTGAGCCTCTCCTCAAATTCGCCCCTGTACTTTGCCCCGGCAATAAGTGAGCCCATATCAAGAGCGAACACTGTTTTTTCCTTGAGACCTTCGGGAACGTCTCCCCTCACGATGCGCTGAGCCAGTCCCTCAACGATTGCTGTTTTTCCGACTCCGGGGTCGCCAATGAGTACGGGATTATTCTTCGTCTTTCGTGAGAGTATGCGGACAACGCGGCGTATCTCGTCATCTCGTCCAATCACTGGGTCTAGCTTGTTGTTTCGGGCAGCCTGGACTAGGTCGCGACCGTACTTTTCGAGTGCCTCATATGTTGCTTCAGGGTCTGCACTCTGTACCCTCTGTGAGCCTCGTACTTCGTTCAATGTCTGAAGAAATCTCTCTTCTGTGATGCCGAAACGTGAAAGTATCTTCCCACTTGTTGTATTGCTGCCTTCTTCAAGAATGGCCAAAAAAAGATGCTCAACCGAAATATATTCATCCTTAAGGGCTTTTGCTCTTTCTACTGCGCGGTTAAGTATACGTTCAAGCCTCTGTGTAATGTATATTTTTCCCTGCTCAGTTCCCGGTCCGGTAACTCTTGGCAGTTTCGACAGCTCCTCATCTACTGACTTCCTTAATTCCTCAACGTCAACATTCATTTTCCTCAAGAGCTGGGGTATAAGTCCCTCTGAATCCTTAAGCATTAAAGAAAGCAAATGCTCAGGGGCGGCCTGCTGGTGGTTGTATTCGCTCGCTGTGGCCTGTGCATTGGCTAGTGCTTCCTGGCTCTTTCTCGTAAGTTTGTTCATGTCCATATTATTCTTCACTCCCTTAACCAAGTCTGACTAATTATAGCCGCTAATCCCAGGATTGCAAGGCCGCTGTGAACTCAGCAATGTATTATGTGAGCTGTCTCATTGTGATTTTTGGGCGGTGGTTCAAGAAATAAGGGGCTTAGCCGTTCAGCAATGATATAATCTCGTTCAAGCAATCCATACGAAAATTCAAACGAGGGGGAAACATTATGCCACTCCACATAGTAACCGAGGCTGAACGCTGCCTTCAGTGCAAGAAGCCAATGTGTCAAGAAGGCTGCCCGGTACACACACCAATTCCGCAGGTGATACAGCTCTTCAAGGAACACAAGCTCATGGAGGCCGGGGAAATTCTCTTCCGCAACAACCCGTTATCGCTCGTCTGCTCTGCTGTCTGCAACCACGCCAAACAATGCGCCGGGCACTGCATACGAGGCAGGAAGGATAGCCCCGTTCACTTCTCCAGCATCGAGAACTATATATCCGACATGTACCTTGACCGAATGCACGCATCAGTCCCTTTGAAGCGGAATGACAAGAAAGTTGCCGTTATAGGTGCCGGTCCTGCGGGAATAACCGTTGCTGTTATTCTTGCGAGTGAGGGCTACCATGTAACTATATTCGAGTGGAAGAGCAAAATCGGCGGGGTAATGCAATACGGCATCCCTGAGTTCAGACTGCCCAAGAGCATACTTGACCGCTACGAGAAACGACTTGAGGAGATGGGCATACAGATACGCCTCAATGCCACAATAGGAAGTGTCCTTATGATTGATGACCTTTTCCGTGATGGATATGAATCAATCTTTGTCGGTACTGGTGCAGAGAGACCCCGAACACTGGGCATTAAGGGCGAGAGTTTCGGGAATGTTCACTTTGCGATGAACTACCTAGCCAACCCGAAGGCTCATCACTTGGGTCAGAAAGTCGCGGTTATCGGTGTGGGGAATGCTGCAATGGACGTAGCACGCACAGCCCTGCGCAACGGGACTCACTCCGTAACTCTCTACGCAATGGGGAAGGAGATTGCGGCAAGTTCGAGTGAGGTGGCATATGCTGAGCTTGACGGTGCTGAAATTCAGACAGGAATGCAGGTTCAGGAGATCACGGAGAAGGGGCCTGTGTTCTGCCGGACGATTTACGGGGAGAATGACGAGATTATCGGCCATGAAGACGAGCGCATACAGGTTGAGGCTGACTCGACAATAATATCAATCAGCCAGATACCCAGAGGAAAGCTAGTTCGTACAACCAGCGGGCTCACTGCTGCAGAGAATGGGCTACTTATCGTTGACGAAAACTACATGACCACGAGGGACGGGGTATTTGCCGCAGGAGATGTCATCACCGGGGCAAAGACCGTAGTACATGCCGTTGAAGGAGCGAAGAAGGCCGCCGAGTCAATGATGCGTTACATGGCCGCGAAAGAATGAGAACGAGCGTAATCATCCCAACACTTAACGCAGAGGGATACATAGCCCCGCTAATCGGGAGTCTCCGGGCTCAGACTCTTAAACCTGACGAGATCATCATAGTGGACTCAGAGTCAGACGACAGGACAGCAGACATAGCTTCAGGACTTGAGGGCGTGAGACTGGTACGTATCAGGCGCAAGGACTTCAACCACGCCACAACGAGGGACGAGGCATTGCGTGAGAGCACGGGCGATTACGTCGTATTCATGACGCAGGACGCATTCCCGGCGGGAAATACACTCCTTGAGCGTCTGGTTCACCCGTTCAGCACCGATGACCGTATCGCTGTGTCGACAGCAAGGCAGATCCCGCGTGATGATGCCCTTCCGTTTGAGCGTCTCGTGAGGGGGTTCAACTATCCGGCAGTGAGCAGGGTACGTTCAGCGTCAGACCTCCCGGAACTCGGAATAAAGACGTTCTCCATCTCCGATTGCTGTTGTGCATACAGGCGGGATATTTTCTTGGAGCTTGGGGGTTTTGGCTTCCCTGTAACGACAGATGAGGATTTGTTTTTTGCGGCAAAGGTCATTCACAGCGGCTACAAGATTTCCTACACTGCTGATGCTGAGGTGATACACTCCCATAATTTCACGCTGAGGCAGCAATACAGACGGAACTTCCTGATGGGCTATGAGCTGGAGAAACACAAGGACATACTGGCGGGTGTCTCAGCCGAAAAGGAAGGAATTAGGCTCGTAAAGCATGTATCTCTTGAGCTCCTGAAACATGGCCGGGTATTCTCGTTCGTTCACTTTGGGTTCGACTGCGTGGCGAGGCTTGCAGGCAACAAGATGGGCAGGCGTTCATGGAGGAAGGAGTCTGCAACTTAAAAGAAAACCGGGACTCCCAAAGAGGAATCCCGGCTCATGATTTCTGTTAGTCCTACTTGATGAAGCCTACCTGCTTGCAGATCTCCGCGGCTATTTCGTCCTTCTTCTTGTTGTACTCGACTTTCTTTTCCTCGAAGTAGTTGCGTCCCTCCGAGTCAATCGACACAATCAGAGGTCCGAACTCCTTGACCCTGCAGTTCCAGAGCGTCTCAGGCATACCTAGGTCGCGCCATTCAGCCTTGACGATCTCCTCGACACATACGGCGGCAACTACGGCATTACCGGCGGGGATGACGCAGTGAATGCACCCGAAATCCTTGCAGGCATTGGCGGTGTTCTCCTTCATTCCGCCCTTGCCCACGATTACGCGCACTCCTGTGGTCTTCACGAACTCGTATTCGAACTTCTCCATCCGCATGGACGTTGTCGGCCCTACTGAGACCATCTCGAACTTGCCGTTGTCCGGGTCAATAGGACGGATGATGGGCCCGGCGTGAAGTATGGCGTTGTTGCGGACATCTACAGGAATTTCGCGGCCTTCCTCGACTACTCTCCTGTGTGCAACGTCCCGGCATGTAGTGAGGCTTCCCGACAGGTACACTATGTCGCCTATGTGAATATCCTTGAGGTCTTCGGCACTTATGGGCGTAACGAGAATTTTCTTGCCGTCCCTGATTTCTACTGACATTAGAGCTTCACCCCCGAATGTGATAATATCTCGCAGTTGAGATCCTTGTCGAATATTATATGACCTCTCCTGTGGCTCCAGCACCCTACGTTCACAGCAACGCCGATTGCTGACGGATGCCTTGCGGTGTTCTCGATGTTCACTCCCATAACGGCATAATTCCCGCCCATTCCCTGGGGGCCTATGCCTATCGCGTTTATGCCGTCCTCAAGGAGCTTCTCCATCTTTGCGGCGCGCTCGTTGGGATTGTGGGAGCCTATGGGGCGCATTAGTGCCTTCTTCGAGAGTAATGCGGCAGTCTCCACTGACGTAGCCACACCTACACCGACAAGGAGCGGCGGGCAGGCATTCAGTCCGTAGGTGGTCATGCGGTCAAGCACGAACTTGGTGACTCCCTCGTAGCCTTCACCGGGCATTAACACCATCGCATAACCGGGAAGCGTACAGCCTCCTCCGGCCATGTAGGTGTATATCTCGCACTTGTCCGAATGAGGGACTATATCCCAGAACACTGTGGGAGTTCCTTTGCCGACGTTCTTTCCCGTGTTGTACTCGTCGAATGTCTCTACTGAGTTGTGCCTTAACGGTGTCTCGAACGTTGCCTTGACGACTGCCTCCTTGAGCAATGCTTCGAGGTCATCAATCAGCGGGAACTTTGTGCCGCACTTCACCCAGAACTGGAGAACGCCTGTATCCTGGCATGACGGGCGGTTGAGCTTCACCGCAAGTTCCTGGTTCCTGAACATCGTATCGTAGATTACTTTGGCCATGGGGCTGTCTTCTTTCTCGCGCAGCTCCTGAAGTTTGGCGATGACATCATCAGGAAGTTTTCTGGCGGTGTGGCCGATGAACTTCGCTATCATTTCCGTCATCTTTTCGACCTGGTTCATAAAATTTTTACCCCCTTGAATTTGGATTTATATTCATGCCGTGAACTTTACCGGCACTAATACACTGTTGATTTCTTCCGTCAGGGCTGGCAGTCCTGAGCTCCGTATTGTGATGCCCTGCTCTTGCCTGTGGCTCTTGCGTGATGGCTTCTGCCCCTCCATGCCGTGAACTCCGTAACTCGTGGCTATGTCCTCTGCACGTGATGCCTGTTACGTCTCAGGTCATGAGTTCCGTAGCCTGTTGCCTTACGTTGCTGCTCTTGCCTCTCCCATGCCCTGTAGCTGGCTCTGCACTACTTGCCTCTATGCTATGAGCTGTAACCTGCTGTACTGCTCTTGCCTGCAACTTGTGCCTCTCATGCCCTGAAGCTGGCTACGTTCCCTGCAAGCCATGAACTCCCTGACGTAATGCCCTTCAAGCCTGAGACTTACGCCGGGAAGAACGGGAAGGCTATCGGCAGTAATATCATGCTGATTATTGTAGCGATTACGATTAGCGGCAGGCCTGACTTCACGTAGTCCATGAACGTATAGTCCCCAGCACCGACTACCATTGTGTTGGCGGGCATTCCGATTGGCGTTGCGTATGCGCATGACCCTCCGATGACGCAGGCCATGAGTACAGCGCGGGGATCTGCGTTCATTCCCTGAGCGATTGAGAGGCATATCGGAGCCATGAGGGCAGTAGTTGCGGTGTTGCTCATGAAGTTAGTCATCACACAGCACAGTATGAACACCACGAACGTGAACATTGTCGGTGATGGGTTGTCGCCTAATGCGCCTATTACTGTCTCGGCTATGAGCTTGCCTGCCCCTGTCTTGTCGAGTGCCGTAGCCAGTGAGAGAGTTCCGCCGAAGAGGAATATTGTCTTGAGGTCAATCGACTTCAGCGCGTCATCCTCGGAGATTACGCCCGTGAGTATCAGGAGGACAGCACCAACACAACCCACTATGCTTAACGAGATGCCTATTTGTTTCTCGAATATCATTCCCAGAAGTGTGGCTATGAGTATGACGAGGGATAAAGTCTTCTTCCACTGAGGGACTGAGGAGAAATCTTTTGCGGTGTCGAAAACTCCCTCACTCTTCGGGGCATGGTTAGGGAGAAGGTAGAAGCCTATTGTAGCGTAGAAGATGATACCCACAACGAGGATCGGAAGCCCTACGATGGCGTACTCGAAGAACCCGAACGTAGGAAGCCCTGCATTGTTGAGCGTGCTCTGAGCGATCATGTTGCCGGGTGCGCCGATAAGTGATAGGTTGCCTCCCATTGCCGCCGCGAAGACCAGGGGCATGAGGAGCCTTGAACGCTTGAAGCCTGACTTTGCCGCTATACCTATGACTACAGGGATGAGTATTGCCGCTGTTCCTGTGTTGGAGAGAACCCCGCTCATCAGTCCCACGATTGTCATTATTGCGACGATAAGCATCCTCTCAGAGCTTGCGAACTTGGTTACTATCCCGCCGACCTCATTGGCCATTCCTGTCTCGAACAATGCCCCGCCGACGATGAACATTGCCACGAAAAGAATAACGTTGCCGTCAATGAAGCCGGAAAATGCTGACTTCATGTCGAGGACTCCCGTAACTACGAGGCCAATGCATACGATCATTGCGGTCAAGCCTAACGGGATTTTCTCCGTAACGAACATGACGATTGCGAACGCGAGAAAACAGAGGGTAATTACTGCCGGACTCATGTGAACTATCACACTCCTCATAAATCTATAATCTGAAATATTGTATCCATTTGGGATGTGTATATATTAAGCACAAAGCCCCTAAATGTCAACGGGGTATCAGTGAGAAATTTACGCCACAATAAAACGGCCTCCCCGTCAAAATCAGGAAGACCGAACAAACTCGAAACGTTCAGGCTTCAAGACATGCTTCTTGCTGGTTCACTATCTGCACCAACTTAATGGGGGACATGCTGAGATTGCCGCAATCTGCCGCAGAGCCTGCATTTATTTTTCCTGTTATATCTATGGCCTCCAAGCCCGGAACAGTCTTTAACGTCTTAAGTTTGGAGATACAGAAAATTTCTCATCGTCAAATTCCTCCAGCGCATATAATACTCACATCCAGACAGAAAAAACACGTTAGGAGCATCATACTATGTCAGACACATTCAGCCTGAGAGACCTCAAGATAAACCAGAGCGCAGTCATCGAGACCGTAGGAGGAACAGGACACCTCCGCCAGCACTTGCTCGACATGGGCATAATCCCCGGCGCAAGAGTCCAGATGATACGCCTCGCACCAATGGGCGACCCGCTGGAGTTCAGGATACACGACTACGAGCTCACACTCAGGGCAGAAGACGCAGGACGAATCACCGTCAGCCTCATCACTGAAGGAGCACCTGAACCCGAAACCCAGAGGGAGAACATCAGCATAGAGCACCCAGGACTTGGCGAGGAAGGCAAATACCACGTTCAGGGAGAAACTGAGCCATTGCCGGACGGAACAGTGCTGACCTTCGCGCTTGCAGGCAACCAAAATTCCGGGAAGACTACGCTCTTCAACCAGCTCACCGGGGCAAGCCAGAGGGTCGGGAATTTTCCGGGCGTTACTGTTGACCGAAAGGACGGGGTCATTAGGGGGCATCCTGATACACTCATCACTGACCTTCCCGGCATCTACTCAATGTCCCCGTACAGTGGCGAGGAAATAGTCTCACGGAATTTTATTCTCGACGAGAAACCTAAAGCCATCATCAACATCATTGACGCTACGAACATTGAACGCAACCTTTACCTGACTATCCAGTTACTGGAGACACAGATACCACTTGTTGCGGCGTTGAACATGATGGACGAGCTCAGCGGCAACGGAGGAACTATCGACATCAACCGAATGGAGGCAATGCTAGGAGTCCCTGTCATCCCTATATCTGCGCTGAAGAATGAGGGAATTGATGAGCTCGTTAGGCACGCAGTACACATCGCAAAATATCAGGAGAAGCCCACACGTTACGACTTCTGCGGCGAGAACGACCATAACGGGGCAGTACACCGGGCACTTCACGCAATCTCTCACCTCATACAGGATCATGCAGAGAGGGCAGGAATACCATTGCGATTTGCCGCGAGCAAGGTCATCGAGAACGACAGCCTGATACTCGAACGCCTCAAGCTCGAACAGAATGAACGCGAGATGCTCGAACACATAATCCTCCAGATGGAGCACGAACGGGGATTAGACCGTAACGCCGCAATGTCAGACATGAGATTTGCATTCATCGAGAAGGTTTGCAGTCAGTCAGTCGTGAAACCCAAAGAGAGCCGCGAACACCTCCGCAGTCAGAAGCTCGACAGGATATTGACCGGGAAATATACGGCTATCCCTGTGTTCATTGCCGTGATGATGTCGATATTCTGGCTCACGTTCAACGTCATCGGTGCGTACTTCCAGGAGGTGCTTGAAGGATGGATTGACGCGTTCACGGAGGCGGCTGATGCATTCATGGCCGGGGCGGGGGTTAATCCTGTCCTTCACGGGCTGGTTACCGGGGGGATATTCGCGGGCATCGGGAGCGTGTTGTCGTTCCTACCGATTATCGTTACGTTGTTCTTCTTCCTGTCGATACTTGAGGACACGGGATATACGGCTCGTGTGGCGTTCTTCATGGATAAGCTGTTGCGGAAGATAGGGCTTTCAGGACGGAGCATAGTCCCAATGCTTATAGGTTTTGGGTGCACAGTTCCTGCGGTGATGTCGACACGTACCCTCCCCAGTGAACGGGACCGGCGAATGACGATACTGCTAACCCCGTTCATGAGCTGCACCGCAAAACTGCCAATATATGCCTTCTTCGTCAACGCGTTCTTTCCTGAGTATGGCGGCCTCATAATGACCGGGCTATATCTCTTGGGTATAGTCGTGGGTATTCTCGTGGCACTGCTCTACAAGGAGACGTTGTTCAGGGGGGAGGCTGTACCGTTCGTTATGGAGCTGCCGAACTACAGGATGCCGGGTGCAAGGAACGTGTTTATGCTTCTCTGGGAGAAAGCTAAGGACTTCATTCAGCGTGCATTCTCTGTGATATTCATTGCTACGGTGGCTATATGGTTCCTTCAGAGCTTTGACCTCCACTTCAACCTTACCGCGAATCAGGACGAGAGCATTCTAGCCGCAATCTCCGGGTTACTTGTGCCATTGCTTCGGCCTCTGGGACTTGGCGACTGGAGGATAGCTACATCACTCATCAGCGGGTTCCTCGCCAAAGAAAGCGTAGTGTCGAGCCTTGAGGTGCTCTTCGGGGAGAATGTCAGTGCCGCAATATCCTCAGTGTCAGCGGCTGCCTTGCTGGTCTTCAGCCTGCTCTACACACCGTGCGTTGCTGCCGTTGCGTCAATACGTCGAGAGATGGGCGGGTTATGGGCGTTCGGGGTTGTGGTGTGGCAATGTGTAGTTGCTTGGGTTGCGGCTATGATCACGAGGGTTATTCTTCTTGCGCTGATATAATGCAAACCTACACACAGGAGGCTTAAACCATGAAACAGTATCACATATCGCTTGATGATGAAGACGCAGGGAAATACTGCATACTTCCCGGAGACCCCGGACGCTGTGAGAAAATCGCAAACCACCTCGGCAGCCCTCACTTCGTCGCAGGAAACAGGGAGTTCACCACATGGGCAGGAACTCTTTCGGGTGAACGCGTCCTCGTAACGTCAACAGGAATCGGAGGCCCCTCGGCAGCCATAGCAATGGAGGAACTTTCAGCTGTCGGCGTGAGAACCTTCATCCGTGTCGGAACTTGCGGGGGGATCAACATGGACGTGAAGAGCTCGGACATCGTCATAGCAACGTCAGCGGTCAGGATGGACGGGACAAGCCGGGAATATGCCCCGATAGAGTATCCTGCATCGGCTGATTTCGGGGTCGTAAGGGCACTTGTTGACTCGGCTCAGGAGCTCGGCGAAAGATGGCACGCAGGAGTTGTTCAGTGCAAGGACTCGTTTTACGGCCAGCACAGCCCCGGAAGAATGCCGGTATCTTATGAGCTCCTCGACAAGTGGGAAGCATGGAGGAGGCTCGGAGTACTTGCGAGCGAGATGGAGTCAGCAACACTTTTTGTTGTGGCGGCATCACTCGGTGTGAAGTGTGGGAGCGTCCTTAACGTCATATGGAACCAGGAACGCAAGGCTGCCGGGTATGATGAGCCTGACGACCTCGACACCGAACGGGGAATACGTGTTGCTGTCCGTGCATTGTCGAAGCTGATAGAATATGACAAAAAGGAGGAGTAATCATGCCAAGCTGTAACCATGACTGCGGGAGCTGCAGTGCCTCATGTGGTGAACGCTCAGAGCCCCAGAAATTCAGCAACAACCCCAACAGCATAATACGCAACGTAATCGGTATCGTCAGCGGAAAAGGAGGAGTAGGCAAGTCCCTAGTTACCGGCCTTCTTGCCTGCACCATGAGACGCAAGGGATTCATGACGGCAATACTCGACGCGGACATTACCGGGCCGTCAATCCCCCGAATGTTCGGGATACACGGCGGAGTTCTCTCGGACGGCCACTACATACAGCCAGCAGTGAGCAGGGACGGGACAAAGATGATCTCGATGAACTTGTGCCTTCCTGACGAGACACAGCCTGTAGTTTGGCGCGGGCCTGTGCTTGCAGGGGTACTCCAGCAGTTCTGGGAGGAGGTCGACTGGGGCATCACTGACTACATGTTCGTCGACATGCCCCCCGGTACTGGGGACGTTCCTTTGACGGTGTTCCAGTCATTGCCGCTGAAGGGCATTGTTATTGTCGCGACACCTCAGGAGCTCGTCAGCATGATAGTCGACAAAGCCGTGAACATGGCCGGGCTGATGAACATTCCTGTATTGGGCACGGTGTCGAACATGGCCTATTTCGTCTGTCCTGACTGCGGGAACAAGCACTACATTTTCGGCGGGGACGGGATTCACACCGCAACGTCTGAGCTGCCGATACTGCCGGAACTTGCCGGGCTCTGTGATGCCGGGAGGATTGAGGACTTTGACGCTTCAGGGTATCTTGATGGCCTCGTTGATGCGCTGGTTAGGGCTTAGTGCTATAATCCTTCACAATTTCAGCAGAAAGGACGTAGACAAAGTGATTTTTGGCGGCTATAATCGAACCACGAACCACGAACCACGAACCACGCCATGATACTGCCTTAATCCTCAACAACATAACAGGAAGAAATTTACCGCTCTCATGTCATCATGATATGGGGGCGTATTTTTCTGTCCATCTGACGGAGGAATAAGGCCATGTTCAAGAGCATAAGACATTCATTGTCTGACAGGATGCTGGGCGATAACATTCTTCTGAGGCACATAGTTTCCCGGCATCACGGAATAAAGGCAAGGCTCCTCAAGCTCTGGCTGTGGCCTGTGAATGATTCTGTCTCACTGGATGAGACACTGAAGAGATGTACCCTAACTGCAGACGAGGGATATTACAGGAGGCTTCACGGGCTCCTTCATATTTCGGGGGCTGAAGGCTACCCTATCGTGAGGATTGGCCGGGAGAACGACGGCGGTTATGTCATGCTTGACGACTTTCCCGGCGGGGTTGCGTACTCGTTCGGGATTGCCGGGGATGTCTCGTGGGACAGGGACATGGCATCACGCGGCTATGACCTGTTCATGTACGACCACACGATTGACGGCCTCCCTGAAGAGAACCCGCGCTTTCACTGGGAGAAGTTGGGGATTGCTGACGGCAGAACTCATGATGACCGCCTGAAGACCCTTGAGGAGCTCATCTCACGCAACGGCCATGAAGGCAAGCGCAACATGATCCTGAAGATGGACGTTGAAGGTGCTGAATGGGGATTCCTTGAGGCTGTAAGTTCCGGAACGCTCTCACAGTTCAGCCAGATAGTATTTGAGTTCCATGACATGACAAGCCCCGAAGATGAAGATGCTGTGCTTGATGCCTTGAGGAAACTTAATGCCACCCATCAGCTCATACACCTTCACGCCAATAATTTCGGGAATTATGTTGTGTCGGGAGGAAAGAATTTTGCCAGCGTCCTTGAGGCTTCTTACGTCCTCCGCAAAAAATACATGCTTGAAGAAATTGATGATGTCATTCTTCCACGGGACATAGACTCACCAAACGACAAGTATTATCCCGAAATTGAGCTTGGACGGTGGAACAGTGAGTTTGTGCCTTCAGGGAAAATTACCTCAGTCGTCAGGGTGATATAGCCTCACTCGTAACGTGTAAGCATATCCTCCATACTCCGAAGAATATGCTTTCTCATTAATGCCGATGCACCTTCAGGGTCGCGGGCTCTGAGCATCCCTAGTATTCCCTCATGCTCGGCCTGCGATTTTTTCGCGTATTCGTCCCTTGTCGTGCGTAATCCCATAGACAGCCCGTTCCACAGCTCGCTAAGCATCCGTGAAAGCCTTGAGTTCCCTGACGCAAGCCATATGTTGTAGTGGAATGACTGGTTCAGCTCACCATAGTTCTCACTCCCTGAACTAACCAGATGCCTCACGCAACGCTCAATCTCCCCCAAGTCCGCGCCGTTCTCACACACTAACCTGCAGGCTTCAGCCTCAAGTGCCGCCCGAATCTGGTAGTGCTCCCTGATATTCTCCGGGGTCATGCCCAGAACTACTGCCCCCCTGTTCTGCGCAAGCTCAATCAGTCCGTCCCTCGCCAAAATCTGGAACGCCTCACGCACAGGAGTTACGGAGATCCCCAGAGCCTTAGCCGTGCTCTCCAGCGTCAACGTCTCACCCTGCTTTATGTTCTGAGTGATTATTGCCTCCCTCAGTGATGCCGCCGCCTGTTCACGTACTGGCAGGAGCTTAACCGGCTTAAGGTTCAGCATGTGATTTCCTTCCCTTCCTTATGCGTATTAGGCTGCCCGAAAGAACTTCACTGTAGACAGCATAGGCCGCCCTCGTAACGTCAATATCAAGTGGGGCTTTGACGGCTTGGAGCAGGTTCATGAACACAAGATCAATCTGCTTCACGTTCTCTGAGTGCTCAAGGACGAACGGCAGGTATATTTCCGTGAAGGTTTCGAGCATCTTCCTTCTGAGCGGAGCATATATATTCCTCCTCAATGCCCTGTGAAAATCCATCTGGCTCCGGCATGAGGACAATGCTTCAAGTTCACCGTCGGGAAGGCTCTTCAGGGCTTCAACCTCAAGTGTTGCCATGTCTGCGAATAGGCTCCGTATGTATTCATCAGTGAATGTTGCGGCCTTTATGTGCTGACTTGGCATCCTCTCGATGAACCCCTGATACTCAAGCGAAATTAACGCCTCACGTACGGGCATCCTTGAAGTTCCGAGTGATAAGGCTAATTCATTCTGAGTGATTATTATTCCTTCAGGGAGGTCGCCTGTCAGTATTGCCTCCTGTAATATCTCTAATGCGCTTCCTGATTTGTATTTCTTCCTGAGTTCTAACATGATAAGTGAAATTGTATCCATTATACCCCGCCTTGTAAACCTTGTGCGTTTCATGATGTGATAAAATTTTCACGGCTTCATGAAATCCCGGAGTGAAAGGAGAATTTGACGATGACTGAAAAAGTTGGTACAATGCGACCTGCGACCTGCGACCTGCGACCTGCGACCTGCCTAACTCATACCCTCTTATAAGCGTAATAGTCCCGGTATACAACACAGAGAAGTATCTTGCCCAGTGCGTGAACAGCATACTCACACAGACCTACACCAACCTGGAACTAATTCTAGTAGATGACGGCTCAACGGATAAGAGTCCGGCCATGTGTGATGACTTTGCACGGAATGACCAGCGGGTGAGGGTAATCCACAAGGAGAACGGCGGTGCAGGACTTTCACGAAATGCCGGGCTTGATGTCATGAACGGGGAATTTGTGGGGTTCGTCGACAGTGATGACTATATTGCGCCGGGTATGTATGGGAAGCTGTATGACCTGATACGCGGGAATAATGCGGATGTGGGCATGTGCGGTTATGTCAATTATGACGACTCCGGGAAACCTGACGTGAACGCCTGCGATTCCATGAAGCCGGAAATTATTACTGGCGATGATGCTCTCTACAGGCTGGTGATGCCGGGGTTCTCCGTAGAATACATATATCTGTGGAACAAGTTATACAGGTCGGAACTGTTCAGGAATGTGCGTTTTCCGCCGGGCAACAGGCACGATGACACAGCAAGGATACACAGGCTTTTAGGGGAGAGCAGGAAGATATGCATCACCAAGGAGAGGCTGTACTTTCACAGCGTTCATGATGACAGCGTCATGGGGCGCATAGGGCAGGAAGGTTTCAGCGTCAATGTCCACATGAAGCACTTTACCGACCAGTCAGAAGCCTTCAATGACCGCTATGAGTACCTCAGAAGCAGGGGGATGAATGACCTTGCGGAGTTCTCGCATCTCAGGAGCAGTGCCTACGGTGTTATGACACTGATGCTCCAGAAGCTGAACTGCATACAGTACGGGAAGGAAATACACGAGATCACAGGCTATACACCCTTCAGGCTGATAGTAAGGCTCATCACGTCTAGGTATTCACAGCTCAGGAAACGCGGGGTAAAACTTGCCCTAGTCTGGTTAAGGAGTCTCTTCAGGCCGTTCACTCACGAGTAACATGCTTGCGGAAAACTCAATCATGCGCTAAAATCTTCCCCGTCAACAATTTTTGCGGACGTAGCTCAGTTGGTAGAGCATCAGCTTCCCAAGCTGAGGGTCGCGGGTTCGAATCCCGTCATCCGCTCCATAATCCAGAAATCAGCAGGGCCTCGTGATTAAGTCATGAGGTCTTTTTTGTGCCTTCACGGTTTGTAAATTCAGCCGCCATTGTTATATACTAATCCGCGCTTTATCCCAATAAACTTGAAGCAGAAGGAGTTATTTTCATGCGCGCAATATTGTCGGTCATTCACATAGTCGTGTCAGTAATGATGATCTTCATCGTAATGATGCAGCAGAGAAAGCAGGGAGGGTTCACCGGTGTATTCGGCGGAGGGACTCAGGCAGATTCCGGGCAGTGGCAGAGGTTCTCAAGCCTCACGAGACTCACTATAATCCTCGCGGTTATCTTCATGGTAACGTCATTCCTCATAGTCTTCCTGAATTAACACCAAAGCAAAGGAGAAATCAACAGTGATAAATTTCCTCAGAGACGCAACAGCCCTGAAGGTAAATCCTGAACGTCTCCGCAGTGCCACGCATGACGAAATAAAATCAGGAGCAACGACAGACATATACTTCATCAACACCCGCGATGTCCTGGCCTCAGTGGGCAGGCTCGACACCGAAGTAACGGCTGAAATCTTCACACGCACAACAGGAATGTTCGCAGGTCTCGGTGAAGTCCTCGAACTCCTCAAGGATTCCCCCGTTAAGATCGAGGCACTCCCTGAAGGCGAATACTTTACCCCGAAGGAAGTAGTGATGCGTATACGCGGGCCTTATGGTGCATTCGGGCTCCATGAGACCAACCTGCTGGGTATACTCTCCAGTTCCTGCGCATGGGCTACGGCTGCCCGTGAGTGTGTCGAGGCGGCAGGAGGCAGACCTGTTCTGGTGTTCGGGGCTCGGCATCTTCACCCGGCGATTGCCCCCGTCATGGAGAGCATGGCCGTGAAGTTTGGGGGTTGCTCGGCGGCAAGCTGCATTCTCGGCGCGAAACTCTGCGGCCGTGAACCCTCCGGGACAATCCCGCACGCTGCAGTCCTCATCATGGGCGACACGCTGAAACTTGCAGAGGCTTATGACGCTGTTATGCCCCCAGAAGTAGGCAGGACGTTCCTTGTTGACACGTTCCACGACGAATGCGAGGAGGCTCTGAGACTGGCTCATGCTATGGGTGAGAGGTTAGGGGCTGTACGTCTCGACACTCCCGGCGAAAGGGGAGGAGTTACGGCGGAACTCGTGAGAGAAATGCGCTACAGGCTCAATCATGAGGGATTCGAGCGCGTCAAGATCGTAGTCTCTGGCGGCCTCAACCCTGAACGCATAAAGTTACTGGCTGATGCCGGGGCTGACATTTTCGGTGTAGGGAGCTATATAGCTCATGCCGTCCCTATGGATATGACTATGGACCTGAAGGAAGTAGAGGGAAAACCTGTTGCCAAACGCGGAAGGCTCCCCGGTATCCTTGAAAACAAGCGACTTGTTACGGTAAAATAGCATCTGCACGGACAAGCCCCCGTCCGCAGTAATATTTAGCAGGAAGGACAAATATCACATCATGACAGGCAGCAGTTCATACCTCGCCAAACCCGGCAAGGTTGAAAGGAAATGGTACGTTGTTGACGCGTCGGACAGGTCAATAGGCCGTCTTGCGGCAGTCATCTCGCGCATACTCACAGGGAAGAACAAGCCCACATATACCCCCCACGTTGACACGGGAGATTACGTTATCGTCATCAACGCGGACAAGGTGAAGCTCACGGGGAACAAGGCCTCACAGTCTACATGGCACTATCACTCCGGCCATCCCGGCGGGTACAAGTCGCGGACATGGGGGGATCTGGTGAAGTCCAAGCCCGAAGAATTATTCCGCCACGTCGTGAAGGGAATGCTGCCGAGAAACAGGCTCAGGTACGACAGCAAGCTGAAGGTCTATGCAGGGTCATCACACCCACATTCAGCGCAGAACCCCGAAGCACTCGAAATATAGACAGGAGGAATAACGGAAGATGTCAGACGACAAATACATATGGGGAACAGGACGGCGCAAGAACGCATTAGCCCGCGTGAGGATATGCTCAGGAACCGGCGAAATCAAGATCAATGGCCGCGAAGTTGAGGAGTACTTCCCGCGCTTGGTGTGGCAGTCCCAGGTCTACCAGTCGCTGAAGACCGCAGGAGTTGAGGGACGCGTTGATGTTTTCGTGAACGCATCAGGCGGCGGCCTCACTGGTCAGGCGGGTGCGGTGAAGCTGGGAATAGCCAGGGCACTCATCAAGCTGAACCCCGACTACAGGTCAGCACTCAAAAAGGAAGGACTGCTCACGAGAGATCCCAGGATGGTCGAGCGCAAGAAGTTCGGCCAGAAAGGCGCAAGAGGAAAAAGGCAGTTCTCGAAGCGTTAGTGTTCAAGGAAGAGAGAAAGTTTATCCCCTGTCAGTTTTGGCGGGGGATTTTTTGCAACCTTTAAGGAGGTGCATAACATGAAGAAATTTACCGGCCTTTTCGTTTTGTTACTGACCATGATTTTACCGGCTGCCTCATTTGCCGCAAAATATGAGACCCAAAGATGGCAGATAGTCAGCGGCCTCCTCGTAATAGAGCATACAGGATCATCAAGTCCCCTGAAGTTCCTACACATGCCCGGCGAGGTTAATGGTTTCGTTGTGAGTTCACTCCCGAAAGATACACAGGTCAATCTTCCGGGCGGTTGGACGCTCGACACCGACGGCAACGCTGTTACGGTCTCGGACATGTCGAGGCTGAAGACTTCACGCGACGTTGACGGCCTTACGGGCCCGGCAGTGAGGGTATTCGGACCCAACAAGGTAACTCTGAACTACCCCGGCCTCCAGATGACAGCCCGCTATGTACGTGAAGGCCCGGAACATCCCAGGTATATAGCGGTTCACTATCAGACATGGTACAGAACGCCGGAGTTCAACGGAAAATATGAATGGAACTGGACACTCAGGGACTACGTGAAATACAACAAGCCGGGGCAATTCTTCGATGCCTCAGAAACTTTCAGGGGGCAGGCGAAAATTGCCAGCTACCACTATCCATTGACTGGGATATATTCGAGCGTCGACAGGGAGCTTCAGAGATGCCATGCCGCATGGATGAGGATTTCAGGAATTGACACGGTAATATTCGACTTCTACGGAAAAGACTCAAACCTTGAGCATCAGGAATTTCTCAGAGAAACAGGATCGTTCATCTCAAACATAATAGAGCCTTCAGGGATGAACTTCATTGCATTCTATGAGGAGTTCGCACCGTTCGATGCAATACCAAGCAGTGCAGACAAGACCCAAGCCAAAGCAATGGCAGCAAGAATAGCCAAGGAAAGCATGAGGTGGCTTCAGGATAACTGGTTCATCAAGCCGGGCTACGTCAGGCATGAAGGCCGCCCCGTCCTGATGGTATTTGCCTCACCTCAGAGCTCGGACAAAAGCATTTTCGCGAGCCTCTCGGAATGGGAGAAGGCAGCAAGTGATGCAGGTGTTAAGCCATTACCCTATTTCGTCGCACATTCTTCATGGCCGGACAAAAAAGCCGCCTTCAACTGGATGAATGTAGCCGCTTCAATCGATAAGCCATCAGAACGCCGGGTATTCACGGGCCCGGAACGTGTGGCAAAAATCAGCAGTGATTACGCCGCATTCAGGGAAGAGACTTCAGGGATGGAGTACGTCATCGCAACAGCATATCCCGGATTCGACAGCTCCATAACTGACGAGCTCGGACGTTTCACACCGGGAGGCAGCAACCATGACATCATAGCTTTTGACGGCGGGGAGACCTTCAGGCAGACATTCAGCCTTGCACTAGGACTAAAGCCCGACATAATCCAGCTGGGAACATGGAACGACTACAACGAGTCAACTGTGATAGAGCCTTCAGTTCCTTCACTCTGCCACAATAAGACCGAAGAGAGCCGGGGATATATTGCGCTTGAGTATGTTCAGGCTCAAAAAAGGGAATGGGAAAATTCCGAATGGACATCAAGGGACTTGCGTATACCCTTGGAGCTCTACAGGCTTGCGAAGACACCGGGAGTTACGGAAAAACAGAAGGCCATGATTGACCGGGCATATTCTGCAATTTTCAGTGATGACGCAAAATTGTTCAGGAATATAGCTCTCCAGATAGTAAGCTGGGATATTTCAGCGAGGCCGGTTCTCAGGGTTCAGATAGAAACAGCCAAGACCCTCCCAAAGGCTGAACTGGGGAAATCCTACAAGCTCCAGCTCTCAGCAACAGGCTCAACTCCGATACAGTGGACGATAGACAGCGGAAAACTCCCGAAAGGTCTCAAGCTCTCATCATCGGGGAAAATTTCAGGGACTCCCACAGAATACGGCTCATTCAGCGTCAAGGTGAAGGCCATGAATGCGGCAGGCTTGAACACCAAGACGTTCACCCTCAAGGTTACGGCGAAGGCTCCGGCTGTTTCGACGGCAAAGGCTCTCCCCTCAGTATCCAGAAGGCAGGCGTATTCCCAGACACTCAGCGCAACAGGGAGCAAGCCCATAAAATGGAGCAAGACAGGCGGGGCACTTCCTCCGGGAATAACTCTCAGCACATTGGGGAAACTCTCAGGCACTCCGACGAAAGCAGGAAACTACTCGTTCAGGCTCACAGCCTCGAACGCCGCAGGGAATGCCTCACGAACCTTCACCCTCAAAGTAACCCAGACGGCACTAACGGGCTCAATCCCCGCAACAATAACCCGCAAAGCCTCGTGCAAGTGGACGCTCAAGGCATCGGGCGGAAAAGCACCCTATACGTGGTCGATAAGCTCCGGGAAATTACCCGACGGTCTCAAACTTAACGCATCATCAGGGAAAATCTCAGGCATTCCCACTAAAGCAGGTACGTTCAAGTTTACGGTGAAGGTTAAGGACAAGAACGGGGCGGCATCAAGTAAGTCCTTCACCGTGAAGGCAACCCAGACGACCCTGACCGGCTCAATCCCGGCAACGATAGCCCTGAAGTCATCGTGCAAGTGGACAGTCAAGGCATCAGGTGGGACATCTCCCTACACGTTCACCGTAAGCGGCGGCAAATTACCGGCGGGCTTGTCCCTAAACTCAAAGACCGGGAAAATTTCAGGCACTCCCACGAAAGCAGAAAGCTACAAGTTCACGCTTAAGGCCAAAGACAAAAACGGAGCAGCATCCACTAAGTCATTCACCGTGAAAGTCTTGGGCACTTCAACGAAATCTGAAACCACCGAAAATATTTCAGGCATGTTCATTCCTCCGGCCTCCCTCAATCCCGCAAGTGATGACGTTCTGGAAAGACATGAAGGACGCGACAATGACATCATCACCGTAAAGGCTGGAACTCCTCTAACCTTCATTCTTGGGGGCTGGAACGTTGAAGTGTCGGGCTTGTCGGTCTGGCTCAACGATTCAGTGCTTGAGGGTGTAAGTGTCTCATGTGATGGGAGGTTCACCATTCCTGCCGGGACAGTCAGCGGAGACTTCAAGGTCTGCGTCAAGGCTCAACATCAAAATCTCGAACTTGAATCCGAAACTCTCTACATCATTGCCGAATAACCAAGGCATTAATATTTTCCCCTCTTGTCTTTCATGGTAGGAGGGGCTTTACTCTCTCACTCACTAAACCGCAAAATTTCTCATTGATACGGCGGAAGAATACACTAAAATATCCACATCATCACAAACAACTTCATACAGGCACAAAATCATTCAGCAAGATTTTTTTCGGAGCATCTTCTTGTGGGGGCGGCGCACGAGAAAATCACTGAAAGGTTTTCTGTGTGGGTTGAAGAAACACAAATCTTTTCATCAGGAGGAATATTCACATCATGTTTACACCTGGACCAGTATTAGGTGAGTTCTTCGGAACACTCGTTCTTGTCGTCTTTGGAGATGGCAACGTGGCCAACCTCGTCCTCAAAGACTCAAAGGCTAACGGCTCAAACTGGGTACATATCTGCTGGGGCTGGGCATGGGCAGTAGGTCTCGGAGTATTCGCGGCCAATGCTCTCGGCTCAGCACAGGGCGACCTCAACCCCGTCGTTACTGTCGCGAAGACCCTCGCAGGCGTATATGGCTCATGGGGTGAGGCGTTCAACGTCATCATTGCCCAGATGATCGGCGGGTTCTGCGGCGGCGTTGTAGTGTGGCTTGCGTACCTCGACCACTGGAAGGGCTCAGACCCCAGCGCACAGCTCGGAGTGTTCTGCACTGCCCCCAACAAGAGCGAGGCGGAGCGCAGTCTTCCTTGCTGCTTCATCACTGAGGCAATCGCTACATTCTTCCTTGTTACGCTGATTATGTGCGTCTTCTCGAAGGGTGTTGCAGGTGCAGGGTTCACGCCCGGACTTGGGACGTTCTTTGTTGTCGGCATAATCTACGGACTTGGCGCGGCACTCGGCGGCCCCACTGGCTACGCTCTCAACCCCGCAAGAGACTTGAGCCCCCGTATAGCTCACTTTGTCCTCCCGATACCCGGCAAGAGAGACTCAGACTGGGGCTACTCATGGGTTCCTGTAGTCGGCCCGCTGGTCGGTGCAGTTGTAGCGTACTACTTCTGCCACTGCGTAGGCATAATGTAGCGTAATCTCCAAGCCCCCACGCTTTAATCACGAGGAGTTCAGGCAATGTTATTCAGGTTATTCGGAAGCAGGAAACAGGAAGACACTAAACCCTCATCATCACCAGAGACAAAACAGGAGGAAAAAATCTCAATGTCAGGCAAGAAATATGTAGCCGCAATAGATCAGGGCACGACAAGCACGCGCTGTATGCTCTTCACGAAAGACGGAAGGCCAGCAGGCTCGTACCAGATGGAGCACGAACAGATATTCCCGCATCCCGGCTGGGTTGAGCACAACGCGATGGAGATCTGGAGCAGGACTCAGGACGTAATCCGCGGGGCACTCTCGGCAGTCAACGCATCACCTGACGAGATCGCCGCAGTGGGCATAACCAACCAGCGCGAGACTACCGTAGTGTGGGACAAGGCCACAGGCAAGCCCATCTACAACGCCATAGTGTGGCAGTGCACGAGGACACAGGACTTCTGCGCGGAATGGCTCAAGAAACCCGGCTGGGGTCAGAACGAGAAGGGCGAAGGAAAAGTCAAGGACATAACCGGCCTCCTCATCAACCCCTATTTCTCCGGGACAAAGATACGCTGGATACTCGACAACGTTCCCGGCGCAAGGGAGAAGGCAGAGAAAGGCGAGCTCCTTTTCGGGAACACTGATACATGGCTCATCTGGAACTTGACCGGCGGACCTAATGGCGGCGTTCACGTAACGGACGTATCGAACGCATCACGTACCCTACTCATGAACATAGCGACCTGTGAGTGGGACGAGACAATGATGAAGGAGCTCCAGGTTCCCGCGTCAATGCTCCCCAAGATCATGCCTTCAAGCTCAGTCTATGGGTACACGGCGGAGTCCGGGCCGTTCGGTGCGAAGATTCCTGTTGCTGGAGATTTGGGCGACCAGCAGGCGGCGTTGTTCGGTCAGGCATGTCTCAGCGAGGGCGAGGCAAAGAACACCTACGGTACAGGCTGCTTCATGCTCATGAACATTGGCGACAAACCGATACCCTCAAAGAATGGATTGCTCACTACAGCATTCTACTCACGCGAAAAGGGCAAGTGCTTCTACGCTCTCGAAGGGTCAATAGCGATTGCTGGTGCGGCGATACAGTGGCTCAGGGACAACCTCAAGATGGTGGATGATGCCCCCGTTACTGAGTACTACGCCGGGAAAGTCAAGGACTCGGCGGGAATATACTTCGTCCCTGCGTTCTCCGGGCTTTTCGCTCCTTACTGGGACATGACCGCAAGGGGTGCAATCGTTGGCTTGACCCGCTACGTCAGGAAAGAGCACTTCATCAGGGCAACCCTTGAGAGCCTCTGCTACCAGACTCGCGACGTAATCGAGGCAATGGAGAAGGACTCAGGCAAGAAACTGGCGGCGTTGAAGGTTGACGGCGGGGCAGTCGTGAACAACCTCCTTATGCAGCTGCAGGCAGACATTCTCGGAGCTGACGTTGTTCGTCCTGTGGTGAACGAGACAACAGCACTCGGTGCGGCATATGCGGCGGGTCTTGCAGTAGGGTTCTGGAAGGACGAGGGAGACATCCGCGCGAACTGGGCACAGGACAGGAAGTTTGAGCCTGTTCTTGCGGCTGACGATCGCGAGAAGGCATATGCGGGCTGGAAGAAGGCTATCGAGAAATCCCGCGCTTGGACGGACTAATGAGGAAGCTCTTACTGCTTGCGTTGTGCCTTGTGCTCACTGCCGGTGTGGCATCTGCAGGGGGAATGAAGACCCTGACGCTCGGAGACTCTCAGTATTCCGTGAACGTCCCTGAAAGTTTCGTGAATGGTGAAGTTACTGACGAGGACAAGGCTGAAGGTCAGGTTGCGTACTACAAGAGCGATGAGACAACGCTTGACTTTGACGTTTACCAGCTTTCAGGTAACGGGACTCTTGAGGAGTTTGCTGCCACAGACGCAAAAGCATTCGGCAATACTGAGGCCGTAACCAGCAGGGAGATTAACGGGGTGAAAGTTTCCTCGTACCGTTCAAGTCAGGAGAGCGAAGGCGAGACTTACGACACAATAGCCTACGTTTTCGGCGGGGAAGGAAAATATATCAGGCTCGTTTTCTGGCTTGACGGCAGCAATGCAGAGGCAGAGGCTGAAGCGATAATAACCAGCCTGAAGAAATAACGCAACATCAGGCAAATCATCTCCTTCTGCTGTTTTGCGGCAGGGGGAGATTTTATGTTAAGGGGGGAAAAATTCTTCATGAACTATGACATTGTGATAATAGGTTCAGGCATTACAGGGGCATCAATAGCGCGCGAACTCTCGAAATACAAGCTCAGTATTGCCGTAATCGACAAGGCCAGCGAACTCCCAGCAGGTGCCTCACGTGCAAACAGCTCAATGATTCACGGAGGCTTTGACGACAAGCCCGGAACGGTCAAGGCGAAGTTCTGCGTTCCCGGCAACAAGCTGTGGCACAAGCTCAATGATGAGTTAGACGTTCACCTTGACGAATGCGGCTCATACGTCTGCGCGTTCAGTGGTGCTGAGGTTAAGCACCTTGAGGAGCTCCTTGCTCAGGGTAAAGCCAACGGATGCCCCGGAGTCGAGATAGTCTCAGGGGACAAGCTCAGGGAGAAAGAGCCCAATGTATCGCCCGAAATCATTGCGGCGTTGTGGTCCCCGGAGGCAGGCATCATCAACAACTTCGAGGCCGTCAACGCCATGATAGAGAGCGCAGAGCTCAACGGAGCCAAGCTCTTCCTTGAGACCGTTGCAACCGGCTTAATCCTTGATGACAAAGGCAACATCAAGGGAGTAACGACCAACAAAGGCGAGTTCCTTGCTCCTGTCGTCATCAATGCGGGAGGCGTTCATTCCGGGGAAATAGCTTCATGGGCGGGCGATAAGTCATTCCGCATCATTCCCACGAAAGGCGAATACTACCTTCTTGACCGCACGGCAGGAGAGACGATTACCAGCTTCCTCTTCTCTTGTCCGTCAAAGGCAGGGAAGGGGATTACAGTTTTGCGCACGGCAGAAGGCAACCTCATGGCCGGGCCAACAGCAACAGAGCAGGAAGACCCTGAAGACCGCTCAACCACTCCCGAAGGTCTCGCTGAAGTCCTCAAGGGAGCAAGAAGGCTAGTCCCTAAATTCCCGGTGAACATGAACATAACGACATTCGCAGGTGTCAGGGCAAATACAGAGTCGGGGGATTTCGAGATTTATGCCCTCAAGTCGCCGAGGGGGTTCGTCAACGCCGCAGGGATAAAGTCGCCCGGCTTCACTTCAGCCCCGGCAATCGCACAGCACATCGCCCAGCTCCTCAAGGAAGAACTCAGCGACAGAATCACACTCATACCCAACGAGAAATTTACCCCCGAACGCAGGAACATTCCCCGCTTCCTGTATATGGACATGGCCGCGAGAAAATCACTTGCTGAGAATGACCCGGCATATGCGCAGATAGTCTGCCGCTGTGAGACCGTAACTGAAGGTCAGGTTGTCGAGGCAATACGCAGGGGAGCACGCACAATCACAGCCGTTAAGATGATGACACGCGCGGGAACTGGACGCTGTCAGGGAGGGTTCTGCTGTCCCCGTGTCGCTGAGATATTGTCCCGTGAGCTAGGCATTCCGTTGGACGAGATTACGAGGCACGGAGGAGAGTCGAAATTGCTCGTCGGGAAGACAAAAGAATTTCTGCTGAAGAAGGGGGCTGTGTCCCATGAGTAAGAATATTGACGTCTTGGTGATTGGCGCGGGCCCTGCAGGAGTCGCGGCGGGAATTGGCGCGAGGCGTGAAGGCGCGGAGAATGTCCTTGTCCTCGAACGTGATTGGGACTTGGGCGGGATACTTCAGCAGTGCATTCACCCCGGCTTTGGGCTTCGTACCTTCAAGGAGGAGCTCACAGGCCCGGAATACATGCACAGGTTCATACAGCAGGCACATGATGAGGGCGTGGAGTTCAGGACGAACACGATGGTCTTCCAGATTGACCGCGGCACTAATACCGTCTGGACGATGAACAAGGAGCGCGGCATAGAGTCCCTCAACCCCGGCGCAATCGTCCTCACTATGGGCTGCCGTGAACGTCCACTAGGTGCCATCAGGATACCCGGAACGAGGCCGTCAGGGATATACACTGCCGGGACTGCCCAGCGTTTCGTGAACATGGAGGGCTACATGCCGGGAAAGCGTGCGGTGATTCTCGGCTCTGGAGATATTGGGCTGATTATGGCTCGCAGAATGATTTGGGAGGGCGCAGAAGTTGAGGGTGTCTACGAGGTCATGTCATGGCCGGGCGGACTAAGGAGAAACATTGCACAGTGCCTCGATGACTACGGAATACCCTTCCACCTCAAGACCACAGTAACGCGCATTCACGGGCAGGACAGGCTCGAAGGCGTAACAGTCGCTGAGGTTGACGACCACATGACACCCATCAAGGGCACTGAACGCTACGTAGAGTGCGATACGTTGCTGCTGGCTATCGGGCTGATACCTGAGAACGAGCTATCACGGATGGCAAGTATCGACATTCACCCGGTAACTGGTGGGCCGGTCGTCAATGACCTCCTGCAGACCACTAACCCCGGAATATTCGCCGCCGGAAATGTCGTTATCGTCTATGACCTCGTGGACAACGTGAGCGATGAGGGGCTGGTTGCCGGAGCAAGTGCCGCAAAATACGCGATGGGTAAAATCCCGCAGAACGTCAGGCGCATCCCGGTAAAGGGCGGGGAAAACGTCAGGCTATATTCCCCACAGTTCGTTACTGGCGAGACCGACACAACGATATTCATGCGCGTAACTCATCCCATTGAGCAGCCCTGCAAGGTGTTCGCTGAACCGGGGCTTTACTCCCAGCGTCTCAGGTATGCACGTCCCGGCGAAATGAACGAGGTCAAGATCAAGGCCGAACAGGTCAAGGCACTTCCTGATCTCAACGAGATAGTGATAGACATTCAGCCCGTATAAGGAGAAGGTGAGACTATGAGCGAGGAAAGAAAGTTTATCTGCGTGTCATGCCCTCTTGGTTGCGGCCTGACTGTAACGCTTGATGATTCCGGGGAAGTCGTGAAGGTTGAAGGCAACACATGCCCCAGGGGTGCGAGTTATGCACGCTCTGAGGTGAAAGACCCCCGCCGTGTTTTCGCGTCAACTGTCAGGGTTAAGGGCGGAAAGCTCCCGGTTTGTCCAGTGAGGAGCAAGACACCTGCACCGAAGGGAAAACTTTTCGGGATTGCCGAGGAAGTGGCGAGGCTTGAGGTTGAGGCTCCCGTGAAGATCGGGCAGGTACTCATTCACAACGTCTGCGGGACTGACGTGGACATTGTGGCGAGCAGAGATTTAGCCGCCGCCGTGTAAGTGAACTGCCCCCGTGCTCACGTGGTACGGGGGATTTTTGCGCTCAATGTTGCGTGTTGTCCAGGTAGTTCTTGATGTCCTTGATGAGCTGCCTAGTCCTTAGCTTTGTGCCATCCTTGCCCAAGTGAAGGGTGAAGTCATAAAAATATTCGTAGGGAATGAAGTAGTCCCTGAAGTCCGAGATAACTTCACAGTCAAGTTTTCCCCTCAACCTCTCCTGAAACTCTACGTAGCCTTCAACGGGAGGAGTATATTCCCCGGAGGCTATTGGGTATCCTGCAACAAGCATCACCGCTCCCCTTGCCTTGATGTACCTGTTGAGCTCGTTCAAGCGGTTAATGCAGGTATCGTTGATTTCCGGCAACGTTTGCCGCCCAGCCCAGAATATCTTTTCGTCGGGAGGACGCTTATCCATAGGTTTGACCGCAACATCTCCGAACTCGTTGAACGAACTCCTTGCATAGGCCGAAACTTCAGGGCTCTCACGTTTCGAGAACGTCCCTACAATTAATCTCCAGAGCGATTTCACCCAGTAACGAGGAAAAGACAAGAACATAACGGGGTAATCTTGTGGCCTCAAAATTTCCCAGAGGTCTTTATGGTATTCGAGAGTTACCCAGCAAAGCCCCAAGTCAGTTATCCTGTTGTCGTCAGAATAAGTTGAATGGCAGATTATGACCATGTCCCCGCTGTTTATGTTCAGCCTGGCTATGTTCTCGTGAAATGCATTCCCAAGCCCGCCATGAAGTCCGAGATTAACGACCGGCATATTCAGAGCGTCCTCCAGCATCTTTGAGTCCATCCCGAAAGACAAATTCGAGTTCCCGGCAAGTATTATCTTGGGACTATCTAGGGACTTTAACCGTGCAACCTTGTCTATCAGGGAAGCATCATAGTCGTCTTCATACTGGCAGCCTATGAGGAAAATTCCAGTAAGGAGCATTGCCGCCAACGTTCCGAAAAATGAGGCTCCAAGAACTGCAAGCCTGGCAATGAATTTATGCATCTCTCTGTTCATGGCCTGCCTCCTCAGAACTGGAAGTATATGAACTCATGGGAGGCCTTCAGTTGAAGCGAACTCATCAGGAGCATTAACGACAGCATATAGACTGCCCAGCGAAGCAATGTCTTTCTTCCCGAAATTTTCAGGACAACGTCATTCCTTAGCGAGCAGTAATCCCACACTAAAAGCAACGAAACAACAAGCAGAGAATACTTCAGCCTTCCCTGTATTTCCTTCATTGCGTTGATGCCGTCCTTAATGTAGGCCGTTATCCCCGTTATGCCGTCAAGCGAGTGTGTGAAGATGTATGCCGCCTCGTTGATGCCCTGACTCCTGAAGAGCACCCAAGCCATCATCACAAACATGAACGTGATACACACCCTCAAAGCCCACTCCAGACCATGAGGCTCATGCTCCCGCCGGGAAAACGCATTCTCGACCACCTGAGCGAGGCCATGAACTGCCCCCCAGAGCACGAACGTCCAGTTAGCCCCGTGCCACAACCCCGACACAATGAACGTGATCATGACGTTCACAGCCCGCCGGAACTTCCCGCAACGATTGCCACCCAGCGGAATATAGACGTAATCCCTGAACCATGTAGACAGCGATATATGCCACCTGCTCCAGAACTCACGGATGCTTGCCGACAGGTAGGGACTGCGGAAATTCTCCATCAGCTCAATTCCGAAGAGCTTTGCACAACCGCGGGCAATGTCCGAATACCCGGAGAAGTCGCAGTAGATTTGAACCGTGAAGAAGAACGCCGCCAGCACCAGAGCAAGCCCCTTGTAGCTGTACACGTCTCCGAAGACTTTATCCGAGTAGATGGCCAAAACGTCAGCAACCGCAAGTTTCTTGAAGAACCCCCACGCCATCAGCTTAAGCCCGTAGGTTGCCTGCTCGTAGCTGAACTCATGATGAGCCCGGATTTGTGGCAGGAGGTTGTTTGTGCGCTCGATTGGCCCGGCCACCAGCTGGGGGAAGAACGAGATGAACGCCGCATAAATCCCGAAGTGCCGTTCAGCCTGAGTGTTCCCCCTGTACACGTCGATAACGTAGCCCAAAGTCTGGAAGGTGTAGAAGGATATTCCGACCGGCAATAACAGCTTGATGGTCATGGGGTGAAGGTTGAGTGTGAAAATTTTCATGAAGGCAACAAAACTCTCAGTGAAGAAGTTGAAGTACTTGAAGACGAACAGAACTCCTAGGCATGAGGCAAGCGTGAAGGTGAGTATGAATTTCCGGGCGGCCATGTTCTCACGGAAGCGTTCAAGCAACAAGGCGGCCACGTAAGATATTGCAGTCGTGAAGAGAATCAGGACGACATACTTGACGTTCCAGCTCATGTAGAACCAGTAACTTGACGCGAGGATGAGAAGCCACCTGTACCTGTGAGGCAATGACCAATAGAGCCCGAACACAACCGGGAGGAACACCGCAAACTGCCACGAGTTAAACAGCATGGCAGTACCTCAATATTTTTTTGTAGCTTGGGGAATTTAGGGTATAGTTACGGGCAGGGCACAGGGCACAGGGCACAGGGC
>JAFRAH010000003.1 GCA_017405525.1 Synergistaceae bacterium
CTTCTCACTCGGCACAACGACAGGCTGGGCAACAGCAAGTGGAGCAACAGCAACATTCCGCCCCACAACCTCAACAGCAACGGGCTACTACACCGTAACGGTTACGGCAACCGAGACCTTCACCTCCGGCGACGCTGCAGGACACAGCGAGACAGTAACAGAGACAGCTACGGCCAGTTTCACCGTAACAGTGAGCAAGGCAGTAACCTCCAACCCAGGCGGCGGTTCAGGCGCAGCAACGACACAGCCCAAGACTCTCACGGTAGTAAGGACGATAGTTGTTAAGGTAATCAGCGTTACCAAAGCAGTAATGCCTACATTCACAAGCCTCACGACGGCTCCGTCAACAACTGTGGCAAGGGCAATCAGTAGCACTAGTGGGATAGCTGTGATCCGCAATATTCTTGCTAATCTGGGGATTACAGTGCCTTCAGGAGCTACAGTTCAGTCCGGCTCAAACCTTCAGGAAGCCACGACTTCTAGCTATACCGCTGGCAATGATGCTGAGAACCTTCGTAATGCGGCCGCAAGACTTCAGCAGAAGAGCGGTGGAAACACAAAGAGGGCAATCGGTGTAGTTCCTCCGTTCAGGCCTACAGCTGCAGGACTTCAGCCTATACCCCTTCCGAAGTTCGATGAGTCAATGTACGGCAGGAAGCCCGCTATTGACTTGGGCATGACACCCGTTACAGGCGCATCATTCTTTGCGGCATCAGCAAGCGGGGACAACGAGGTTGTGTTCCTTGACAGCACCGGAGCAAGCACAGATGTCGTCCCGGATGGTACGGGAAGCGCAGATGCAGGTGTTCTTACCGCAGTAGCTTATGTTGAGGCAGGCGCGACATATGAGCCGATAGTCTTCACGGAGATCAGCACGGCAGATGCGGCGGCATTCGACGCTGACACAGGAACCAGTGATGCGAGCGTTGAAGTTAGAGAGACTACAACCGTTGAGGTTAAGGCTACCGACACGTTCAACCCTGCAGTAGATGAGAACATAGTCAGTGCAATCGAGGCATTATACGGTGCAAGCATTGACAGGGACGGCCTCTACAATGCGGCGGGCGACGGCTGGACAGCATCAGCAACAGAGACGGCTTACATGACGGCGAATAACCTCGTATATGTCTGCTCACTTCCCAAGCTGAGCGGAATAGCTAACGGCTCATATATCGCTGAGATCACGTTCGACAACACTCCTTCAGCTGATCAGGTTGGTGCACCGACATTCTACCCGAACGGCGTAAGTGCAAGCGGCGCGGCGGCCTCAAAGGTCTATGTATGGAGCAATGGCGCACCTGTAGAGATTACCGCAGACAACGCGAAGGCAAACATTGCGCAGAACAGGCTGGCCTACCTCGTATTCACAGTAGCGAACAACGCAGTAACAACGTCAGACTTTGGTGCGGCTGAGGCATCACTTTCAGAGCCCTCAATCGTAGTCAAGGCAACAAATACTCAGCCCGGCCCCGATACTCCCGGCAGTGTAGGCGGCTCAGGCGGCGGATGCTCAGCAGGCGGATTTGCCCTCGCACTCGCAGTACTTGGCAGTTTCATCGTTACACGCAAAAAGTAGTACAACGCAGATACATACACACAAGCAGTAATCACAGCGTCCTCCTTGTTCGAGAGTGAACGGGGAGGGCGTTTTGTTATGGGCTATAATTCTCACGGGAGGTGCTACAGACTTGAAGCACTATATATGTTTCGATGCAGGAACTCAGAGCGTCAAGGTTGCAGTGTATGACGAGGCAGGCAGTCAGGTTGCGGTTGACGTGAACCCCACGACGCTGAACTACCCACAGGCTGGCTGGGTTGAGATGGACGTTCACGAGTACTTCTTGCTGGCGTTGAAGGGCATGAAGAGATGCGCGGAGGTCATGAGGGAGAAGGGGCTTGACCCCTCGACAGTCCGGGCAATAATGGGCGATGGGATAATCTGCGGGATTGCCGGGGTTGACGAGGAAGGTAACGCCATAACCCCCTACATCAACTATCTGGACTCAAGAACTCAGGAGGACGCGGATAAACTTTCGGCACTCGGCCTCGACATTTGGGCACGCGAGACAGGTAACCCTGAGCCTCTGTGTCTTTTCCCCGCACTACATGCCCGGTGGCTCCTCAAGAACTCACCCAACGCCGCAAAAATCCGCAAGTTCGTACACAACGCACCCTATATCCTCATGCACCTTGCAGGGCTCAAGGCAAAAGACGCGTTCATTGACTGGGGGGCTATGTCAGGCTGGGGGCTGGGCTATAACGTCATGGCTAAAGAATGGTCAGGTGAACAGCTCGGCATTCTGGGGATTGGCAGGGAGCTCATGCCGGAAATCGTCAAGCCTTGGGACATTGCCGGGAGGTTGTCCCGTGAGTGTGCAGAGTTTACGGGCTTCCCTGAAGGTATCCCGGTCTGCTCAGGTGCGGGCGATACCATGCAATCACTTCTTGCGTGCGGAGTTCACGAGCCGGGGCACGCTGTGGACGTTGCAGGGACGTGCTCAATGTTCTGCATCTCAACAGGCGGTATCGTTCCGGGGCTCAGCAAAAAGGGCAATGGCCTAATCTTCAACTCAGGGACATTGCCGGGAACATATTTCTACTGGGGGTTCGTCAGGACTGGCGGGCTTGCGTTGCGCTGGTTCAGGGACAACGTCTGCAACAGGCCGGGCGATGACTCATACTACAAGTACCTTAGCGATGGGGCGGCTGGTCTTCCGGCAGGCTCTGAGGGCGTTCGCTTCCTTCCATGGCTCACGGGAGGACCTGAAGGTTTCAGGGAGGTTCACGGGTGCTTCATCAACATGGGGATGAACACCAACCAGTTCGTTCTTTGGCGGGCAGTACTTGAGGCGATTGCGGGCGAGTATTCCGAGATTGCCGAGAGATGCAGGAAGGCAGGAACTCCCGTTGACCGCGTCATAATCACTGAGGGGGGCAGCAAAGATCCACTGTGGAATCAGATCAAGGCCGACATGATTCAGGCTGAGACGATGACCCTCAAGACTGGCGGGGCTCTGGCGACGAATGCAATCACCGGGGCTTATGCTGTGGGAGATGTTCAGGACATGGCCGGGAAATTACACGAGGGACTGACTGAGACAGGGAGATACACACCGGGCGAAAAGCTCACATTGCCGGATATACCATTCAAGTTATAGCCACAAAAAAAGCCTCCTCATGACTTCAAGGGGAGGCCGAATTTTATTCACTCACTCACCATCTCATTGATATGTTACAATGTTCAATCACACAGCAATAACGTTATTGGAGGAATAATACACTCATGATTGAGTTTCTGGAGAAGTTCACCGCCGCTGTCAGTGAACACCCCGACAGACCCGCAATAGTTGACCGGGACGGAACAAGGACGACATTATGTGCAAGTCCCGGATTGATTTCGCCATTCACGACAGCGGATGCAAGGTAGTCTTCGACATGGAGAAGTGGGATGAGGCCATGACTATGGAGGAGTGCCACGAGATCGCTGACCATGCCCCCCATGACCTGGCCTTCATGCTCTACACGTCAGGGAGCACAGGTTATCCCAAAGGCGTAATGCAGGAGTACGGTTTTTACGACAAGCTTGAGTATTTCGAGAAGAACAATCTGCATTACGGATGTTTTTCCCCCAATCTGCTACAGATGATTAAGGGTAATCCCCGATTTGACTTAAAGGCCGCTTTCATGGGAGGAGATTCCGTTTCTCACCTTTTCAGTGAGCATTACAACATGGTAACTGTTTACGGCTCAAGTGAAGCCGGTCCGATCTGTATCTTCTGGATTGACAAGCCTTATGACATTACCCCTGCCGGATACAACGTCAGCGATTTGGACATAGTGCTTCTCGATGATAACGGCATCCCCTCAGATGAAGGCGTAATCTGTGTGCACCTGCCATACTTCAGGGGCTACACGAACGAAGCGGCTCATTTCACCGGGATTAACGGCAGGAAGTACTTTGTCGGCTCAGACTGGGTGAAGCGCGGCAAGAACGGGCTGTATACAGTTCTCGGACGCACTGACGACATGGTCAAGATAAGCGGAAACCGTGTCAGCCTCAAGGGACTCGCGGCGGCAAATTCCACGCTGAGGGAGCATCTGCCAAACTATATGACCATCGCATGGTTCATCAGGGTTGACCATGTCCCGCTGAACGCAAACGGTAAGGTTGACGCTCATGCTTTCCCTGAGCCTGACATTTCCGCGAGAACCTGCCCATACGTCAGCCCGTTGAACTCTGCGCAGGATACTCTGTGCGGGGCGGTGAAGCGTGTGCTTGAGCTTGAGGGCAGTGTTGGGATTGATGATGACTTCTTTATGCTCGGCGGAGATTCCCTGAAGGCGATTGAGATGGTGTTACACTGCGGGCTTCGTGGGCTTTGTGTGCAGATGATCTACGAGGGTAGGACTGTGAAGAAAATTTCTGCTTTGCTCGAAGAGTCTGCGAAAACAGAGCGCGGTACAAGTTGCGATAAATTAGTCCTCTCACCCCCCACCGCTAAATACCTTACAGCTCTATATGATGGACGAAATCAAGAAGTATGCGGACGTTCCGACGTTAAACCTGCCATTCAGGATAAACGTTAAGCCTGACGTGGATTTGTGGGAACTTTCGCGGGCAATAAAGGAAGCGGTTAAGGCTCACCCTATATTGTCGAGCGTTGTTGCTGAGAGGGGCGGGCGGTACATCTTCGAGCACAGGGCAGAATTTGAGCGTGATATACCTGTTGAAGGGCGGGCGACTGGAGCGGGATAACACCTTCGGGATTTTGCGTGAGGAAGCAGAATACAGGAAGTCGGATTTGTTCGCGGCGGATATGAAGTATTTTGCTGGCATCTGCGGGGGTACTAACTGGACGACTCTCCCCAAGCAGGATTACATCACTGATGAGAACGAAGACTCGGAACACTACGAGGGCTTCAGCTTCACGAGGGACAGCGTAGAGAGCCTGAGCGGTAAATACGGGTTGGGGAAAAACGACCTCTACATTGCGGCTTGTGCTGTGGCTCTGTCTGCCTATAATGACTCTGATGACGTGATGTTCACGTGGACTTGGGACGGCAGGGCTGACGCTGTGAGGCTGAAGGCTGTAGGGGTGCTGATAAAGTATCTACCTGTTGCGCTTCACCTTGCGGAGGGATTGACGTTGTCGGGCTGTTCGAAGAGATAAGCACGCAGATTAAGGAGGGAATATCTCACGGCAGGGTCTCGTACTGCGACGAGGAAGCCTTCGGGGATGATTGGCTGTTGTGCCTGCTCTATCAGGGTGATATGTATGAATATCCCGGCGATGAGGGCGTGATTGAGAGCCTGGAGGCCGTTTCGTATGACGCTCTCACCTGCGATAACGCGCTTAACGTTGAGGTACTTGACGCTAAGACAGAGTACGGGGTATCGCTGGACTACAACAGCAGGCTCTACGATGAGGGGAGCATGAGGAGATTTGCGAGGCTCTTCTACTGGGCTTGTGATCTGATGCTGACGATGGACGGCGGCGCAACGGTCTCTGACGTGAAGGCTTTGATGTGAGGCTGAATGCAGGGGCGGGGCAATAAATTCCTGCTCCTGCGTCCCGTGTGCCTACTTTATGGTGAATACGTTCCTGTTGAAGCTGATTGTCGTTATGTTCTTCCTGTACTTCTCCGTAAAGCTCTATCGTGTACTCCGCCAAAACTTTCCTGCCTTTGTTGCGCTCAATTATCATCATTCCCGTTTCCTCAATCATGAGCATTATGCGGTTCGCTGTGCTGTCTGAGACGTTCTTGGAGGCCATGAATTGTTCTGCCTTGTCCCTAGTCTTCATTACGTTTTCAGGGGTCAGCAGCAAATCGAAGTCCGCAATGTTCCCGCCGTCTTCAAGATACATCGGGAAATTCTTACGGCCATACATCACGAATGAGAGCCACACACAAAGTGTCAGCGTCAAAGGCTGGGCAAGGGCAAAGGCAGTCCATACGCCGTTAATCCCCAGAGCAAGCCCAAGAGGAACAGCACATATCAGGATGAACACCAGATTGCGGGCAAATGACGAGGCCAGGGCTATAATGTTTTTCCCCTGCGTCATGTAGTAGGTCTCGAAAAGGTAGAGAACTGACGAGATGATTAGCGTTGTCGAGATTATCCGCACAGCATTAACGCAATGCCCCAGGACTTCAGGCTCATTTATCCCGAATATCCCCGGCATGTACTCAGCGAACACTAGCAGCAAAACGCTGAAGGCCGCTCCCTCAATCAATGACACCCAGACCGCCGAGCCCATGACCTTGTGGACAGCCGGGTAATTCTTCTAGGAGTAATACACGCTCACCAGAGGGATAACTGCCTCAGCAACCCCGTCAAAGACTGCCGAGAACTCAAGGAGGCTTATTGCCATTGAGACAGTGGGCAGGAACTTGCCGCCGAAGTTGGCGATGATGAACTTGTTGACTGCGAACAACAGGACTCCCCACATCAGGAACATCCCGGAGATCCCGGAGTCAACAAAGCCGTAATACAGGAAGCCCAAGAGATCCCTGAAGCGGAAGTACATTCGGTGGGAAAGTGAGTTGCTCTTGCGGAGGAAGTGGCACGAAAGAATCATCAGGCTGATTATGTCGTTCATGAGAGTACCCAGTGCAAGGCCTGACATTCCCATTTTGAATACAAGCGCGAAGGTTACGGACAAGGCAATGTTCCCGAAGATTATTACGTTGTTCGCAATGTTGGAGATTAACTCGTCGCCGTCATTGTAGACCATAGTAGTGAACAGCATCATTAGCGGGTCAACTATCAGCACGAACTTGTAGAACGAGTAATATTCACGCGCATAACTCATGACCCCGGCTTCAGGACTCAGGAATGCAAGGTATGTGTCGAATCCCACAGCCATTAACGCGAACAAGGTTAGGCCGGAAGCAACGGCAACAATGATGCTCATTCAGAAGAGTTCATCAGCATGTTTCTTGTCAGCCGTACCCATAGCAGAGCCGTAAAGGAAAGATATTCCCGTGCCTATTATATTGCCGATGAAAACCACTACTGAACATTATGGGGGTGATAACGTTCATTGCGGAGATGCCGGTTTCCCCGACAACATGGCTCGCAATGATGGTATCTGCCATAAGTGCCAAGACATTAAGCACCATAGTAATGCTTGAGACAAAGAAAAGGGATAAAAATTTTTGCTTTCCGAGTGAATTAAAGCGCATTGTTCCTAATGAAACCGTCCTTTCATCTGGCATGTTCCCTATGCCTGAAGTGAGGGGAGTTAGCGGGAAAAAATTACCCCCCGCTGATTGTACCAACGGAGGGTTTTTGCTGTTTTGCCGCCGATTTACCGCCGGTTTACCGAAAACCTTAACGTGATAAGAGGCTCCTTCTGTGGAATAGGTCTTCCTCGATCTCGTCAGCCTGTTCCTCAACCATAAACCTGTCCTCGAATACTGAGCTTCCAGCCTCGTCCTGTGAGCCCTTGAAAGCTCCCTTCAGCATTATTGGCGTTATTATCGTGCAGACTATTATCATGATGATGATGGGCCCCAGCTCGCTCTCGTCAACTAGGTTCATTGCCACGCCTTTACCCGCAACGATAAGCGCAACCTCTCCCCTGCATACCATGCCCAGACCTATCTGGTAGCTCTGTCTCATGGTACAGCCGCAGATTTTCGCGCCAATTCCACAGCCGAAAAGTTTCGAGACAACGCTAACTATTACGATTGCCACCGTGAAGATGACAACCTCGCCAGAAAATTCCGGCAGAGTAACCTCAAGCCCTATATTCGCGAAGAATACCGGCGTAAGGAGTAAATATGCTATCGTGTCGAACTTGCTCGCTATGTACTGTCCTTTTGGCGACATGGCAATAATCATTCCGGCCGCAAACGCCCCGATAATGTCCGCAATCCCAAAGACCACTTCAGCCGCCCACGCAATGAACAGGCACAGCGCAAAGCCCATAACTGGATAACGTCTCAGGTTACGTTCAGCCTGCACCTTGTCCGACCACCTCATGAAGCGGTTGTAGACGTACCCAGCCCCGGCAATGAACACGAAGAACCCGACAATCTTCACGAGGACTAACGCAATGTTCGTGTCGCCCCCCGCAATCCCCGTAACCAGCGTAAGGCATATCAGGCCAAGAATATCGTCTATCAGTGCCGCCGCAAGTATCGTGTTGCCGACTTTCGTGGACATTTTGCCGAGTTCCTTCAGTGCCTCAACGGTGATTGACACAGAAGTTGCAGTCAGTACAGCACCGATGAAGATTGCTGACGGGAAGGAAATATCAGGCTTGAAGATATACATCATCCCTGCGCCCATTCCCAGAGGCACGACAACTCCCAGCAGTGCAACGACAAACCCGACAAGCCCCGATTCCTTGAGCTCGTCAATGTTGGTCTCCATTCCTGCAGTGAACATGATGACAATTACGCCGAGTTCAGCAAGACGTGCAAGAAGTGGCGACGGCATGAGGCAGAACCTGACACCGAAGAGGCTCGACGTTATTGCTCCGAGTACTGCAGGGCCGAAGAGCAACCCGGCCATCAATGCACCGACTACTTGAGGCAGTTGTGCACGGCGTGAAAGAATGCTGAATATCTTTGTGGACATGAGAATTACGCAAAGGCTCAGAAGATAACTATAGCCTTCCATGATAGAAACATTACCCCCTTGTTATGATGGGAAAATTAGAGCTCGTAATCATCACCGTGGGCTTCACCGAGCAATGCGCTGACCTGGTGCCTCCATGGCATTGACGGGTGAGCTCCGATTTTCGTGCAGGCAAGTGCACCACAGGCTGACGCGAATTTTGCCGCCCTCCTTATGGGCATACCCTCGCCAAGTCCCACGCATAACCCAGCGCAGAATGCATCCCTTGCTCCCGTGTTGTCGACCGCCCTTATGTTGAACGCCTCGAACCTGAAACTCTCGCCGTTGTTCATGAGTACCATTCCGCCCCTCGCGCTCTGAGTTACGACGAGGCACCTTACACCACGAGCAATAATCTCCCCGGCCATCTCAGGGATTGATGCCCTGTACTGGTCATAGCCAACGTAGAAGCCTAATGCGCGTTCGTTCAGTATGAGGTAGTCGATGTTCCCCCAGACTTCAGGAGGGAGTGAGAACGGAGGCTCTGCGGATAAGAACGTTCTGCATCCGTGCTGACGGGATAACTTCAAGCCTGCCGCTACGGTTTCGGGGGGGCTCTCCATCTGGAAGAGGGCAGAATCTGAGGACTCGAATATTTCGGTTGCCTGTGTCATTGCGTCCCTGCTCAGGAGTGAGTTTGCTCCCTGTGATATTACTATGGAGCTTTCGCCGTCATCCGTTACTGTGATTACCGCCGTCCCTGTAGGTGCTTCCCTGCGTGCCTGGAGGTGTGAGCAGTCTACTCCGTTTTCTGTGAGGACAGCCTTGAGCCTCCTGCCGAAGTCATCACTGCCTACACAGCCGATTATGCGGGATTTTGCGTTCAGCCTTGCAGCTGCTAATGCCTGGTTTGAGCCTTTCCCGCCTCCTGCCATTCCGAACGTTCCGCCTATGAGGGTTTCGCCTTTCTGCGGACAATGCGGAGCCCGTATAACAAGATCAATATTGAGTGAACCTACTACTGCGACTGATGACAAGTTTTATATGCCCCCCGGTTTATGCTGGATTGTAATTTTCGTTTGGCACACTCCCGGTTGTGATGAGCCTCGTAACTCGGACACCTTCACTCCCGGATGTGCGAATACTCCACTGCTTCATTCTTGTAGCCGCAATTACTGCAAAGCTGGCTTTAAGGGCAAAACTGTGGCGCAAATACTATTCTCGTCCCAAACTTCATGGCCTCGTAGTCAAGTACCTTCACGAACTCGGAGAAGCCCAGACTATGAATTTTCCTGCCCCAGAGCCTGGCCATTGCCTTTATGTTCAGTGCACGTTCACGGTTATGTGAACCTTTCAGCTTGTGAGATAATTTGCGGCATTTCGTCCTTATCGTCTTAACGTTCAGCGTGAAGAAATCGGGAGAAATTATATCATTACCATCTGAAGCCGTGAGGAATGTATGCAGTCCGAAGTCTAAACCGACGCTTTTACCCGTTCGTGTTTCGGCTTGCTCAACCTGACAATCACACACTAGATAGACGTATATATCCCCTAATGTATCACGCTTAACCGTTACAGTTTTTACTTTACCCTCTGTCTTGCGGCTCTGGAAATATCCGTACCAACTCTTGCCCAGTTTGATGCGTCCCTTTGCCTCGTCAAGAGAGCAGCCTGCTTGCTTCAGCGTGAGAGATTTATACCGCCGGACTGCTTTGAACTTTGGCGGTGTGGTTCTTATCCCACGTTTGAGGTTGCTCCAGAAGACACTATATGCACGGTCTATCCTCTCTGCTATGTCTTGGACTGCCTGAGAGCCTAGACTGCGGATATATGCAAATCTCTTAGTCCGCTTAAGTTTTGTCAGGTGTATTTTGAGACGGTTTACATTAAGGAACTTGCTGAACATTCTGTAGTACCTTCTATGCAAGGCTATGCAGTGAGTATAGAGCAGACCGGCTATAGTAATCTGCTTCATCAAGGCTGTATTGTGGTCAGAATGATATAGCTTAACGCAAAACGTTTTCATGATTATTTATACTATACTATATTATGCCCTGTATACCCATAGCCAAGCCTTCAGCCCACAGGTAAAGCTGGAGGGTTTACAGTGGCTCAGATAAATTTAATTGGCTAATTCAGCCGGGAGGTCTTAATCAATCATGCAGGATTTCTTGAACTTCCTTGACGCACTCGACAGCTTCCTGTATTACCCCGTCCTTATTGTCGTACTCATTGCCGCAGGTCTCTACTTCTCCTTCAGGACAAAGTTCGTCCAGCTCCGTTTATGCGTTGAGTCCGTCCGCATAATGTCCGAACGTCCCGTAGACATGAGCGCGGTGTCATCATTCGGGGCTCTTATGGTCTCGACTGCCTCGCGTGTCGGAACAGGTAACATTATCGGCGTATCAACGGCTATATGCTTGGGAGGTCCGGGTGCTGTGTTCTGGATGTGGGTTCTCGCCATTCTCGGAGGGGCAAGCGCATTCGCTGAGAGCACGCTGGCACAGATATTCCGCCGCAAGGACAAGGCCACAGGTGAAGGTTACGGCGGGCCCGCGTACTACATTGAGGCGATATTCCACAGCAAGGCACTCGCAGTAGTGTTCTCGCTCTTCCTCATCGCCACGTATGCATTCGGCTTCAACGCTCTGGCATCGTACAACCTTCAGTCTACGTTCTCGGTCTACACGTTCTATGATGCCGGGAGCACTCCCCTGATTATCGGGCTCATTCTTGCGGTCATAACTGGATGGTGTCTCTTCGGCGGGGCTAAAAGAATCGTGAGGGTTACGGAGATCTTAGTGCCGGTTATGGGAGTGGTCTATGTCCTGACCTCGATTGTGATCATGGCCATGAAGATTCACACATTGCCTGACGTTCTGGGGCTCATCATGTCTGACGCGTTCAACTTCCGGGCAATCGGCAGCGGTATAGCGGGCTCGTGCTTGGTCTATGGCATCAAGCGCGGTCTCTATTCGAACGAGGCAGGAGTAGGTTCTGCACCCAATGCGGCGGCTTCGGCTGAGACTTCACACCCCGTAAAGCAGGGACTGATACAGATGCTCTCAGTCTACATTGATACGATACTCATATGCACAGCAACGGCCTTCATGTGCCTGATGTCTGGTGTTCCTGTGAGCCCGGAGCTTGCTGGTGCACAGTACGTACAGGCAGCACTCAGGGCAGACATGGGGGATTTCGGGCCTCTGTTCATCACGTTCACGATGGTGCTCTTTGCGTTCACGACATTGCTCGGTAACCTCTTCTACGTCGACAATGCACTAGCCTACATCAACGGCAAGAAGATGCCCGGAAGAAAATTCATGTCCGTCTTCAGGGTAATATGCGCTCTGGTTATTCTGGTCGGTGCTGTTCTGCCTATGTCTACTGCGTGGAACTTAGCAGATATTACGATGGGAGGAATGGCACTCATCAACATACCCTGCATAATGCTGGCTGGCGGAATAGTCTTCAAGGCTCTCAACGACTACGAGGCACAGAAGCGTTCAGGCATCAACCCGGTGTTCCGCGCGTCATCAATAGGTCTTGACCCTGAAACCCTCGACTGCTGGAAGTGATTCGGCCATGAAGATATGCTTTTACGCCCTCCGTGAGTATGACGAGCTCGAATTTTGCGAGGCCATGAGGGAGAAATACGGGATCGATTTCGTCTACTCCACCGAGTACCCGGACGGCAGGAACATTTCCCTTGCGTCAGGCTGTGATGGAGTGAGCTGCACACCCTGCGACATGTCCCGGAAGGCACTTGAGGCATTCCGCAACGTCGGGGTGAAGTACATTCTCACGCGCTCAATAGGCTATGACCACATTGACATGAACGCCGCCCGTGAACTCGGACTCAAAGTCGACACAGTGAGCTACACTCCTACAGGGGTTGCCGACTATGCCATCATGTTAATGCTTGCGTCAGTTCGGAGATTTGCCCACATACTGAAGCGTGCTGAACTTCAGGACTACTCACTCAGGAACAAGCTCGGACGGGATTTCTCGGCGTGCACTATCGGGGTAATGGGCACGGGACGAATAGGGACAACAGTACTTCAGCACCTCTCAGGTTTCGGGTGTAAGTTGCTGGCGTATGACGTTCACGAGAACGAGACGGCCCGGAAATTCGCACAGTACGTTGACCTCGATACCATCCTGAAGAGTTCCGACATTATCACCCTCCACATGAACGCCAACGCTGAGAACTACCACATCATAGGCACTGAAGCGATCTCGACGATGAAGCAGGGAGCCTACATCATCAACACTGCGCGGGGAAAGCTCGTAGATTCTGAGGCACTGATTGCGGGAATTGAGTCCGGGAAACTCGGAGGAGCCGCCCTTGACGTTGTGGAGTTCGAGAACGGACTGTACTACTATAACCGAATGGGTGAGGTAATGGTCAACCCGAAGCTGGCTATACTGCGCTCATTCCCGAATGTCATTCTGAGTCCTCATACTGCGTTCTACACGGTTGAAGATGTCGGCGCGATGGTCGAGGGGAATTTCAGGAGCTGCTACGAGTTCGGAACGGGCAAAAAACTTCACGGCGTTGAAGGACAATAGGCCACAAAAAAAGCGGGATCTGAGACATTCCCAGACCCCGCAAAATTTCCGGGTTGAGCCTACTTTCCTGACTTGCTCACCATCACAAAGAACGTTGACCCCTCACGCTCAATCATAAGCACTATAGAGTTGTCCCCGCCTATTGCTCCCCTGAGATCTCCGAGGCTTGTTACTTCCCTTCCGTTCACCTCAATGATGAGGTCTCCCTCGCGAATATCTCCGTCAGCCAAAGCCTGAGACTCCCTGTCGATTTCCGTGATAACGAGGCCCTCACTCTCTGAGTCGAGCCTGTACCTCCTCCTGAGAGCGTCCGTAAGCGGCGAAACTCGCGAAATCCCGAACTCCTTAAGGGCATCACTCCCACCTGAAACCCTCTCAGTTCTTCCGGCCTTCTCCGTCGATTCAACGCTGCCGTCTCCCGTTGTGTTGCGCTCGGCAAGTTTCACGTTGAACGTCATCTTCTTACCCTTGCGGACAACCTGAAGCCTTGCTGTCGTTCCGGGGGCTAATGTCCTGACCTTCGAGACGAAATCATTAGCGTCCTTGACCTTCTGACCGTTGAGCTCAATGACAACATCACCGCGCCTGATGCCTGCCTTATCCGCAGGGTCTCCCTTGAAGACATCGCTGATCATTGCACCGTTCTCACCCTCAACTCCGTATGCCCTCGCCATCTCAGGGGTTACGTTCCTGACGCTGACACCAAGCCAGCCGCGCTTGACATGGCCGTAAGATACGAGATCGTTCATGATTTCCTTGGCCTTGTTCACGGGAACAGCAAAGCCGAGACCCTGAGCATAGGGCACTATCGCCGCATTGATGCCGATTACTTTACCGCTCATGTCGATTAACGGGCCGCCTGAATTTCCGGGGTTGATTGCCGCGTCGGTCTGCAGAAGGTCGTCAAAGTTCACTTCCTGCGTGTGAATGCTCCTGTTCTTTGCGCTGATTACTCCCGCCGTAACTGTGTGCTCGAATCCGTATGGGTTGCCGATAGCTACGACGAACTCGCCAACTTCAGCCTTGTCCGAATCTCCGAGCTCAAGAACCGGCAATGTCCCGTCAGGCTCAATCTTTATCACGGCAATATCATATGTCGGATCACTGCCGATGATCTTGGCGGAGTAGGTCTTCTTGCTCCCGTCCTGAAGCTGGAGAGACACCGTGATTTTGTCCGCACCGGCTACTACGTGGTTGTTCGTGAGTATTCGGCCTTCCTTCGAGACTATGAAGCCTGAACCCCTGCCCTTCATTGGGACTGAACGCGTGAACTCCTTGAAGCCCTCGCCAAAGAAACGCTTGAAGAACGGGTCATCCTCAAACGGGAAAGGTGAGGTTGAACGTCTTTCTGTCTTCTCAACGTCAATATTCACGACAGCAAGAGATGACTGTTTCACGATAGGGACGAGGGGATTAACCGGGCTTGCGCTGAAGGGTGAAAGTGCTGACGCGCTCCCTGAGATTGTGAGCATCAAGGAAAGCGCGAGGATTAACGCAAAAAATTTTCTAGTTCTCAAAACAAATTACCTCCGTCAAATATTTTCAGGCACTTATTTTAGCGGCAAGGTGTGATAACTTCATGGATTGTTTTACCTACAGGACTTCCCGGCCTTGAGCCTGAAGATACTATGTGCCAGCCATAAGCAGACAAACGGAAGAATGACCAGTAACGTCTTGTAGGTCAGTGAGTGCCCGGCAAGCCACGTGAAAGGTCTTGAGTCCCTCACGAAAGATACAGTTATCCTCATGAGCGCGTAGAGGATCATTCCCAGAGGTGCAATGACCGGGTAATATTTCTTGCTGTCCTTCTGGAGGGGAAGCACCCTTCGCTCGACATGGAGGAGCACCAACACGATCACCGCCGCAATAACTGAATAGTATATCTGTACGGGATGCCTGAGAACCCCCGCATGGTCTCCGGGAAAATGAACGCCCGTGAAGAAATCCGTAACCCTCCCGACACAGCAGCCGTTGAGGAAACACCCCCAGCGTCCTACGGAGATTGCGAGCATTGCCGGGGGAAGTGCGGCATCACAGAGCCTCATGAACGAGACCTTCCGGGAGAACATGCACATCACCAACGCTGACACAAACGCCCCAGAGACTGCCCCGAACTCACTCACTCCCCAAGAACGGTAATTCACGAGCATTGACGGGTCGGCAAGTATCAGGGGTATCCTGTAGGGCTGCTTGAAGATTATTGCCCCCAGAAACATGAAGATGAACGAGACCGCCATTATCCGCCGTGCCGGGTCCTCGTCAATTCCGTAGAGCTTGAGGCGTTCGGTTACCCACAGGATCGCGAGCGTCAGAGCAATGAACCAAACAACGCTATAACTGTCTATCGTGATGCTGCCTATCTTGAGAAGAACAGGGTACATTCTAGACTGCCTCCCACATTAGCATGTTGCCGTCAAAATATGCCTTAAGCCTTCCGTTGTCCTTGAGCCATGAGAGATATGAACGCACCGTACTTCCGACAAGAACATACTGCTCAAAGTTCATTGTGAGGCCATAGACCGTGAAGAGCTCCTGCAGTACACGCTCAAAGCACAATGGAGCCCGGCAAATTCCGGCAATTGTCCCGGCAACGTCATTCACTGCGTCAATGTTGTATTGTGCAAGCTCCGAAATATCCTCCGTAACTTCGGCATGTGAGGGTATGAACACACGGGCCTTCATGGACTTCAAGGCTTCGAGCGTCCTGATATATTCCCCAACGTCATAGATGAAGGTTATTCGGTACTTGTCGAGTGTCTCACGGCTTGAGAGTGAGTCAGCAATGAATACGGCATCATCTGGTGTTCTGAATCCGGCCATGCTGAAGAAATGCCCCGGAAGGTCAATCATCTCCCAGCCTTCAGGGAGAACGTCAGGGGTAAGATACTCTGCGTTGCTCTCCTGAGCCATGAGGAACTTATGCCGGAGCTCCTTCATGGGACAGCCGCCGTAAAGGAACGAGGGTTCAAGCATTGTGTGGCGTGTGAATGCACACTCAACGGACGGGGCAAAAATCCGGCAGCCAGTATTCGCCTGAAGGTACTTGTTGCCGCCTATGTGGTCAGCGTTTGAGTGAGTGTTGTAGATTGCGGACAAGTGCCAGCCGTTGGCATCGAGTATCTGCCTGACTTTGCGGCCTGCATCCTTGTCGTTGCCGCTGTCTATGAGGCAGATGTTATCCCCGCTGGTCTTGATGAGGCCGATTTTTGCGGGGCTCTGGATGTACCAGGTGCTGCCTGTAACGTGGACGAGCTCATACATGGCCATGTTCTCCCATTTAGGCGGGCATTACTTCGCGCTTTCCTCGCTGTAGAAGCTGCTGCCCTGAGCATACCTCTCGCGGAGCTTGGGTTTCTCGATTTTCCCCGTTGGGTTTCTCGGAACGTCAGCAAAGATTATCTTTCGTGGCCTCTTGTAGCGCGGGAGTCCAAGACAGAAATGATTGATCTCTTCCTCTGTGCAGTTCATGCCCTTCTTGACCTGAATTATTGCCGCCGCAATCTCCCCAAGTCTCGGCTCAGGAAGTCCTATCACCGCAACGTCGTGAACTTTCGGGTGCGTAATGATGAAGTTCTCGACCTGTACGGGGTAAATGTTCTCACCGCCGGTAATCACAACGTCCTTCTTGCGGTCAACGAGCCAGATGAACCCTTCATCATCCATCATGGCCATATCTCCCGTGAAGAGCCAGCCATCTTTGAGGGTCTCATGAGTTGCGCCGGGGTTGTGGTAGTAGCAGAGCATTACGCCCGGCCCCTTAACGCAGAGCTCGCCCGTTTCACCCTGCGGAATGTTCCTGCCCTCGTTGTCCACAATCTTGACCTCCCAGCCATAGCCAGGAACTCCGATTGCACCGACCTTGTGGATGTTCTCAAGCCCAAGATGTACACAGCCCGGCCCGGTTGATTCCGAGAGGCCATAATTCGTGTCGTACTTGTGGTGAGGGAAGTAGTCGAGCCAATGACGAATGAGTGAGGGAGGTACAGGCTGAGCCCCAATGTGCATTAGCCGCCACTGTGAGAGATTCCGGCCTTCAAGTTTGAGGTCTCCCCTGTCGAGTGCGGTCAATATGTCCTGACACCACGGGACTAAGAGCCACACTATAGTGCAGCGTTCCCATGAGACCACGTCAAGAATAGCCTTCGGTGATGTTCCCTTGAGGATTACCGCGCGGCTGCCTGTGTAGAGTGAGCCGAACCAGTGCATTTTTGCCCCTGTGTGATAGAGCGGGGGGATACACAGGAACACGTCATTGTGTGTTGTCTCGTGGTGAATGGCCTCCATCTTTGCCGCCTGAAGCAATGCCGTGTGGTTGTGGAGTATGGCCTTCGGGAAGCCTGTTGTACCGGAAGAGAAGTATATTGCCGCCTCGTCATGGTCTTCAACGAGAATTTTCGGTGCTGAGGATGGGCAGTTGTTGACGGCCTCGTTGTAGCTTTCGGCGAATGAAGGGCAGTTGTTCCCGACAAAGAACAGAAGGCATGACTCACCGAGAGCAAGAACGGTATTCTCAACCCTGCCGATGAACTCCGGGCCAAAGAACAATATATCAACGTCAGCAAGTTTCACGCAGTACTCTATTTCCTCAGATGAGTAGCGAAAGTTTAGGGGGACGGCAATTGCCCCGGTCTTGAGGATTCCGAAGTAAATGGGCAGCCATTCGAGGCAGTTCATGAGGAGGATAGCGACCTTCTGGCCTTTCTTCACGCCGCGTGAGAGCAGCATGTTAGCGACACGGTTAGCTTTCTCGTCAAAGACTGACCACGTAATTTCCCGGCGGTAAGGCTTCTCTGATGTCGGCTGAATGAGGGCATATTCCTTCCAGGTGATGCGGACGGGTTCGGACTGTTCGGGGTTGATTTCGACAAGAGCGACTTCATCGCCGTAGAGTTTTGCGTTACGTTCGAGCAAGTCAGTTATAGGCATTGGGGAAAAACATTCATTCCTTTACGTAAGATTAAAGCCCTGTCATGGAGCTAACAGGACTTTGTGAAAATTACCCTAATTGAGATTTTATGTCAAGGAAACAATTATGCGTTAGAGCCTCTTGAGTGCCTCTGTGTCATTGAGTCTGTAATTCATCCGTGCATAGTCTGCAGCCTTATAGCCCTCGTAGTTCGTGATTTTCCTGTCAGCACCCGCGTCAATCAATGCATCAACTGTGTCATCAGTATTGTAGGAGGCCGCATAAATCAGGGCAGTGTTGCCGCGTGAGTCTTGGGCGTTGAGGTCAGCTCCTGCGCGGATGAGTATCTCGACAGCTCCGGCAGTGTTGCTTTGTGCGGCGAACATGAGGGCTGTTGAGTCGGCACGGTTTGAGACGTTGACGTTTACCCCGGCGTTCACGGCTTCGGCGATTTCGTCCTCACTTCCTGAACGGCAAATCTTGAGGAAGTCTTTTTGCAGGGTAATTCTGAGGACGTTTCGGGATTCTTCCTCTTGTTCCTGAGTGAGTGGGCGGTCTTCCTCTTCTTCTTGGTCATCGCTTCCGGGAGCCTCAATCTCGTAATATGGGGGCTCGTCTTCATAGTAGTCGTTGTAGGCTTCATCAGGCTCATCATCGGGCTGTGAGAATACATCCTGCGTTTGGGTGGCAGGTACGGGCTCATTGGGAGCGTCAGGTTCAGGCGTGGCCTCTGGAACTTCCTGCACTTCATGGCCGGGCTCATCTGTAGCTTCAGTTTCGGGCGTGGCCTCTGGGACTTCCTGAACTTCATGGCCGGGCTCGTCTGTGGCTTCGGGCTCAGGCGTGGCCTCTGGGAGTTCCTGCACTTCATGGCCGGGCTCATTGGTGGCTTCGGGCTCAAGTGTAGCCTCTGGAACTTCCTGCACTTCATAGCCGGGCTCATTGGTGGCTTCGGGTTCAAGTGTAGCCTCTGGAACTTCCTGCACTTCATAGCCGGGCTCATTGGTGGCTTCGGGGTCAAGTGTAGCCTCTGGGACTTCCTGCACTTCACTGCCGGGCTCATTTGTAGCGTCAGGTTCGGGCGTTGCCTCTGTGAGTTCCTGCGGTTCATGGCCGGGCTCAGTGGTAGCTTCAGGCTCAGGTGTAGCCTC
>JAFRAH010000024.1 GCA_017405525.1 Synergistaceae bacterium
ATGCTCCAGATGCCAGCACCATCACCAGCATCACACCTGCCAAAAATTTCTTGACCATTCTGCATGTCTCCTTCCGACAAAAAAAATCGCCCCCATGCTCAAAGCGAACATGAAGGCGTTGGTCTCAGTATTCAGTATTTCAGCATCAATCAGGGCATAGTTAGGGCGTGGCTTGTGGCTTGATTATAGCCGCCGAATTGCATCCTGTCTACACTCCTTCTGCTGAATTTTTGCCGTAATTTCGGGCAATTATACCACAACTTCAGACGCACAAATCGCACACCCGCAGGCCGCCTCCTCCGTTGTGTCAGGTATGACCAGCCTCATCCCGAACATCTCACCCGCAAGCCTCTGCATGATTTCGTTCTTCCGCAGGCCGTTACCTGAACCCACAAGAACGCTAGCACTCCTACCGGTCAAGTCCCTCATGGCCTCGTACATCCCGTGAAGCTCCTGAAGTATTCCCCTAATCACCCCGACGGTCAGAGCACCGGGCTTGAAGTTCTCCTCAGTGATGCCCCTGATGCTCCCGGTAATGCCTGGCTCTGAGCGTGTCCCGGAAAATCTCGTGTCAACCTCCCAAGCCTTAAGCCCGGAACTCAGGAACTCCCCAGCCTGTGAGGACATCATCCCGTAGCACTCCTTGCCGCAAATTTCCCGGTAGAAACGCTCAAGCATCGCATAAGCCCTCCCGCCGCACAATGCCGCGCCCGCAAGAACGTATGCATCACCGTACGGCCTCAGCTCAATATCTCCGCAAGCGTCAACGTATTCGCGCGTCATGAACGAGACCTGAGAGCCCGTCCCAATGTTCAGCAATAACGTGTTGTCCCTGTCCTTCACCGAGCCGTTGAAGCTGGCCTGGTTGTCGCCCATCGAGCAGATTACAGGGATTTTCCCCATAGCATGGCCTATGACCTCATAGCCCTTCAGGACTTCGGGAAGGTACGAGACGTTCACCCCTGCAGAAATTAGCGCGTCAGTCATGAACTCCCTGCGATTAAGGTCAAAGCATCCCCAGCTTGCGGCCATGTCAGACGAGAGAACGGGAGCAGTATTGCCGCATAACTTCATGGCTATGTAGTCGCTTATTGTCGATAGCTTGACGGCATCATGAGGAATCTTCCCGGCCTTCTGGAGGTGAAGGTGTGTAGCCATCCCGTAGCCCGGAGAGACCTTCAGGCCATGTTCTCGGAGGAGAGGTAGGCTGTCATTGCCGGTTGTGTCCTGCCACGTGTAGAGGGGGCTCACTGCCTCACCTTGAGCGTTGACGTAGAGGATGCCGTGCATCTGACCAGTGAAGCCGATTGCTGAGGGGCGGCCATGCTTTGAGGTCAGGGACGCTAGAATGTCATAGGCGAGTGAGTGAATGCGTGAGGGATCCTGTATCCTGCTCTCGTGTGAACTTCCGGGGATAAATGCCTCATGGTTGACCGTCCTGCTCTCTATGAGTTCATGAGCCTCATTCACTGCCGCAACACTGATTGACGTTGTGCCTGTGTCTATTCCGAGCGTGTATTTCATTCGTGGGATGCCTCCTCAAAGATTATCTGCAAAATTTTAGTACACGCTGTATAATTACTCCATTCCATAAGTTTTTCAACATTCACAAATTCATTCACAGGAGGAAGTTCTTTATCATGAAGAAACTTTTTGTTTTGTTCCTTGCTGTCGTACTCATTGCCAGCATGGCCGGTGTCTCAGGTGCTCAGGGAAAGAAGTTCGGAGCTACCTACATGACCATGAACAACCCGTTCTTCGGTGTCATGAACGACGCAATCAAGGCAGCAGTTGAGGCCAATGGCGACACGCTCATCACCCTTGACCCCGCTCTTGACCCCGTGAAGCAGATCTCCCAGATCGAGGACATGGTAGCACAGGGAGTTGACGCGATATTCCTCAACCCCGTAGACTGGCAGGCAGTAGCTCCCGGACTTCTTGCGGCTCATGAGGCAGGTATCCCCATCATCAACGTTGACGCTCCCGTCTATGATGAGGAGTACGTGGCGTGCATCGTTGCGTCCGACAACCTTTCAGCGGGCTTGCTTTGCGCTGAGGACATGCTGAAGAGGCTCCCGAAAGGCGGCGAGGCAATAATTCTCGGACATCCCACGACAAAGACAGGCATTGACCGTATAGCCAACTTCAAGAAGATCATCGAGGAGCACCCTGAGTTCACAATTGGTGCAGAGGACAGCTCAGAAGGTCAGCTCGAAATCGCAATGCCCAAGATGGAGAACATCATTCAGGCTCATCCGAACATGGCGGTAGTTATGTGCGTCAATGACCCGACAGCACGCGGAGTAATCCAGGCACTCAAGGCCGCAGACATGAAGGGCGTGTTGATTTACGGAGTTGACGGCTCACCTGACGCGAAGAAGGCCATCAAGGAAGGCGACATGACCGGGACAGCGGCACAGTCCCCCATCAACATCGGGAGGATTGGCGTAGAGATGGCGTACAAGATTCTTGCGGGCGAACCGGTCGAGAAGCATGTTCCCGTACCTGTAACGCTCATCACAGCAGAGAACGTTGACGAGTTTGGCGTTGACGGCTGGCAGTAGAAACAGGTAACCACGAGGCAGGAGCATTCCATCAATGGCGGGTGTTCCTGCTTTTGTTATATGGAGGTGAAAAATTTTCATGGCAGATAATATATTGCTCGAAATGAAACACATTCACAAGAAATTTCCCGGAGTATACGCGCTCAAGGACGTTAATTTTGAGCTGAGGGCCGGGGAAGTTCATGCACTACTTGGCGAAAACGGAGCAGGAAAATCTACCCTCATCAAGTGCCTTGCGGGCATCTACATTCCAGAAGAAGGAGAAGTAATCGTCAAGGGCAAGTCTCACATCATGAAGAGCGTTGCAGACTCACAGGCTCACGGTATCAGCGTCATACATCAGGAGCTCTGCCTTGTGCCGTATCTCTCAATCGCCGAAAACATGTTCCTGGGACGTGAACGCAACGTTGCGGGAATCATCAAGCGTGGTCAGGAGAACGAGGAAGCAAAGAAGATGCTCAAGCGTTTAGGTCTTGACTTTGACCCGAACACACTCATTAAGGATTTGAGCATTGCACAGCAGCAGATGGTAGAGATCGCAAAGGCACTCTCGGTTGACGCTGATATTCTCGTCATGGATGAGCCTACAGCCTCACTCACGGACAAGGAGACGGAAGTACTCTTCGAGACAATGAGGCAGCTCAAGGCTGAGGGCATCGGAATAATCTACATCTCCCACAGGATGAGTGAGCTTTTCGCCATAACCGACAGAGTAACTATCATGCGGGACGGCCAATATGTCGGCACTGTCAACACCCGCGAGACGACAAACGACCAGCTAATCGCCATGATGGTTGGGCGCGAACTCACACAGTTATACTTCAAGGACGAGGTCAAACCCGGAAAAGTAGTTATCGAGGTCAAGGACTTGGTGAGTCCCCCATTCGTGAACGGAGTATCTTTTGCCGTGCGTGAGGGCGAAATAGTGGGAATGTCCGGGCTTGTCGGTGCTGGGCGTTCAGAGACGGCTCATTGTATCTTCGGGATTGACGACAAGTACACCGGCGAAATCCTCATTGACGGAAAACCCGTACACATCCGCTCAGTACGTCAGGCCATGCAGAACGGTATAGCGATGGTTCCCGAAAACCGCAAAGAAGAAGGTCTAGTGCTCATCAACTCGGTGGGCTACAATCTGACACTTACGGTGCTTCACGAGATATTCAGGGGAAGACCTCTCGGTAACCTCGCGAAGGAGACAGAGACGATAGCACGCTACATTAAGGAGCTCGCCATAAAGACACCTACACCCGACCAGCTTGCGGAGAATCTCTCAGGAGGAAACCAGCAGAAGATAGTTATCGCTAAGTGGCTTGCGACCGGGCCGAAATTGCTCATACTCGACGAGCCTACACGTGGCGTTGACGTTGGTGCAAGGGCGGAGATTTACGGGTTCATGAACGAACTCGCCAAGCAGGGAGTAGCTATATTGATGATAAGCTCAGACCTTCCTGAAGTCCTCAACATGTCGGACAGGGTCTTAGTGATGCATGAGGGAAGGGTAACGGCCAATCTGGGCAAAAACGAGCTCAGCCAGGAAATCATAATGCGTTATGCGACAGGAACAGGAGGAAATACAGATGCCGCTTGAGAACACACTTAAAGCACAGAACGGATTTGTGCGCTACTTCAAGGAGAACATGGGGACGTTGATCGGTCTCCTCATAATGTGCCTGATACTCTCATTCACGACCAACGGGGTATTCTATTCACAGCGCAACCTCGTGAACGTACTTCGTCAGGTCTCGTCGAATGCGTGCCTTGCGTTCGGAATGACATTCGCGATAATCACGGGAGGCATTGACCTTTCAGTCGGCTCAATCCTCGCACTTTCGGGAACACTTAGCGCGGGCTTCATCGTGAACAGCGGCTTCTCAGTACAGCAGGCAGTGATTGCGGCAATCGTCATCGGTACGGCACTGGGGCTCTTCAACGGCTTCGTGATCGCCAAGACGACAATACCCCCCTTCATCGTAACGCTCGCAATGATGCAGATAGCACGAGGTGCGGCGTATATCTACTCGAACGGCCAGCCAATCCGCGCAATGATACCTGAATACCAGATCATAGGCACGGGCTATCTTGGGCCAATACCTTACCCGGTCATCTACATGGCTGTGTTCCTGATCATCTGCGTGATACTCCTGAGTAAGACACGCTTCGGTCGTCATGTCTACGCAGTGGGCGGCAACGACAAGGCGGCGATATTCTCCGGCGTTAATGTGGCTCGCACCAAGATACTCGTCTACACTATGAGCGGATTCTTGGCGGCATTCACGGGTGTGGTACTGTGCGCAAGAATGGCATCAGGTCAGCCAACAGCAGGGCAGGCCTTCGAGATGGACGCTATAGCGGCTACGGTCTTGGGCGGAACGTCAATGTCCGGTGGCGTGGGAAAAATCGGCTCGACATTCATCGGCGTTCTCATCATTGGAGTCCTGAACAACGGCTTGAACCTTCTGGGTCTTAACTCATTCTGGCAGCAGATCGCCAAGGGTGTGGTTATCCTTCTGGCTGTGTATGTGGACATGCTGAAGAAACAGAGGAAGTAGTGAGGAAAGTTATTGCCCCCTCCAAGACGTGAGGGGGTTAATTTTTTTGCGGCATCAATGCACCAACAAGAGCATCATACCCGTCAACCACGTCATACTTCACGCCTTCACCGCAGACAGCCTCGAAATGCCTCCGTGCGCATTCAGTCTTTGCCCGTTCAGTCCCGCGCAATGCCCCCTCATTCATTGAGCCTTTAGTCTCAGCGACAAAGTATATGTGCCTTGCCCCGCCCTCAAGGAATGAGATTGCCCAGTCAGGATTGTACTTGCCCGCCGGTGTGGGTATCGTGAAACCTTCAGGTAACTTCATGAACAGTGCAGTGTTACAGCCCTTGTCGAGTTCGTCGGCAAATCTCCGCTCAGTCTCGGAGTCATAGACCACGTAGTCATACACGCTCTTTTTCACGGCCATTGCGTTGGTGCCAAGCCTGCCCGTGAGATTGGAGGCAGTGAAAAGCCCGGTGTCATAGTGTCCTCCGTCAGGTGAGTACGTTATGCCGTCAATCACTATTGATGCCTTCTTGTCGTTGATGATTCGTGATGCCCTGATGATGAACTCTTCGGGGTTGTTGCTGAGCTGCTGGAACTTCCCCGCGTCAATCCCTCCCAGAATCTCCGTTACTGTCCTCCTCATGAGCCCGGTATTCCCTGAAATCCTCCCGACAACGTCATACCTCACTGAACTATGGCCTTCCTCATGTTCCCTTGCCTGAAGCTCAGAGCTCCCCATGACGAACGAACCGCCTGACTTCAGCGAATCCTTTGAGGCTGCCGTGTCCATTTCCCCGCGCTCGACCATGAAGAATATTGCCGGGACGTTAAGGGACTTGTTGAGCTCACTGATGCACTCCTTCACGAGCCTCGAACTCTCAAACCTCACGGAATATGCAGACGTTGGGTTAATCTTCTCCCACAGCTCCCTAAACTCAGGGCTATCCAGAACTTCAGGTTTTGCACGAACGTTGACATTAACGCTCCGGGTGTCCTCTGGCATCATAGCCCCGTCAGAATATACTCCGTCAAGAATACCCGCCACAGCCTCAGAATACCCCGAAAGCTCACCGGGAAGCTCAAAACTCCCGGCACTCCTTGAAGCGTAATATTTCTCCGTCAGCTGCCCCTTGTAGTCCGTGAAGCCTGCCCTGTCGAGCTCGTACCTTATACGTTCCGCAGTGTCGGTGTCTATCGTGAACTCATGGCCTGAAGCGTCGGTGAAAGTCCTTCCGTCAAAGAGCCCAGCACTCACACTCCGCGGCCTGTCAGCTACAGCCTCCGCAATCTCAGACTGCAAGCCCGCGCAGAACGTCCCGTAACTCTCGCCGGCTATCACAGTGAGGACGTTCACCCCCGGCGTTTCAGCGTCAACCCTCCTGCCTGAACTGTCGACACAAAGACGCATACCCCTTCCGACTTCCTGCCTTCTCCGTACATCACTGCCGCCGTGCTTGAGCGCGCATATCTGGAAGACGTTGGGATTGTCCCAGCCCTCACGCAATGCTGAGTGTGAGAATATGAACCTCACAGGCTCTTCAAGGCTAAGCAGACGTTCCTTGTTCCTCATGATGAGGTCGTAGGCTTGTGTGTCGTCTGAGATGCCTGCCCTCCTGTCGGATAATCTGCTGTCGGTCATGTGGCCTTTCTTGTCGGACGAGAAATAGCCCGCGTGAGTCTTCTCCGGGGGGATTGCCTCAAGGTACTTCACATATTCAGCGTCATCACATGAGGAGGTTACGCGTTCAAGCTCCGCCCTGTATTCCTCCTCGAAAATGTCGGCATATAACCCGTTCACAGCATGGCCGGAAGAGTCATAGCCCCTGTAGTTCGCTACCTTGTCGATAAAGAACAGTGAGAGCACCTTTATTCCCCGCCGGAAAAGTGCCCTCTCTCGCCCGAAATGTGCCCTCAACGTCTCCCTTATCTGAAGCCTCCTTATGTGCTCATCGTTAGGATCACCCGCGACATCCCCCGCAAAAATCTTCAGGCCGTTCACGAACTCAAGCGAATTGTCCCGGCCGTCAATCATCTTAACCGTATAGCCGTCCTTGTACTCGCCCAAGCCCCCCGAAGAATCGTACAGGTTGAAGCCATGCCCTGCCCTCCTGGTTACACGCCTCACTCCCCCGGAAGTCAGGCGGTCAAACTCAATCACTGCTACTGGATCCCTGTTGTCCGACACGTCTACAGAGCTGAGATAGACATAGCCCCCTGACGCATCGCTGCCCATCTGCCTTATTCCCGTTACGGCAATCTTCTTCACTAGGTGGCGGTTATAGGCATCGAGAGCGTCAAGCCTGTAGACCATGTTATAGATGCTGTCCTTCCTGTGTGTCGCTGAGTACCGCAGGGTCATCATCGGGGAAAATGCCTTCATGTTCTCGCGGGTCTGTCTGCCCTCGACTGACTGGGGCTCATCGATTATCATTATTGGCCTCGTCCCGGCAATCACCTCTACAGGTCTCAAGCTCCCGAACTCGTCAGGTCTCGTGAATATTCTCCGCAAGTCCTTGTTGTTCACGTTGAAAGACTGGGAGTTTATTATCATTGCCTGAATGCCGAAGCTTGAGACAAAATCATGTATCTCCTCCATCTTTGAGGAATTGTAGATGAATGCGTTTACTGCCTCCCCGTATTCCTCCATGAAGTGCCGCTCCGTCATCCTGAACGTCTTGCAGACCCCTTCACGTATGGCAATGCTGGGAACTACTACAATGAACCTCCTCCATCCGTAAAGCCTCTTAAGCTCGTACATTGTCTTTATGTAGGTGTAGGTTTTCCCGACCCCGGTCTCCATCTCTATGGTGAGGTTTACCCCGTCCCCTTCAAGCTGTTTTGAGACCGGGAGGTTATTGGCTCGCTGTATCTTCCTGACGTTCTGGAGGATTGCATCACGGCTCAGGAGAAGCGGGGAATTTCCCGGCTGACCAATGAACGCATCAGTTACGGATTTTGCCGCGTCGGTCTGGAACTGCTGGCGTGTGTACTGTATCTCCATCAGAGCACCTCAAACTTTGTGGCCGGTGAATACGTCCTGAAGGTCTCACGTGCGTTGATTTTCGCCGCGTCATCGGTGAAGCACTTATCCCTGAAGAGCGCGCGTTTGGGTTTCCTCCCGGCAATCTCACGGAAGACCTCAGCAGGCACCTCACTACTGAAGCACGCAACAACCTCATCACCGCCGTAAGTGTGGACGCTGAAGCCCCGAATATCCTCGCACGAGTACGGGAGGGACAACGACAGCCCCCGCTCCAGGAGATGGCCGAACAGCAAATCCAGGTCTGAACGTCCGGGCTTTATGTTCTCGGCAAAGTCATTTATTGTTGCCTGTGAGTATTCGTGAATGGGACGTGAGACATCGGCCATGTTCGTTGTGTCGACACGGAACGCACGGAATCCTGTATCACCTGTGAGGTTTGAGCCTGCACGCCTGATCCTTTCGCGGCCAATGTGGGCGATTGTCGGGAATGCTGAGCCTTCGGGGCAGAGTTCCGGGAGCTGTACCATGATGAACTTTCGGCGGCCTGAGTCCTGGGCGTTGAGGGACATTACTGCGTGGGCTGTGGTTGCTGAGCCGGAGAAGAAATCCAGAATGATGGAGTCAGGGTCGGTGGATAATTGAAGGAAGCGTTTTATTAGGTTTACAGGCTTGGGATTAGGAAAAACTATTTTATCGTCGAAAAGTTTTCGTAGTTGCTGTGTAGCGTTTGCGGTTGTTTCGACATCATCCCACCATGTTTTTGCGACTCGTCCGCGCTCTATGGCCTCGTGTAAGAATCGTTTACGCTGAGGTCCACTTACGCCATTAACACCGAACACAATCCTGTTATCCTGTAACAATTCCTGAAAGTGTATATAGTCATTCTTCCAACTGCATCCGGGATTAGGTCTGTACACTTTGCCTGTTTTAGGATTAACTATTTCATACTGCTGATTAGGTCTAACACCTCCTACTTGAAACGGATCTGCTTTCCACGCTCCTCGTGGGTCATTGTCAGGATTTGTGAACCCATCTCCGTTTTCTGGTAGCCTAAATTCTGTGCGATGTGTAATGAAATATTCTATGTTTCTGCAATATATGAGATTGTAGGTGTGCGATACAGAAATCAACGCTGTATTTGTAACGGACTTTGTGGAGTTCCACATCACGCACCCGACAAAGTTACGTTCCCCGAATACCTCATCACATATCTTCTTGAGGTTGGCCTGTTCGTTGTCGTCAATCGAGATGAATATCACCCCGTCATGCCTGAGCAGGTCTCTCGCCACGAGGAGGCGCGCGTAAATCATGCTGCACCAGTCGGAATGAATGCGGCCGTTCGCCACTGTGTTCTTGA
>JAFRAH010000025.1 GCA_017405525.1 Synergistaceae bacterium
AGCCACAGCACCGCAGGACGTGGACGTGGTGAGTTCAGGCGCAACGTCATGAAGTACATTCTCCGGCCATTCGCGAAATTGTTCCCGACAGATTTTTGCGCGTGCTCCGAGTATGCCGGGAGGTGGATGTTCGGGGATAAGTTCAGGGTAGAGAAGCTCCCCGGCGAAACCAGCACAGAAATCATATTCGACAAGATACTTGCAGTGGGCGGCGAGGGAACTGATACCAAGTTCGGCAATCCCTACATCACCGGCGCAAGAGTTACGGCAGAGATCGTGAAGCAGGCACGTGCAGACAAAGTTCTTGTGTTCAAGTACAAGAGCAAGAAGAACATCCGCAAGATGCGCGGGCACAGGCAGTACTTCACCGAGGTCGTAATCAGGAACATAGAGGCATAAGGAGGCACAATCACTCATGGCACACAAGAAAGGTCAGGGAAGTTCAACCAACGGACGCGACAGCCAGCCCAAGTACAGGGGCATAAAGGTCTACGCAGGCCAGGAAGTCAGCGCAGGAAGCATTCTCGTGAGGCAGTGCGGGACTCAGGTTCACCCCGGAAAACACGTAGGACTCGGAAGGGACTTCACACTATTTGCCCTCGTTCCTGGAAAGGTCAACTACCACAAGAAGCTGGGCCGCAAGTTCGTATCGGTTGAGCCCGCAGCAACGGAAGCATAGGTACAATCACCTTCAGCCCCTGAGACATGGGGCAAATTTTTTTATCGGGACAATGAAATTCACAGACACAGCAGAAATTTACGTCAAGGCAGGACGCGGTGGAAACGGCGCATTGAGTTTCAGGCGTGAAAAGTTCGTCCCCAAAGGAGGCCCTGACGGTGGCGATGGCGGCAAGGGTGGCGATGTCATCATTGAGGCAGTGGGGGGAATCGTAACGCTCGCTGACTTCGAGTATGACCGGCGATTCCAGGCAGGACACGCAGGCCACGGCTCCGGGGCAATGCGTACAGGCTCAAACGGTGAAGACCTCATCATTCACGTACCATGCGGGACACTCATCCGTGAGGCAGGCGGCGAGAAGGACAAAATACTAGCTGACCTCACAGAACCGGGACAACGATACATAGCGGCACATGGCGGTAAAGGCGGCAGGGGGAACTCACACTTTGCGACCTCCTCAAGGCGTGCCCCCAAGTTCGCGGAGAAAGGAGACCCCGGAGAAGAACGTACACTCTCGCTTGAACTGAAGCTGATTGCTGACGTTGGGCTTGCAGGTTTCCCGAACGCTGGGAAGTCGAGCATACTCACAGCCATTAGCGGGGCTAAACCCAAAGTTGCGGGTTACCCCTTCACGACGTTAAGCCCAAATCTCGGAGTCCTTGCGGTTGATGATGCCAAAGTCGTAATTGCTGACCTTCCGGGACTGATTGAGGGTGCTCACGAGGGAAAAGGTTTAGGGTTGCAGTTCTTGCGTCATGTCGAGAGGACGAGGATTTTGCTCCACGTAATAGACCTATCACAGCCTGGCCCTGTGGGAACGTTCCACGCGCTGCTTAATGAGTTCAGGGAGTACGGGGCAGGACTTGACGAGAGACCCTGCATAGTCATCGGCAACAAGATAGACATTGAGGGCACTGAAGGGAACTCTGACACTCTCAGGAACGAGGCGGAAAAATTATCGCTCCCCTACATGGCCGTTAGCGCGGTTTTCGGCATAAACATTCCCGAACTCATCAGGGCAATAGCTGAGCTCGTCAGGAATACCCCGGCAACTCCCCCGGCATTCAGCCCAAGCGACATTATCGAGCTCCCATCACGGAAATCATCAGGCAGGTCATCACGTGAACCAGTCAGGATTATCCGGCAGTCTGATGGCTCGTTCAGGGTTGAGCACGAGAACTTCGAGAAATCAGTAGCACGCATAAACTTCGAGCATGAGGACGCACTCCAGAAGTTCGCACGCCTCTTGAAGGCCCTCAACGTTGAGGAGGCACTTGAGGCGGCAGGAGCTAGGGAAGGCGACAAAGTATATATTGGCGAGGTCGAGTTTGACTTTGAGCCCGGAACGGTAACTTAGACCATGAACTCAATGAAAACGGGAATAATGGGCGGCACCTTTGACCCGATACATTACGGGCATTTGCTTGCGGCTGAAGAGGCACGGCGGAATTTAGGCATCGACAGGCTCATATTCGTACCCACCGGGGATCCTCCCCACAAGAAAGACCATCACATTACCCCCGCTGAAGACAGGTACGCTATGACCTTGCTGGCTACGGCTGGAGTGCTCGAATATTCGGTGTCGAGAATTGAGATTGACCGCAGGGACGACACACATACCGTTGACACATTGAGGGAGTTCATAGCGTCAGGGATAAAGCCGGAGGATTTATACTTCATTACCGGGCTTGATGCTATGCTCTCGATTACTTCATGGTTCGAGTACGAGAAGATCCCTGAGCTCTGCACCCTCGTTACTGCAAGAAGGCCGGGCTATCCTGTCAGCGGAATAGAAACACTCCCTAAATTCGTTCGTGATAAGCTAAAATATATAGAGATCCCGCAGTTCGCCATATCAAGCACAGAGATACGCGAGCGGGCAAGAGACGGAAGGGGCATAAGATTTCTGGTGCCTCATCTTGTCGAGATATATATAGAATCCAACAATCTCTACAAAAATTCATGACGAGGTGATACGAATACATGAGAGTGCTGAAGATTCTGGGAATAATATTCATGGTAATAGCCTCAGCCGTCGGAGGGGCAGCTTTAAGGATAATGGAGCTCCTCAATGACCCTAACCCCCTGCCTTCATCGAAAGCATCACTGCCTATTGTTTCACAGGCACAAAGCCCAACACCTGACGTTGCGGCCTCATCAGTCGACACTGAGCTTGCAGTCGGCGAGGCACAGAAACAGGACAAGGCAGCCTCACGCGGAACGGTGAATGTCCTTGTTGTTGGTCTGGACAACGTAGAAGGGGGCTCAAGGACGGACGCAATAGCCCTTGCGATATTCGACAGCGAGAATCCGGGGCTCAGAATAGCGTCAATCCCAAGGGACTCACGGGTCTATATTCCGGGCAGGAGCTGGGACAAGATTAATCATGCTTACGTTTACGGGGGCATCAAGTTATTGCGTGAAACACTCGTGAACTTGACCGGGATGCCGATTGATTACTTCGTGAAGATAAACTACAAGAGCTTTCCGCGTATTGTTGACATTCTCGGCGGCATTGATATTTACGTGGAGAAGAGGCTTCACTACAACGACTATTCAGGAAAACTCTTCATCAACATTCAGCCGGGACAGCAGCACATGGACGGCAAGACTGCACTGGGCTATGTGAGATTCAGGCATGACCCGCTCGGCGACATTGGGCGCGTCCAGAGGCAGCAGAAGTTCATCGACATAATGATGAAGAAGCTCAAAAGCCCGTCAATCATCACCCGAATACCGGCAATCGTTACGGAGCTATTCGACTCGATAGACACCGACCTTGCACCGCTTGAGGCTCTGAAGCTCGTACAGTTCGCCAATGCCTTAACCCCCGACAGAATAAAGATGTTCATGGCACCGGGAAGGACTGGCTCATACAAGAACATAAGCTATTGGATTCTCGACAACAACGCATTTTCCCTCCAGCTTGCCGCAAAGATGCCTCCTGCTGATTCGTTCGTACTTGACGCAACTGATGCTGTGGAACTTGACCTTACCCCCTCAGCTCAGGACGCAACGCCCGCATTCGACAGCGAGAAGATAGCCGAGCTCAGAGACCAGATAATGAGCATCAGGATACTCAACGGGGACGGCGAAAAAGGAATAGGCAAGCGTGCGGCACAGATATTCCAGCGTATAGGTATCGAGGTACCCTACACTGGCAACGCAAGGCACTACGACTACAGGGCATCGAGCATCATTTACCCGCCGGACGGGGACGAGTCAGTGAGGCAGGGAGCTATGGCACTGGCTGAGCTCTGCGGCATAAAGAACGAGAGACTGATACAGCCTGACAGGAGGGCGGCATCATTGACCCTGATAATCGGCCATGACAAGGAAGAGCTCTTCAGGAGGCTTGAACCCCTCAATTCCTAGAGCATTAACCGGATTATTTGCACCCCTGCTTTTAGTGGCGGGGGTGTTTTTTTGTGGCGTGGTATAATCGCGGGAAATCTCACACTCACACATAGGAGGCAGAATCACAATGCCGGTAAATCTCAAGGGCAGAAGTTTCTTGACCCTCATGGACTTTTCCCCGTCAGAAATAGACTATCTCCTCACCCTCGCATCAGACCTCAAGGCCAAAAAACGCTCAGGAATACGCGGAAACTCCCTCGCAGGGAAGAATATTGCCTTACTGTTCGAGAAGTCATCAACAAGAACACGTTGTGCTTTCACCGTAGCCTGCAACGATGAGGGGGCATTCCCTGAATACCTCAACAAGAACGATATACAGCTCGGCTCAAAGGAAGACGTGAAGGACACAGCAAGGGTATTAGGCCGCATGTTTGACGGTATCGAGTTCCGGGGCTTCAAGCAGTCAGTGGTCGAGGAGCTCGCAGAATATTCAGGTGTTCCCGTGTGGAACGGCCTCACTGACACTGACCACCCCACCCAAGTCCTCGCCGACTTCCTGACACTCCGGGAGAACTTCGGGACTCTCAGGGGACTCACTCTGGCATATCTTGGTGATGGCCGCAATAACATGAGCAATGCCCTCATGATAGGCTGTGCAAAAATGAGCATCAACTACGTCATCAGTACCCCCAAAGAATTAGAGCCTGATGCTGAACTTCTCACCAAGTGCAGGGAAATCGCAACCCACTCAAGCATTACCGTCATCAATGACCCGTTCATGGCCGTAAAGGGAGCGGACGCAATCTACACTGATGTCTGGGTCTCAATGGGTGAGGAGGCACTCAAGGAGGAACGCTACAGGTTGCTCGGAGCTTGGCAGGTCAACTCGGAAATCATGAAGGCAACCGGCAAGGAAGGTACGATATTCCTTCACTGCCTGCCTGCGGTGAAAGGCTCTGAAGTTACGGAGGAAGTCTTCGAGTCTGAGGCTTCACGTGTCTTTGACGAGGCGGAAAACAGAATGCACACCATCAAGGCCGTAATGGTTGCGACACTTGGGGCATGACTTACGGGAAGGACAGCCCAAGGCTCGAACTCAGGGGCAGGCTCGACAGCCTCAACGCAGAAATCATATTCCTTCAGGCCATGAGCGATAACCCCGAATACAACGCTGACATCGAGGAAGTCAGGGAGGTAATCAACTGTCTCCAGCGTTGCGAGGCAGGGGAGAAAGTTTTTGCCGGGCCTCTGACGCTTTGGGGGATTGACGGCGAGGAGATACACAGACGCTCACACAACCCCGCGAAATATTACGGGCTTGGCCACATTCTCCCGCACATGGACATGGGACGCGGGGCATCAGGCATAAACCTTCTTCGGACTCTCACACGTGAGGCTGAACTCTGCGCAGTCCGGGCATTCGGCCATGACGACAGGCTCAGGATATGCCACATACTCAACAGGCTGAGCAGTGCACTCTACATTCTGACGTACAAGTACCTTCCTGAAGGCTACAACAGGGTTATGCATTTCGGCTCTCCTGAATGACGGGAGGGCTTTTTTTGTGAGGCTTGACATTGCGGGTTAAGCGTGTAAAATTTCTGCAACCAAAAATTCATACTCGGAAGGTGTGTTAATGAGCCTGTCAGGAATTTTTCACAAGATACTATCACGCAGCAATGACAGTCCCGAAACTCCCACAACAGAAGGCATCACGGAAAACTCAACAGAAAAGAAGGATAGCATAATGTCAGGAAACAAATACAAGTTCGAGACCATACAGCTCCACGCAGGACAGGAAACAGCAGACCCCACTACAGACGCAAGGGCAGTGCCTATATACGCGACGACATCATACGTCTTCAAGGACTCGGCGACGGCGGCAGGACGTTTCGGCCTCACTGAGCCGGGGAACATCTACACGCGCTTGATGAACCCGACAAATGACGTGTTCGAGAAGAGAATTGCGGCACTCGAATCAGGCGCGGCAGCACTCGCTACGGCTTCAGGCTCGGCGGCAATAACCTACGCAGTCCAGAACATCGCAACGGCTGGAAGTCATGTAGTCTCGTCAACCAACCTTTACGGCGGGACGTTCAACCTTTTCGCGAACACTCTTCCTGAACAGGGAGTTACGGCAGATTTCGTTGACCCCTCAAAGCCTGAGAACTTCGCCAAAGCCATAAAGCCCAACACAAAGCTGCTCTATGCTGAGACACTCGGCAACCCTAATTCCGACGTTATCGACATCGAGGCCATCGCCAAAATCGCACATGAACACGGAATACCCCTCGTAATCGACAATACATTTGCCACGCCGTATTTGTGCCGTCCCATTGAGTACGGGGCTGATATTGTCGTACACTCAGCAACGAAATTCATCGGCGGTCATGGTACAGTCATGGGCGGTGTCGTTGTTGACGGCGGAAATTTCGACTGGGCACAAAATGACAAGTTCCCCGGCCTCTCGAAACCTAACCCGTCATATCACGGCGTGGTCTTCACTCAGGCAGCGGGAAATCTCGCGTACATCATCAAGCTCAGGACTACCCTCATGAGGGATCAGGGGGCGTGCTTGTCGCCGTTCAACTCGTTCCTGCTGCTTCAGGGGCTTGAGACGCTCTCACTGAGGGTTGAACGCCACGTGAAGAATGCCCTGCAGGTCGTTTCGTTCCTGAAGAGGCATCCGCAGGTTGAGTGCGTGAACCACCCTTCACTTGAGACTGGAAGGCAGAAGGAGCTCTATACTAGGTACTTCCCGGACGGCGGGGGCTCTATATTCACGTTCGACATTAAGGGAACTGCTGAGACAGCAAAGAAGTTCACCGAGAGCTTAGAGCTTTTCTCACTGCTGGCTAACGTTGCTGACGTGAAGTCCCTCGTAATTCACCCGGCATCAACGACACATTCACAGCTCAATGATGAGGAGCTCCTGGCTTGCGGCATAAGACCGACAACTATAAGGCTCTCAATAGGAACAGAGCATATTGACGACATTCTTGCGGACTTGCAGCACGGCTTCGAGGCAGTGAAGGGCTAAATGCTGGTCTCAACTCGCGGAAGATATGCCCTCCGTTTTCTGGTCTACTTGGCTCAGAACAAAGGGAAAGGATACATAACCACTCAGGAGCTGGCCGATGAGCAGGAAGTATCCCGGAAATATGCCGAGCGTCTCATGGCCTCGCTCTCACACGGCGGGTTCGTCAGCGCACAGCACGGTGTAGGAGGAGGCTACCGAATTTCTGTCCACCCGGAGAACTGCAGGGTCAGTGATGTCCTCGCGGCAATGGATGAGGAACTTGCGCCCGTTTCGTGCCTGAGCTGTGAGCCCAATACCTGCCCAAGAGCCGGGAAATGCCCGACCCTCCCAATGTGGAAGAAACTCGGAAAGGTCATCAACGATTTCTTTGACGGTATAACCCTCGCTGACCTCATGAAGTAAACACGCTCCCTTGCAGGAAAGTGCAGGGGAGTTTTCTTTTCAGGCCGCCCAAAACACAACCACTGCCATCAACACCGACAATGAACACGAAACATCAAGTAGCTTCCACGCCCTGAGAATGTCGCAAGCCTCCGGGTCATTAGCCTTCTCGTTGAGGTATGGCCGGGCCTCGAACTTCCCGCCGTAATATGCCCCTCCCCCCAGCCTAACACCCAATACTCCCGCAAAAGCACTTTCACCGTGCGCACTGTTAGGGCTCTTGTGCTTCTTCCTGTCAGACATGAAGACCCTGAAAGATTCCCGGATATTGCCGCCGGTCAATGCTCCCGAAAAAATTATGATGATGCCGCCAATCCTTGAAGGTATGAAGTTGAGAACGTCATCAAGCCTTGCTGAAGGTGTCCCGAATTTCCCCATGCTCTCATAGCCCAGCATTGAGTCAAGTGTGCTTGCCGCCTTGAAGAGCCACACAGAAACAGCCATCCCGTAGGACTGGTTCACTGCATGGCCGAGTGCCGCAAAGAATATCACGGAGATTATTCCGTCTGTTGAGTTTTCGGCGATGGTCTCGATTACTGCACGGGTAATTCCGGGCTCGTTGAGGTTGTCGGTGTCGCGCCCAACTATACGGGACAAGAACAGCCGGGCATTCTTGAGGTCATTCTTGAGGAGTGAGAGCAGGACGGGTTCGGTTTCGTCCTTGAGGTCTCTCCATGCTATGGCCGAATAGAGAAGGTAGACCTGAACGAGAAGATGACAGCCTGACGCATAGAGAACGAGGAAAACAGAAAGCCCCGCCGTCATGAGGGTCATTATCACGACAGCGAGGCCACGAGTGAATGAGTTAGTGCCGTTGAAGAACAGCTTATGCCACAGAGCTATAACGTTGCCCGTGAACTTTACGGGGTGAGGGAAATTCTGAGGGTCTCCAAGAACAGCATCAAGAACTACAGCGAGGCATAACGTCAGGGAAAATCTCAACGCCTAAAATTCGGGTTCAGCAGTTCTGCCCCTGTAGAGCTCGACACGGTAGACGATGCCATCAGTTCCGCCTTCCTCCCGACGCTCAAGGACTGAGAGTGTCATGTTCCTGCCTTCAACCTCGAACGAGAGAATGCTGACTTCCGGGTCATCATAGGGTGTCTCGCGCATTGTGGGGGTTCCGAGCTTTGAGCGTACTTCGGGCTGGCTCCAGTCAATCAGGTCAACGCCCAAGAACTCCCGGCAAATTCTGTAGTCGCTTGTCGTGAAGAACACGTCCTGAACGCCCCTGTTCCCGCGTACAATCCTGAACTCTCCGCCGTCAGTACTGTAGGTTGTGATGCCGTCGTCAGTGCTCCGGGTCCAGCCTCTTGGGTTGTCCATGACTTTCTGCCGGGCCTTGACGTAGTGCCTGTAGATATTTGCGGCTGATTTGCTCTTTCCGCCCATCTTGAGGCGTATTCCGTTCTGGGGAAGCCATCCGTTTTGGCCGCCAATCCTGACCTTGTACCACAGGTAATTATCGCGGTCTCTCACTGCGCTGGGTACGCTGATCCATTTTCCGGGCATGTCGATTTCCTCGTAGTCTGAAGTTCCGTCTGCCCTGTCGTAGAGCCTCAGAGTGTCTTCAAGTGGGAATGCCCATTGTCCTTTTGCCGGGGGATTGGGGATTGCCTGAGACTGTGAGGAAAGTACGAACACGAAGAGAAGGACGCACAAAAATTTTCGTGCCATAAGTAACACACTCCTTGTGAGAAAATTTTTCATAGTATACCCTCTTGCTTACACGTCCAGGCAGCTCCCGCCGATAAATTCGCGAATTACTGAGTTGTTCGGGATGCCGTCATTGTTCAGTGCCGGGACAAACCGCAGAATGTTCAGCAGCCTCAATGCCTCACTGAATACGCTTGAGTTCTCGTCCACCGTGTGCAGCAGCGGCTCAACATACGGCTTCAGCACTCCGAGCTCATAGGGCAGTGATGAGTTGAAGATAGCATTAGCCCGGCTCCTGTAGGGGAATATGTACCTCTTCGCCCCGCGTATGACCTTCGGGTAGACCTCAAGGGTAACCTGAGCTGACTTCCCCCTCGTCCTGTAGTCCCTGATTATCCGCCGCAAAAGCCTGTTGTCGCTGGTGCTTGTCCTGTTGTGGGGGTCAATGCATATTCCCGTCAACGGCGACACAAACACACCGTAGCGTCCTGACTCTGGTATCATCGACAATATCCGGTCATTGAGGCCGTGAATACCCTCCATGATGAGAACGTCAGAAGGCTTGAGCTTGATGATTTTACCCGGCTCTTTCTTGCCTGTGATGAAGTTGTAGACAGGGGTAGTAACTTCCTCGCCTGACAAAATTCGCGTCAGGTTGTCCTCCAGAAGGTCAAGGTCTAATGCATCAAGGCGTTCATAGTCGTATTCACCCGTCTCGTCTTTGGGGCTGTCCTCGCGTTCCTTGAAGTAGTTATCGAGCGGCAAGGTTACCGGGGTTTTCCCGCAGACCATCAATTGAACCTTGAGGCGTTCGGAAAATGTCGTCTTCCCTGAACCTGACGGCCCGGCAATCGTTACGACCTTAACGGGGCGGGCGGCTATGTCCTCCGCAATGTTGCCCAACGTCTGGGAGTGGAATGCCTCAGCAATAAGAACGAGCTCCTGAATTTTTCCCTCAGTTACGCGGTGATGCAGCTTGTTCAAATAGTTGAGGTCGAGAACCTGCAGCCAGTGAGCATAATCAAAGAAGACCTTACCCATTGAGGGATCAAGTTTCAGTTCTGGGAGTTCTTCGGGTTTTTCGGGGTTGGGGAAACGCAGCAACATTCCCTGCTCATAGAGTACAACGTCAAACATTCGGAGCGAACCTGTCGACGGTGCAAGTGGCCCTCCGCAGAAATACCCGTAACGTTCCCCGCACCTGTAGACTTCAACGGGGTCAAGGTTAGCCCTCACGAAGAGCTCGGCAATTTCCGGCTCACCCTGACGCTGGAAGACCCTCCTAGCTTTGTCGATGGTGAGTATCTCGCGGGTTATGGCTGAGTCGTGGCGGATTATGTCGCTCATTTCGGCCTTTATCTTGTCCACGTCTGCCTGAGTTGCCGCGCCGTCCTCGAACTCCCAATAATGGCTGTCAGCTATCGAGTGCCTGAGTATCGCTTTCCGTCCGAGCACCCTCGCGCACGCAATAATCAGGACGAACCCAAGAGTGCGCTTGTAGATTCTCTGGCCGGTCGGTGAAGTTGACGTGATGAACTCAACGGTAGCGTCCTCGTCAACGACCCAGTCAAGCGGGCGTGTGTAGTTGTTCACGAACCAGGCTATTACCCGTCTCTGCGGCATGTCGTGCTTGGTGATCATCTCATCCATTACGTCATGTCCTGTTACCGGCGATTCTCCGGCTATGTAGCTGGCTATGTATGTATCTCTTTTTGCTGCGGCAGTTAATACGCAAACTGTAAATGCCACTGATTAACACCTTCCTGATTTAGTCATGTATAAATTCGTGCCATTATACCCTAAAAGTTCACGGCCTCTTTTTCCCGAAAGCCTGACCTAACAGCTGCCACTCCTCAAATTTCTTCAGGACAGTAACAGCCGAATACATCCCCGCGCTCAGGACAACAACCCCGGCTATCCACAGTGAGCGCATCCCAAGACTTCCTGCCGGGTCATAAGGCCACAACCAGCGATAGAGCATCACGGAAATATCTATCACCATCAACGCCACAAGGTAATCACCGAAAAGTTCGAGTGAGATTATTCCGAGGGGTCTTCCGAGTTTTTTGCGGACGTAGTGAAGTCCAAGAAGTCCCGACAACGTGAAGGCAATCCCCGGCGCAAGTGCAAGGCCGTTATACCCCATAGGCCACACGAGAATTAGCGACAAGACCGCCGTTGATGCCACGCTGAAACTCGTAACCTTGAAGGCTTCACGGGGCATTGAGAGGGCATAGAGCGCACGCATTATGACGGTTGAGCAGGCCATGCCCGGAAGTCCCAGCATACTGAAGGCAAGTGTTGAGGACGTTGCAGACCAAGCCCAGCCGTTGAACTCCCCACGCACAAAAAGAAGGTGAACTACCTCATCAGAGATTAATATCATTCCCAACGACGCAGGAAGTACCACGAAGAGTGCAAACCTCACTGCCTGCCTCAAGGTTGCCACGAACTCATCATCATCATTTGCCCGCGCAAGTTGTGGCAGTACAGCCTGAGAGATCGCTATCACGAAGAGACCTAGAGGGAGCTGAAGTATCCTGTTCGAGTAGTTGAGGACTGAGATACTCCCGGCCTGAAGGAATGAGCCAAGCATTCGGCTGATTACCGGGTTGACCTGGTTCAGCGAGAGACCGGCAGCATACGGAAGAAAGAGCTTCATTATCCGTTTGAGGTCAGGGTCTCTCATGTCCGGGCGCGTGGGGTAAAGTGGTGCGTTCATCCTGAAACCGTAAAGCCACTGCGTCATGAAGTGAGCAAATCCACCGCAAAGTACCGAGAGTGCCAGCCCGTAAACTCCGAACTTCGCCGCAAAGAACGGTGCAGTAACTATAAACACCAAGTTGCTGAAAGCCGGGGACAATGCCGGGACAAAGAACGACCCTAACGAGTTAAGCTCACCCATCGTCAGGGCTTCAAGTGATATGAATATCAGGAAGGGGAACATCCACCGGGTAAGTCCCACAGCTAGGGAGTGGTTCTCAGGGTCAAAGCCAGGTGCCATAATCCTGACCAGTCCGGGCGCAAAGAGTATCCCCAAGCCCACAACAAGGAACGTTGCACACAGAAGGACGGTCATAGTTCCGCGCGCTAATTGCAGTGCCTTCTCCCTGCTCCGTGTCAGTGCCTGAGAGAACACAGGGACGAATGCCGCCGACAATGCCCCCTCAGCGAGCAACTGACGGGCTAAGTTCGAGAGGGTATAGGCTACGTTGAAGGCATCCATTGCTTTGGTTGCCCCGAAGAATGCCGCAACAAGTACTTCACGAGCAAGCCCTAAAATCCGGCTGAGTAACGTTCCGGCCATCATGAAGACTGCATGACGTACCATTGAAGGATTTTTGTTGTTCTGCAAAGTTTTATCACCCTGCAGAATTATACTTTAACGGTTGCTTGATGAAAGAGTGTATGCGCAGGTTACGACTGCCCCCGCCTGCCTGCAAGCCTCATAGAATGCCATCAATGTATAGCCCGTAGTACAGACATCATCGACGAGTGCAACCCTCAATCCCCGAATGTCCTGTGTGAACCTGAAGTCATCGGGAGCTATGTTGTTCTTCCTGTCCCTTGCGCCCAGGCTCATCTGGTGAGGACGTTCACGTGTACGTTCTGAGACATCGAGGAGTTCAACGCCCCAATAGTCGCACATTCCTTTTGCGAGCTCGGTGGTCTGGTTGTATTTCCGTTCGCTGTTCATCCTCAACGGTGCAGGAATAATGTAGTCTGCCTCAGTCCCTCCGAATGACTTGGCCATGCACACACCAAGAGGCCGCCCCATGTCCTTCCTTCCGTCCTCCTTGAAGGCATGTATAACTTTCTTGACGTTCACATCATGGTGATAGAGTGCTGAATACACGGTGAGGCTCCCGAATTTACGGGTTATTATCTTGTCGCTGAAGATGCGGTAGAAACCTTTGGCACGTGAGTCCTCGGCTTCCTTCTTCCTGAGAATTTCGCGGCACTTTTCGCAGAGCATGACCCCCGGCCTTCCGCAGAGCTCACAGCTTACCGGCCAGATGAGATGAAGGAAGTAACGCCACAGCATCGAATAGTTCAGGTAATTGATGAGAGATGCCCCCTTTCTTTGGGGTGAAGTATAACAAAAAAGCCTCCCGGTAAATTCGGAAGGCCAGCCCCTAATTAGGAAGGTTCGTAATCGGAACGACGTTAACCACTACGAAGTCTACAACAAATTTCAATCCCTGATAGGAAGGTTCATGACATAAAAAATTTTAGCACCCCCGCGAATATTCCACAAGCCAGCCGTATCTGCCACATGAGAAGGGGAATGCTTCACGGCCTCATTCAGGATAACGGGCAAAAAATAGCCTCCCGGTAAATTCGGAAGGCCAGCCCCTAATAGGAAGGTTCGTAATGTGGGTTTCTACAGGTGCAAAGAAGCATTTGCGTTTCAATCCCTGATAGGAAGGTTCATGACGTGAAAAATTTTAGCACCCCCGCGAATATTCCACAAGCCCGCCGCATCTGCCACATGAGAAGAGGAATACTTCACGGCCTCATTCAGGATAACGGGCAAAAAAATAGCCTCCCGGTAAATTTCGGAAGGCCAGCCCCTAATAGGAAGGTTCGTAATCAGAAGAATGAAGCGAAGAAGTTCGAGAAGCGCAAGTTTCAATCCCTTATAGGAAAATTCGCAACATGAAAAATCTTAGCATCCCCTCGCAATATGAACAAGCTCATCACACCTGTTGTTGCGTTGGTCGTCTGAATGTCCCTTGACCCAGTGCCATTTTACCGTGTGGACATGAGCCAGTTCATCGAGTCGTTCCCACAAGTCCCGGGTCAGGACATCACCACCCCCTGAAGTCTTCCAGCCCCTGCGCTTCCAGTTGTAGAGCCATCGTTTCGTGAAGGCACTCTGCAAGTATGAGCTGTCAGTGTGGAGGTCAACATCACAGGGCACCTTCAACGCCTCAAGTGCACGTATTGCCGCCGTGAGCTCCATGCGGTTATTCGTCGTTTCGTCCTCTGAGCCGTAAATCTCGCGTTCCTTGTCGTGAGCAGGTGAGTAGAGCACTGCCGCCCAGCCCCCGCGCCCGGGATTGGGTGATGCCCCGCCGTCCGTGTAGATGATTACGTGGGGTTTCATGGCCGGGGGGTTACTCCTCGAACACTATATCAATCACTACAGGGCCTTCTGTGTATATGTCCCCTGAAGAGACCGCCGAGATTATGACGGGTTCAGTTATGCGGCTGAGAGCTTCCACCGCGTTGAAGAATGCCTCACCGTCAAGTGTGCCGATATTGTTCGTTGCAGGGTCGGGCAAAATTCCGTCATTGATGGCCTTGTTCCTCAGCTCACGAAGGAATACATGAAGTATCTCTTCAGGCGTTGATTTTGAGGCCGCCCTGTCGTTCATGAAGAATTTTCGGTAGACTGGTTCACCGTCCCTGTAGGTCAGTATGCTGCTGCCTGTCTCGAGCCGTATCATCACCCTCAAGTTCTCGCCTACCGTATAGTTTTCCCCCGACAATGCCCGGACGTACTGCCTCGTGTCTGAGCTCAGGAGCTCGGTGATCAGTGCCTCCTCAGTCTCAGCGTCAAACTCAACAGGCACATCACGCAGCCGCGTAAATGACTGGTCTGATATTCTCGTCAGGACGTTCAGCCTCACCTGCTGTTTCAGGGAGTTCAAGCCCGCCGTAATTTCATCCCTTGAGGTTCCGGGCTCAAAGGCTGTCTGCCCCAACAAGACATTTGCGCTAAGTGCTATGGCCTCGCTCCGAAGGGATTTCAGTTCACGCTTGAGTTGTGCGGACTCCTCACGCATCACACGAAGGGCAGCCTCCAGTTCGTTCTTCTCCTGCTCTAGCAGGTACTGGTCGTTTCGCATCGTGTCAAGCTCAAAGCTCGTAAGGTCAAGGCTCGCTGATGCCTCCGCAAGTGATACCCTCATCTGCTCGCTGTCTCTCTCACTCTGTGTCAGCTGGAACTGGAGATCATACATCTGCTGCTTGAGCATCTTCATCCCGAAAAGTGCCGTGCGTACGTCCTGAGACAATACGGCCATGACCGCGATAGTCCCGATTGCGATTAGTGCCCCGGTCAAGGCTGTGATGAGCCTGCTTGTGATTTTGGGCCGGAGCTTGAACACTGATATGCGCTTCTTCCCGTACTTTGAGCCGACAGAATCCCCAAGAACTGACAACGCGGCACTGCCCAGAACAATGGAGAGTATAGGCAGCCAGTTAGTATCTTCAAGAAAGCGCATGAACAAGGTTAATTCAGCTCCTTTTGTGAATGTAGGGTGATAGTTCCGAGATTAGCACCGACACAAAAATTAACGCACAACCCAAAAGCATCCTTGAGGTTACGGCCTCGTCAAGAAATATGATGCTCGCAACAAGCCCAAAAACTGACTCAAGGCTCATGATGATTGTAGCGTGTGAAGGCTCAGCATACTTCTGCGCAACTATCTGCATCATGTAGCACCCGAACGTGGCAAACACAATCGTGAAGACCAGTTCAGGAAGTCCGTTAGTGCTGAGGTATTCTTCCGGGCTCTCGAACACTAGGGAGCACAGCAAGGACATTCCCGCAAAGCTCACGAACTCCGCGAAGCTCAACGCCACAGGGTCGCAGTCCCTCGCGTACTTGCTGATGGCTATAACCTGAACCGCAAACGTGAACGCACATATCACTGTCAGGACATCCCCGGCATTCACCGACCCCGTGAGGTCATCGCCGCCCGTGAGGAAGTACATTCCCGCAACGCACAGGCACGCTGCCCCAATCGTCAGCCATCCGGGAAATACCCGCCTCAATATCCACAGCATGAACGGAACCATCAGGACATAGATTGCCGAGATGAATGCCGAACGTCCGCCGCCTATATAGTTGAGGCCGACTGTCTGGGTTGCTATGGCGACGAAAAGAAGAACGCCGATTATTGCCCCGCCATTGATGACGCTCCTGAAGTTCTGGTTTATGCGACGGTGAAAGAACAGGTAAATCATCATTGAGCCCGCCGAAAATCTCAGGAACAAGAGCCAGCACGCCGGATAAATCCCAACAAGAACCTTCATTGTCGGGAAGCTCAATCCCCAGAACAATGCACAGTAGAGCAGGCCCAAATCCGCAAGCATTATTGTATTCTCCGGGCCTCTAGGTAGTATCGTTTCTCTTGGGCATGACCCATTGAGAAGGTCTTTCGCGGCAATGTCCCGGACTGTGAGATTACACGGAAGAAGTCCCGTTTAGCGTCCTCGTCGAACGGTGGCATCAGGAAACCAACGCAACCTTCAGCGTCTGAGAGCTCCCTTAGTGCATCATCACCGTGTATGTAGTCGACCTCACAGGCTTTCTCGTCAAGGTATTTCTGCAGGACAACAAGGGCTGATGCTCCCTTCTCGCGGTCAATGTATATAGTCCCCTCGCCGCTATGAGTGTAGTACGTTATCGGCCATGAAGATTTTTCGTTGCCGTTGCAGATTTCAGCCACAAGCTCCCGGATGAAGTCTTCAGGCTCAACGTTCTTCACTATCCTGTGAATTGGCTCGAACTTCAGCGCATCATCATAGATATTCTCCAGCTCAACCATCGCATAACGTGAGGTATAGCCTTCCTCGTAGCAGGCTTTGGCTGAGGCAAGTGAATGGTTGCCATCACCGACAGCAAAGACGAGGGACAGCTCCTTGCTCTTGCGCTTGATGTAGGAGGCTATTCGCATGTTGAGGGCTCTTGCGTGGTCGCCACGTACAAGCCAGCCCCTAATATTCCCGCCGCCTAACATGAGGCTGAAGTCGTAGAGCTTCTTCATTGAGTGCTTCGAGAGGGTGAGGGGTTCTATGAGTTCGCGTTTCTCGTCGTCGCAGAGCAGTATCACGTGTGAGAGTTCGAGTGCGGCATTCTCACGGATTGCCTTGCGGGGGGGTATACGTTCCTTCACGGTCTCCTCAGTTGCGCGGATTAGGGGGGAAGTTCCGGGCCTGTAGTCGTATTCTTCGAGGTCAATAACTCCCACGATTCCCCGGCGTGTCTTTCCGTCAAGCATCTCACGCTCAACGTATATGTATGTGTTCTTGTACTCGTTGAAGAGCCCGGCATCAAGGTATTCATTCATGGCCGAGTTGATTTGTGTTATGGCTTCAGTGTTGTCGTCCTTGAGCATTGCCTCCGGGAGTATGAGCCTGTAAGCTGATGGTGAATTTCCGGCGTAATCCCGAACCTTGTCCCAGTATTCAGGCTGTGAGGTGAACTGATCGCAGGCTATTACTGCCCAGCGTGAAAGGTCGTCAAGTTTTGGGAGCAATAATTTAGCTGGTCTGAATATAATTCCGTCAGTCCTTTCGTGAATGTGTCGGGTTAATTTTATTCGGGGCTTAAAGGCGCGTCAATTCGTGGGACTGCGCTATAATCACTGCGGAAAATACGACAGGAGACTCCCAACATGACAATGAAGGATATACTTGAACATTACCGAAAGCCCATAATAACCGGTGGAGGAGTGTTACTGTTTCTTTTTGCCGGGCTAATCACCATGCTCTTCACTCCATCAGAAAATGACGGCATCAACAAGCCCAGTTCATCCCCTGAAATCCGGGAGCAGCAAAATTCCCGGCCTCCTCAGAATTTGGCGGCAACCTCAGAGCCTCAAGTGCCACCGCAAAAAATCATATATGCCTACGTAACGGGTGAGGTCATGCGTCCGGGGGTCTACAAGCTCTCGGAGGACTCCCGGATATTTGAGCTCATTGACGCGGCGGGAGGGTTTTCCCAGAAGGCTGACACTTCATCGCTGAACTTGGCCGGATTTCTCGCGGATGGTGTTCATGTTCATGTTGGGGCGAAATTTCAGGAGGCTCAAGGAAACCCAACAATACCCGGACTTCCTGCGTCCTCACGTCAGGCATCGGGGCTGGTGGACATAAACCGTGCAAGTGCCGCCGAACTCTCAGGGCTTCCGGGAATAGGTGCGTCAATCGCTCAAAGGATAGTGGATTACCGGCAAGTTCATGGGGCATTCACCCGGCCTGAAGACATCATGAACGTAAACGGTATAGGAGCGTCAAAG
>JAFRAH010000026.1 GCA_017405525.1 Synergistaceae bacterium
GCTGTCAAGAGACAAGAATACTCCCTTGAGATGAGAGATGACTCACACCTTCAAGAGAAGCAGGAACATTCTACACCATGAGGCGGTGAAGTGTGCTATAATTCCCGTGCGTGGAAACGTGGCCGAGCGGTCGAAGGCGTGCGCTTGGAGAGCGTAAGAGGAGAAATCCTCCCAGAGTTCGAATCTCTGCGTTTCCGCCATTTTTTTTTGCTCCATGCAGATATACTCCAGAATAATAATCCCCCGGCCATGTTGAAGTCGGGGGAAAATATTTCTTTCTTGCCTCAGTCTTCCCTGTATGCCTTGAGTTCGTGGTTGGTTACCCTCTCTTCAACCGGCGGAAGCTCCATATAGTCGCCGTAAATCAGCCTCAGCCATTCGTCATAACCTGAAGGAGCCTTGTACGTTCTTCCCTCAAACTCAACGTCAATCACTGAGCTTAAAGCCTCCCTGTCAATCATAGCATCTTGAGCCCCCGTGAAATTTCCGACTCGCCTTGTTGCCTGGTTGCTGTAGCGTTTTGAGACCTCTATGATTTTCCGGGTGAAGTAATTTCTTGGGAACACCCTAAGAATTCCACGAGTGATATATTCGCACAGCCTCCGCAAAATATTCTTCCTGCGAATTGCCGGGGGAAGATTCAGAACCGAAACTACCCTCCTTGCATTGCTCCTGTTCAGCCATCTCCGGGTAAAGAACATCTTCCGCGCCTCCCTGTCATCATCGGGGGCATTGTCCATGACAAATATATCAATGTTCACGTGCCACTTTATGCCGGAGTTGTACAGGGTTGTTTTTTTGTCCATGACCTTCCCGAAAGCGTAGGGGAAATCCGGGTCGTTCTCTATGCTGTGGAAATCATAGCGCGGGTTATGGCCGTTGAACTCCCTCATGAACTTGTCATAGTCCGGCCTCAGCATGGAAATATCAATGTCATCATCCCAAGGAATATAGCCTTTGTGTCGTATTGCCCCGATAAGTGTCCCGAAATCAAGCCAGTAGTTTATGCCGCGTTCCTCACAGAATGAGGACACAACATCGAGTATTTCGAGCTGGTTCTTCCTGAGTTCCTCAAGGGTAAGCTGATGCATGGCCGCTAACCCTCCCATGAGGAAAGAGGACAAAAAAATACCCTCACGGAAAATTTCCGAAGGGCATCTATCACTTCATCAGTAACGCGATTACCTGTTAATGAGCATAATTCGCCGACAGCCGACAGCCGACAGCCGATTTTAGCGATCATCATGAGTTGTGTCAAGTCCTTTCTTGATTGATGAGGGCATTATAGCATACAGGCTCACAAAAAAACTTCCCCGCTCATCACAGGGAAGTCTTGTTATTCCGTCTCAGTCCTTCCAGTACGCCTTGAACTTGTGCGTAGATACCCTCTCAGTCTCAGGCGGAAGAGTCATGTAGTCCCCGTAAAGTGCCTTAAGCCACCCATCCCAGCCTGCCGGGAGGTTGTAGCTTTTTCCCTCGAACTCGCCAGCCGTTACAGTCCTGAGATACTCAGCAGGGTATACAGCATTCCTCAGCCCGGTAAAATCCCCAACAAGCCCAGTGTCATCCTTGCAGCTCCTCGCGTTCTCCACGAGCTTCCTCACGAACCAATGCCGCGGAAATACCCTCAAGACCGCACGGAATGCATAGACCGCCAGAACGTGGAATACTCCCCCACGCGTTGGCTTGAGGAAAACAGGCAGCTTCCTTCCGAGATTGCAGACGGTATATATATCGCGCCTCCTGAGAATCTTCTTCTGTTCGTCAACGTTAAGGGGGGCGTTGTCCATCGGGAAAATGTCAACGTAAACTGAAAGCCTCGTTCCCTTCTCGTCAGGCTCATAGAGAATTGTCGAGGTGTCGAAAACTTTCCCGAAGTGCGTGAAACTCTCAGGGTCATTCTCCGCACTGCTGAACCTGTACCGGGGATTATAGCCGTTGAACGTGGCCATGAACCTGTCATAGTCAGGTCGGAGCATCCCCAAGTCAATATCATCATCCCAAGGTATATAGCCTTTGTGCCGGACAGCCCCCAGCAACGTCCCGCCGTTAAGCCAGCAGGTTATTCCGTTCACCTCACAGAACTTCATCACTACGTCCAGTATTTCGAGCTGTATACGTTTCAGTTCTTCAGTGCCTATCTCGCGCATGGTCATTCACCCTTAACGGCAATCACAGGGGAATACTTCACTCCCTTGTTGAGCCACGCAGACACTGAAATTTTCCCGTTCTCCGGGACAGCCACTATCTCAGCTCCTGACTCATCGTAGAACTCCGCTATCTCGTCATCGTCAGACTCCTTGCCCTCCTCAGCGAATGCCAGCCAGAAAAGCCTTGACCCTGCAGGAACGTCAACGTAAAGCCCGGTCTTAATGCTATGAAATCCCGAAACGTTCACGCTCACTTCAGGGAGGACCGCCGCAATAATGTAGCCTTCACGTTCAAGCCACTCAAGAACTGGAGCAGGCAGTGATTCTTCTGTTCTTTCCGCGCCAAACTCAAGCACTGGATCAGAGACTTCTTCCGGGGTCTTCACGGGTACTTCAGGTTCAGGGACTGGAGCAGGCTCATGCTCAGGAACAGGGACGGGCTCAGGCAATGGGGCAGGCTCAGGTGCCTCCTCAACGTCCGGGAGTTCTGGAAGTTCGGGGATGTCCTCGCGCGCTGTGGTCTTTGCGGGGTCAATGATGGCTATCGTGAACTTCTTTTTGTCCTTCCCGATACTGTTCGAGGCTATGAGGGTGAACGTGAAGTTCCCGGCCTTTGCAGGTTTCCCGGAGATAGAGCCGTTCGAGAACTTCAAGCCTGAAGGAAGATTGCCGTCAAGCGTCCACTTTATCGTTTTTGTCCCTGCGGCCATGACTTTGGCGGTGTAGCTCCTGTTCAGCGTCCCGTTATTGAGTGAGGCTGTCGTGATTGACGGGGGGGTCATCGTCTTTATTGCGACCTTCCTTGTGGCTTTGCCGTCAGCGTTCGAGGCAGTTACGGTTATCGTCAATGTCCCATCCCTTGCCGGGGCAGTGCCGTAAAGTCTCGCCGAATTTTCCCCGGTCCGCTCAAGAAGGAAACCGCTTGCCCTGCTCATTGTGAAGGCTATGTTCTTCGTCCCCTGAGCCTCAAACTCAACCTCAACGTAGCTGCTCACCTCACAGGTAATGTTTATCGTGCTTTCTGCCGGTTTCGTGAAGGCTGGTTTTTCCCCGGCAATGTTCAGGGTTGCCCTCTTTGTGATGGGGCTTGATGACACTGAATTTTTCGCGCTGAAAATTATCGGCAGCCCCTTAACGGAAACATCAGGAGTGCCGGTAATCTCAGCCGTCCCTGTCTTAGGGTCTGACTTGAAGGACAACCCTAAATCCTCAAGGCTTCGTATCCCGAATTTTGCCTTGTCTGCATCTGAGATTGAGTACGTTATAGTTATCGGCTTCGTACCTAGTGCGTATATCTTGCTGCCGCTGTATTTGCTCCCTGCCGTTCCTCTGGCCAATGTAGCACTAAGGCTCGGAGCTACTCCCTTCACCGTAAGTGTCAGTGAAAGTTTGGTCTTACCTGCCTTGTTCGTCATGGTGATAGTGAGCGGGTAATCTCCTGCCTTTACGGGAGTGCCTGTGATGGTTGCCTGGTTTCCCGTCTGGGTCTTGGTGAGCTTCATTGTGTCAGGCAGCCCGGAAATCTCCCAGCTTATCGGGAGAGTTCCTTTTGCCGAAATCTTAGCGTTGTAGAGCTTGTCCGTTGTTGCCGCAGAAATTCTTGACGTTGACGCTGAAGGCTTCTCCAGGACGGTGAGGGGCATCCTCATTGTTGAGTTGCCGCTGGAATTTACGGCCTTTATGGTCATGTTGAAGTTCCCTGCCCTCGTTGGAGTTCCTGAGAGAACGCCTGAAGTGCTCATCTTCAGACCAGAAGGAACACCTGATGCCGACCACGTTACAGGCTGGTCTCCTGCTGAGAGTGAGAACTTGACATCACCATACTTCTCGCCCAGTATCGCATCAGCCAGCGCGGCATGAGTGGCTATAACCGGGGGACGTGCCTTTACCGTGAGCTTCACCGTCTTGACTACAGGCTTACCGTCGAGACTTGTCGCTATGTTCTCAGCCGTGAACTTCAGGGTATAAGTCCCTGCTTTTGCCGGAGTTCCTGAGAGGTTCACAGCCGCCCTAGTCAGTGATAGGCCGTTGGGATGACCCTCGACAGTCAGGGTTATCGGCATCGTCCCGTCAACTTCTACCTTCTGTGAGTAGAAAGTGCCAACCATTCCTGCCTTCATGCTTGAGATTTTTATCGTAGGCTTCACGGGTTTTGCGTTTATCGTGAATTTTACCGTTCCCTCAGAATTTCCAGCCGCCGAGGCCGCAAGGAACGTTACGGAATAAGTCCCTGCCTTTGAGGGTTTGCCGGTTATTGCCCCCGATGATGAGTTCAGCGAAAGACCGGTAGGAAGTCTGCCGCTCTTAACGCTCCATTTCGCCGCTGTCTTGGGGGAAAGTTCAAGCGTCCCGGTGAAAGAATAGCCGACATAGCCTGAAAACCCCGTAGTGGTTATTTCCGGGAGAGCCAGGACGTTTATGGTGTAGTTCCTCGTGTCTGAACCGTAGGAGTTCTTTGCGGTTATCCCGAACGTGTACTTGCCTTCAGTCGTGGGGGTGCCTGAGATTTTCCCGGACGATGCGTCGAGTTTGAGGCCCGCCGGAAGACTGCCACCCGAAACTGACCACGTTATGGGCTGAGTCCCTGATGCCGAGAGCTGGGCGGTGTAGGACTTGTTCAGCGTTGCATCAGACGGTGAACCCTCATTGATGCGCGGTGCTGAGCCTGAGACTGCCCCGGTAACCGTGAAGGCTCTCACTGTTGCGTTCATGTTCTTGCTTGCTCCCGTTACCCATGATGAGCCGTTGTAGGAGAAGAAACTTCCTGACTCTATCAGTGCGTTGTCAGACCAGCCGGAAATTTTCATCTCGACAGGAGTCATCCCGTAGTTCTTGAACGTTACGACGACCGAGAAATATTCACCCTTCGAGACAGTGAGGGGAGTAGCTAGGGTTATTGTGTGGTAGCCCGCGTAAGGTATCTTCCCGGAGGCCGCAGGTGATGATGCCTTGCTCCCTGAAGGCACAGGGCTTGATGATGGCATTGACGACATCCCGGAATAAAGGTTTATCTCGTACTCTATGTTGTTGTCGGGAGTGTAGAACCCTACCTCAGTAACTGTCTCGGTGTCCCTTTCAGCCCTGAAGACGTTTGCCGCGTGGACATGTGAGCCGCTGTAGCCATAGCCCCACGTTGCACACCAGCCTAGCGGGTCGTAGAGGTATGCCTTCATTTTCGTGTCGGCCGCCTCGGCAATGAACGCTGAGCCTTCAGTGAGGTACTGCTCGTAGGACATCCAGAAGCAGCCTTCATCCCCTGCATAACCGCTGCCGGTGTACCAGCTGTTTCCCCACGAGTTCTTTATCAGCCACGCACCGTTTGAGCTTGGCCTTGAGGAGGAGCTGAAGTTCTCCCGTGAATAGTTGTCATCCCAGCCTATTATCTGCACGGCATGATTCACTGATGAGCTCTTGTAGTAATAGTTCGTCCCTGCTGTGGCGGATTTGTAGTAGCTCCCGTTGTTGCTGTAGTAGTTCCCGACAACTGCCCCGCTGTTCATTATGCGACGCTTGACTATGTCCCTTGCCTCCTGGCTGCTGTTCACGTTGGGCTCACTTCCCATTGAGAGATAGTAGACCTCCCTGAGCCTGAGAACTCTCGTGTAGCTTTCCGCCGAAGACTTTGAGGGCTGCTTGTCCTGCCCGTAAGGTACATCGCTCTCATTCGCCGGGCCCGAAAGACGGGAAAATACCGCCGCAGGGTAGAATGAGTTTCCCCCCATGTTCATGACTGACGAGAAGCCGGAGGTGTGTACGTTCTTGAAGGACTTTGACTTGTCGGAATCCCTGAAGGTGAACCATGCAAGATGCATCTCCGAGAGGTCGAACGTTCCTTTTCCCTGAATGAGCATGTTCGACTCCATTGCACCAACTGCCGCATGTGCCCAGCAAGTCCCATAAGGATTTTGGTTCTTGATGCTCGTAACGTAGCTCTTCCCGTTCACGCTCCGAAGGTCATACTTTGAGGGCAGTGCATCAGCCTTGACGTTCATGGACTGGGAGCCTCCCTCAATGGGAAGGTTGCTGCCAAGATGTGAGAGGTTCACGGGTGAAGGGACATAGCCGCCTAGAGGTGAGCTGTTTTCACTGAGAGCTTGGGAATAATTTTCGGCCTGCCACCTGAGAAATTCCGGGGATAATGCCTCAAATGACCCTTTAGGATTTTTAGCGGCCCATGAAGGCAAAGAGAGAGACAAAATCATAAGCACGGAAAAAATAACATGCCTATAGAATTTCTGCATGATACTCAGCTCCTTTCAATTGTTATGTGAGATTAATTATGTTTCGGTGTAAACTCATCAATATTTTATCAGCATGAGGTGAGGATATTTATGCGTCTGGTAATAACTACACTGTCAATGCTCTGTGTAATAGCTTTCGGTTATGCACTTGCCGGATATGGGAGCTCACTTTTCGGCGGAGGGGTAAGGCTCGACTATATCATCGGCGGCCTGAGTGCCGGGGTAATTTTCGGTGGGCTTGCTATGTTCCTGTGGTATCGCCACCGCAAGGACTTCTTCGAGTATGACGGAGATGATGAGAATTTGAGCTGACATGTATAATATTCATGCTTCAGAAATTACACGGAAGGAAAAAATTTTCACAATGAGCATCACGAAACTTGACCAGATATACGAGGGGAAAGCCAAAAAAGTTTTCGCCACGTCTGACCCTTCATTCTACATTGTCGAATACAAGGACGACGCAACAGCCTTCAACGGTCTCAAGCACGGGACAATCACAGGAAAAGGCATCATCAACAACAAGATGAGCAACCTCATGTTCCAGCTCCTAGAGAAGAACGGTGTAAAGACCCACTATGTAGAGCAGCTCAACGACCGCGAGACAGTAGTCCGGGCAGTGAAGATAGTCCCGCTCGAAATCATCATCAGGAACACAGCCGCCGGGTCATTCTCGAAACGTTACGGTGTAGAGGAAGGCCGGGAGTTACTGCGTCCTACCCTTGAGTTTTCCCTTAAGGATGACGCACTGAATGACCCACTCATCAATGACAGCCACATAATCGCCTTGGGAGTTGCTACAGAACAGGAACTTGACGCTATAAGGACAATGGCCTACAGGGTGAACGATGTACTTCGTGAGTTCTTTGCGGGTATTGGGGTCAAGCTGGTGGACTTCAAGATTGAGGCCGGGAGGTTGCCTGACGGTACAATCATTCTTGCTGATGAGATTTCGCCTGACACGTGCCGTTTCTGGGACGCGAAGACCAACGAGAAGCTCGACAAGGATCGTTTCAGGCGCGACATGGGAGGCGTTGAGGAAGCCTATCAGGAGATGTTCAGGCGAATAACCGGGCAAAAGGGCAATGTCTGACGAGATACACGAGGAATGCGGAGTGATAGGGGTATATATCAACGATGAGGCAGGCAATGCGTCTCACTTGGTCTACTACGGGTTGTACGCCCTCCAGCACAGGGGGCAGGAAAGCGCAGGTATAGCCGCCAACCTTAACGGTCATATGGAGATACGGAAGGACTTGGGGCTTGCCGGTGAGGTTTTCCGTGGCTATGACTTCGGGAAATTGCCGGGCAATATCGCTATCGGCCATGTGAGATATTCGACAGCAGGGGACGGTTCACAGAGGAGTGCACAGCCTTTAGCCGCCTCGTGCCGACTGGGTGAGATTGCCTTAGCCCACAATGGGAATCTCGTTAATGCCGACAGCCTCCGGGAAATGCTCACTGATGAGGGTGTAATCTTCCACACGACCAGCGACTCTGAATCAATCCTCAACCTGATATGCCAGCATGGCAGCCGGGGAATTGAGGCAGGCATCAAAAACGCAATGAGCCTCATCAAGGGTGCGTATGTCCTCGTAATCACGATAGGCGACAAGCTCATAGGAGTCCGGGACAATTACGGCCTTCACCCCCTGTGCATAGGCAGGCTCAACGGTGATTCGGGATATGTCCTAGCGTCCGAGACCTGCGCGCTTGAGGCACTTGATGCGGAGTTCGTGAGGGACGTAATGCCCGGCGAGATCGTCATAATCGACAAGGAAGGACTGAAGAGCATTGAGCCCTCCCACTGGTGCAGGAAGAACTTGTGCGTCTTTGAGCTGGTTTACTTTGCGCGTCCTGACAGCATAGTTGACGGTGTGAGTGTCTATGAGTTCCGGCGGAAGTGCGGGATGAAGTTAGCGGCACAACGCAAGATTGATGCTGATGTGGTCATGGCCGTACCTGATTCGGGAATACCTGCGGCTATAGGCTATGCTGAGGCTTCGGGGATTCCTTACGGTGAGGGTCTCATCAAGAACAAGTACATGGGAAGGACCTTCATACTCCCTGAACAGGCAATGCGTGATGATGCTGTGAGGATAAAGCTCTCGACAATCAGGCACAACATAGAGGGCAGGAGGCTCGTAATCATTGACGACTCCATAGTGAGGGGTACAACGTTACGGCGAATCGTGAAGCATCTTCGTGATGCCGGGGCGAAAGAGATTCACGTCTGCATTGCCTCGCCTGAAGTGAGGTACTCGTGCTACTTCGGGATAGACACACCTCACAGGGAGAAATTGATTGCCGTCCAGAAATCGCCGGAAGAGATATGCGACTACCTGGGGGCTGACTCCCTGACGTATCTCAGTGAGGAGAGCCTCCGTGAAGTCTGCGGGGAAGACTCGTACTGCAAGGCATGTTTTGATGGCAATTACCCTATGGAGGTGCCAGTCAGCGGGGGTGAATTGCAGTGATAATCACGTTAAGCCCTGAACTTGAGGCGCGGGTCTCTGAATGGGGGCGCGAGTTCAATCGGCCATGTGAAGACCTTGCGGTTGAGCTCCTGGAGGAATACTTCGAGGACAGCGACACGGGAGCAAGAATATCTGAGGCTGTGAGGTCAGGCAGGACAGAAACCTTCTCGTGGGAAGACGTAAAGGCTGAACTTGATGCGGTGGCAGATAAAGTTTGAAGAAAGCGCACGTAACACGCTTAAGAAACTTGATAAGTCCGTAAGAGTTCAGATAGAGAAATACCTTGATAAACTTTCGGGCATCGATGACCCAAGACAGAGGGGAAAAGGCCTTACTGGTTCACGAGCCGGGCAGTGGCGTTACCGTGTTGGGGATTACCGCCTGATATGTGAAATTCATGATGATGTTCTTGTTGTCCTCGTGCTGGAAATAGGACACAGGAGCAAAATATACAGTTAAGTTTTCGTTGACGTGATAAAATAACGTATGCTCTGCGGGGGTGGCGAAATGGCAGACGCGCCAGACTTAGGATCTGGTGGAGCAATCCGTAGGGGTTCAAGTCCCCTCCTCCGCACCATAAAGTTTTACAATTGCAACCCGTTATAGTAAACTTTCCTCAACAAATCCATAAACACAAATCACAAAGTAAATCCTCAACTTTTCAGGAGGGATATTCAATCATGGCGGAAATCGTAATCATGGGTGAGCTTCTTGTTGAGATAATGAGGCCAAAGGAAGACGTACCCCTTTACGCGTCAGACTACTTCAGGGGGCCATTCCCCAGCGGAGCACCCGGAATATTCATCAGCACGGCAGCAAGGTTAGGGCACTCAACGGCAATAATCAGCGGCGTGGGAAATGACGACTTCGGCGAATGCATCATGCGGAGGCTCAGGAAAGACGGCGTTGACGTGAGCAGGGTAATCGTCCCGGAAGACGGACATACGGGAATAGCATTCGTTACGTACTTTGCCGACGGTGAACGAAAATTTCTGTTCTACATGGACAATTCACCGTGCATAAAGGCCAAAGCTCCCGAAAACATGACCGGCTTCGAGGACACAAAGTACATGCACATAATGGGCTGCTCACTGATGGCTGATGTAGGGTTCGCAAAGGAAATCATCAAGACAATGAACATGATGAAGGCTCAAGGGGTAAAGATCTCGTTTGATCCCAACGTCAGGCTTGAGATGATGAAAGACAGGGCAGTCCTCGACATGCTGCAGGAAGTCTTCAGGAGCTCTTCTGTCTTGATGCCCGGAGTGTCTGAGCTCAAGATGTTCACGGGCAAGAATGACATTGACGAGGCTATAGCTTCCGTGTTCGAGAACCCAAGCCTTGAAGTCCTAGTGCTAAAGAACGGCTCGAAAGGCTCAAAGATTTACACCCGTAAAGGTCTTGAGGTCGAGCAGCCAATCTACAAGGTCGTCCAGGAAGACGCAACAGGTGCAGGCGACTCATATGATGCCGCGTTCATCTGCGGGCTTGCTGAGGGTAAGAGCCTCGCTGATGCCGCAAAGATGGGTGCTGCCGCCGGTGCACTTAATGCCGCCGCCTTCGGTCCAATGGAAGGGAAAATCAGCCCTGAGAACATCAGGAACATGATAGAGGGAAGATAGACATGAAGAACCCATTGCTTGACATTTCGGAGCGCAGGAAGTCAGGAATACATGCAGGAATACCCTCATACTGCACGGCCAACGAGCTGGCAATAGAGGCACTGCTCGAACAGTCAAAGCGTTTCAGCGGCTACGTACTCATAGAGGGGACGGCCAACCAGATCAACCAGTTCGGGGGCTATACGGGGATGAAGCCCGCAGATTTCCGGGACTATGTATTCTCCATTGCCGACAAGGTGAATTTCGGGAGGGACAAAATCATTCTCGGTGCTGACCACTTCGGGCCGCTGGTGTGGTCAGGTCTCCCGGAGGCTGAGGCCATGAGCAACGCAAGGGAACTCGTAAGGCTTGCAGTCCTTGCCGGGTTCAAGAAGGTACACCTCGACACGAGCATGAAGCTGGCAGATGACCCGGTGAATGAACGCCTCAGTGATGACGTTATCGCTGAGAGGGGGGCAGTCTTGCTTGAGGAGTGCGAGAGAGCCTACCAGGAGCTCAGGAAGTCCAACCCTGACGAGATGCGCCCGGTCTACATCATCGGAAGTGAGGTGCCAATTCCCGGCGGGACTCAGGAGGAAGACGCTGGCCTTCAGGTAACGAGCCCTGAAGACTTCGAGAGGACTCTGGTAACCTACAAGCGCAAATTCGAGGAGCACGGAATATCCGACAGGTGGCAGGACGTTATAGCGGTTGTAGTTCAGCCCGGAGTTGAGTTCGGGGACAAGGACATTCACCAGTACGACAGGCAGGCCGCAAAGGAACTCACCTCGACACTCAGGAAGTACCCCGGCTTTGTCTTCGAGGGACATTCTACAGACTACCAGCCCGCAGAGAAGTTACGCGAGATGGTGGCTGACGGTATAGCTATCCTGAAGGTAGGCCCTGCGTTGACGTTCGCACTGAGGGAGGGACTCTTTGCACTGAGCATGATCGAGCGCGAGTTAGTCCCGGAGGCTCAGAGGGCAGACTTCATCGGGACACTTGAACGCGTCATGATGGAGAACCCCGGAAACTGGAAGAAGCACTATCACGGCTCAGAGCAGGAGAAGTACATTGCGAGGAAGTACAGCTATTCCGACAGATGCAGGTATTACTTCAGCCTCCCGGAAGTGAAGCAGGCAATCAGCAAGTTGTTTGCCAACATCGACAGCGTAGAAGTCCCTGCAGGAATGCTCAGCCAGTACATGCCCCGCCAGTATGTGAAGGTCAGGGACGGAAGGCTCAGCACTAAGGCCGCGGCTTTGGCGAAAGACTGCGTTGTGATGCTTGCTGAGGATTATAATTACGCCGTCAGCATAAAGCTCTACGATTAGGGAGGAATAATAGTTGCTCGTAACTTCAAGGGAAATTCTCAGCGATGCTCTCAGGAATAATTACGCTGTCGGTGCCTTCAACGTCGAGAACATGGAGATGGTTATAGCCGTCCTCAGAGCCGCCGAAGAGACCAAATCACCCGTCATAATGCAGACAACCCCCGGAACAATCAGGTATGCAGGAATAGGAATGTACTTCGCGAACATTAAGGCCGCCGCTGAAAGTTCACCTGTTCCTGTTGCGTGCCATCTTGACCATGGCAACACGTTCGAGATAGCCATGCGTGCATTCAGGGCAGGCTACACGTCAATCATGATAGACGGGAGCAAATTACCGTTCGAGGAGAATATAGCCCTCACGAAGTCGGTCGTTGATGTCTGCCATCCTGGGAACGTCCCGGTTGAGGCGGAACTAGGCAGGGTTGGCGGCAAGGAAGATGACACGGTTGCGGGGGATGACAACCCCTTCACTGACCCGGAAGAGGCTGAAGAGTTCGTGAGACGCACAGGGTGTGATTTCCTTGCTGTTGGCATCGGTACGGCTCACGGCATCTACAAGGGGACTCCGCAGGTGAACTTCGAGGTACTCAGGAAGATACGCGGGAGGCTCGATATTCCGCTGGTACTTCACGGGACTTCAGGAGTGCCGGATAACCAGGTCAGGGAGTGCGTGAGGATGGGGATGTGCAAGGTCAATTACGCCACTGACCTGCGCATAGCCTACACGAACGGCGTAAAGGAGTTCATGAGGTCGAGCCCCGAAGGATTTGACCCGAAGAAGTACGGAACTTATGGCATTGAGGCGGTCAAGAACTATGTCATGCAGAGAATGAACGTTGTAGGTTCTTGCGGACATGTCTAGGAAGATGAGACATTGCCCCCGGCTGTAAGAGGCTGAGGGCATTTTTTTTGCCGCTTGAGTCCTCAATAGAAGATTAATGCCTAATACGTTATCCTATTTCCTATCATTGCCCTATAATATCCTCACACAATATCCATGAACAATTTACACTTTCACTTTAGGAGGCGGTTCATTTGCTGGCTAAACTCACAGCACCTCACCTTTCACCTGAGCAGGTCTCTTCACTTGAGGCTGCTGCAAAACATGCTAGGGTCTCAGCCCTCACGATGGTAAACGCAGCAAAGTCAGGACACCCTGCCGGAGCATTCTCAAGCATGGAGATGTTCCTCACGGTCTACGGTATCGCTGACATTACCCCGGAGAACTGCAGCGAGGTCAAACGTGATTATGTCGTCATCTCTCACGGCCACACCTCAGCAGGAGTTTACGCGGCTCTTGCTGAATGGGGCTTCATCGACAGGGACGAGGCACGTGCACACTTCAGGGACTGCGGGAGCATCTTTCAGGGTCATGTAGAGCGCGAGATACCCGGAATTGACTGGGGAACCGGCAACCTTGGGCAGGGGTTATCCGCGGGAGTTGGCTTTGCTCTTGCTCAGAGGGCACTGGCTCATCATGGCCGGGTCTATGTCCTCATGGGCGACGGCGGGCAGACCAAAGGGCAGATTGCTGAGGCTAGGCGCATGGCGGTCAAGGAGGGGCTCACGGGACTTGTTGCACTCATCGACTGGAACGAGATACAGCTATCGGGCGCAAGGAAGGACATAATGCCCTGCAACATCAAGGCACTCTGGGAGGCTGACGGCTGGGAGGCAGTGGAGGTTGACGGACATTCTTTCAGCGCACTCTATGACGCTCTCAGGAACGCAGGGACGAACGGCAAACCTACAGTGCTTCTCTGCAAGACAGTAATGGGCAAGGACGGCCTCATCATGGAGGGAGTTGCTGACTATCACGGGAAAGCTGTACCTTCTGACGATTACGCCGCAATAGTGAGGCATCTCGGTGAAGACCCTGACGTTCTCACCAAGGCACTCGAACGCCGCAAGACACCTTCAGCCTTCAAGGGACGAGTGATAGATTACCCCCCTGCTCCTGAGCTCGAGACGGGAAAACCATTCGACTATGAGGGCAGGAAGGTATCCGACAACCGCGGGGCATTCGGGAAGGCACTTGCTGACGTTGGGAGGCTCAACTACAAGATACCCGGAAGGACTCCCATTCTCGTGTTTGACTGCGACCTTGTCCCCTCAGTCATGACGGGAGGCTTCCGCAAAGAGTGCCCTGACAGCTTCATACAGTGCGGCATTCAGGAGCATTCAGTCGCCACAGCCTCAGGGACTGCGAGCATTGCCGGGGTTGTGTCTCTATGGGCTGAGTTCGGGGTCTTCGGGATTGATGAGGTCTACAACCAGCAGAGGCTCAACGACATTAACAAGGCGGGGAACAAGACAGTGTTGACTCACGTCGGGCTTGACGTTGGCGAGGACGGGAAAACCCATCAGTGCATCGACTACGTGGGGCTCATGCGCAACATGTTCGGATGGAGGCTTGTTGTACCTGTTGACCCGAACCAGACAGACAGGGTTACGCGCTGGATGCTCAAGACACCGGGCGACATATGCCTTGCGGTTGGACGGAGCAAGATTGACGGCCTCAAGTACTACACGGGGGATTATTCGTTCGAGTACGGGAAAGCCGACAAGCTCAGGACAGGAAAGGACGGCTCAATATTCGCGCTCGGCTACACTGCACAGATAGCCCTGAACGCCGCAGAGATCCTCGAACGCGACAACGGAATATCCCCCAACGTCTGGGCTGTATCGTGTCCTCTTTCGCCTGACATGGACGCATTGAGGGAGGCCGCAAAATCCGGGCCAATCCTCACGGTTGAGGACCACAACGCAAATACAGGAATGGGCGCGTTAATGCTCATCGAGGCGGCGCGTGAAGGCATAACCCTCCCGAAGGTCAGGACGCTCGGAGTTACGCGTTACGGTGAGTCCGGGACATCTGACGCAGTTAGGGCAGATATGGGCTTGTCTGCTGAGGCAATAGCACGGGAATTTTCGGGCATGAGGTGAGACTATGGGAGCAAAGGAACTTATCACGGCGGGAAAAACTGCACTGGGTATTGAGTTCGGTTCAACGAGGATCAAGGCAATCCTTATCGACTATGACGGCCATGTTCTGGCATCGGGCGTTCATGACTGGGAGAACAGGCTCATCAATGGCATATGGACGTATGACCTTGCGGACGTTGAGGCGGGGCTTAAGTCGTGCTACTCGTCATTGAGGCGGGACGTTGAGGCGAAATACGGCGTAACTCCTGAGACATTCGGGGCAATCGGAGTCAGCGCGATGATGCACGGCTATATCGCTCTCGACAAGGACGACAAGCAGCTAGCACCCTTCCAGACCTGGCGCAATACCAACACCACTAAGGCGGCAGATGCACTAACTGAGCTGTTCGAGTTCAACATACCGTTAAGATGGTCATCTGCTCATCTCTACCAGCGGATACTTGACGGCGAGGAACACGTGAAGGACGTTGCCTCAGTCTTCACGCTTGCGGCTTACGTGCACTACAAATTGACGGGGCAGAAGGTTATCGGGATTGGTGATGCGGCAGGAATGTTCCCGATTGACAGCGAGACTCTCGACTATGACGCGGGGATGGCGGCGAAATTTGACGCTCTCCTCAAGGATTCAGGCTGCTCTTTCGGGTTGCGTGATGTATTCCCGAAGGTCTTGGTTGCTGGCGACAACGCAGGAACACTAACCCCCGAAGGCGCGGCACTCATGGACGAGACCGGCAGGCTCAAGGCAGGAATCCCTATGTGTCCACCCGAAGGCGACGCAGGCACCGGCATGACCGCCACGAACTCAGTAGCTCCGAGAACTGGCAACCTCTCAGCAGGCACAAGCACATTCGCGATGGTTGTGCTTGAACGGAAGCTCTCGAAACTTCACCGTGAGATAGACATGGTTACGACACCTTCAGGATTCCCCTGCGCAATGTCCCACGCCAACAACGGAACGAGCGACCTTAACGCATGGGTAAATCTCTTCAGCGAGTTCTGCGGATTGATGGGCATCAAGGCGGACATGGGAGAGCTCTACGGGAAGCTCTACACCCACGCGCTGACCGGCGACCCTGACTGCGGGAGGCTGCTGGCCTATGGGTATTACTCTGGCGAAAATATCACGTTCATCAACGAGGGCAGGCCGTTATTCGCACGTATGCCGTCAAGCAAATTCACACTGGCCAACTTCATGCGGGTAAATCTCTATACGTCTCTCGGTGCTGTAAAGCTCGGAATGGATATACTCCTGAAGGATGAGGGCGTGAAACTTGACGTTATGATGGGGCACGGCGGGCTCTTCAAGACACCGCTAGTTATGCAGAAAGTTCTAGCGGCGGCGGTAAATTCCCCCGTTACTGTCATGTCAACGGCATCTGAAGGCGGGGCATGGGGGATAGCTCTTCTTGCGGCATACATGGCGGACGGCAAGAGCTCCGGGAAACTTGAGGACTACCTTAACGCGAGAGTATTCACCGGGCTTACTGGCGAGGCGGTCAACCCTGACCCTGAAGACGTGAAGGGATTTGAGACGTTCACGAGGCGTTACGTTGCAGGGCTTGACGTGGAGAAATCGGCAATTGAGGCCATGAAGTGGTAAGGAGGACAACACAATGACAGCAATACATGAAGCGTTCAAGTTAGGGCAGAGCATCTGGCTCGACTACATCAGCAGGGAGCTCATAGGTTCAGGCGGCCTTCAGGAATGGATAGACCTCGGAGTTACGGGAGTTACGACCAACCCCTCAATATTCGAGAACGCCATAGCCAAGACATCGGACTATGATGCAGAAATAGCATCGCTCTCAAAGTCAGGCAAGTCAACCGCAGAAATCTACGAGGCTTTGACCTTGCAGGAAGTAGGGGCAGCCGCTGACATCATGAGGCAGGTTTACGACAGGACAGGCGGAAAAGACGGCTACGTTTCGCTTGAGGTCAACCCACTTCTTGCGTCAGACCGTGATACCACAATCAGCGAGGCTAAAAGGCTGTTCGCTCTCCTGAACCGTCCCAACGTCATGATCAAGATACCCGCAACCCCTGAAGGCATCTCGGCACTCACTGAATGCATAGCGTCAAACGTGAACGTGAACTCAACACTGATATTCTCACAGGCTCAGTATGTTGACGTTGCGAGGGCGTACCTTGAGGGAACAAGGCGCGGAGGTAGGGCGGCATCTGTTGCGTCAGTATTCGTGAGCAGGGTAGATACTGCCATCGACAAGCTGCTTGCGGAGAAGGGAGCTAGTGAGCTCTGCGGGCATATCGCATCAGACGGCATCAAGCTCATGTATCAGGAGTTCAGGAAGCTCTTTGCTGGTGCTGAGGCAATACAGCGTCCGCTCTGGGCAAGCACTGGCACGAAGAACAAGGCATACTCTGACGTTCTCTATGTTGATGGGCTGATCGGTCCTGACACCGTGAACACAGTACCGCCTTCAACGCTTGAAGCATTCGTCAATCATGGCCGGGCATCACTCACTCTTGAGGCGGGAATCACTCAGGCACATGAGGACATGAAGAGGCTTGAGGCTTTAGGGATTGACCTTAAGGCTGTGTGCTCGAAGCTCCTTGCTGACGGACTGGCATCGTTCAACAAGGCATTTGAGTCCCTCATGGCGGCTATCGAGAACAAGGCACGTTCATAGTTGACAAATACAGCGCGGCAATGTTATTTTTATCGCATCCATTATTCACAACAAATCACTAAATCCTTACCTTGAGGAGGGGGATATTCTTGGGCATTATCGAGAAGATGAGGCTTGACGGCAAGAAAGGCTTTGTTACCGGCGGCGCAAGGGGCATCGGCAAATGCACCGCAACTGCATTCGCTGAGGCAGGGGCAGACATCGCCATAGTTGACCTCGACATCACAGAGGCAGAGAAGACCGCAAAGGAAATCGCGGAGGCAACTGGGCGCAAGGTCATAGCCATAAAGTGCGACGTTACGAGTGAGTCCGACGTTCAGGCAATGGTCGACAAGGTTGTAGCTGAACTCGGAGGGCTAGACTTCTGCCACGCAAACGCCGGAATCTGCATCAACGCTCCCGCTGACGAGATGACCTATGCACAGTGGAAGAAGAACATTGACGTGAACCTAAACAGCGTCTTCCTCACTGACACAATCGCCGGGAAATACATGCTTGCCCATAGCGGCGGCTCAATCATCAACACCGCATCAATGAGTGCACACATCGTGAACGTCCCACAGCCTCAGTGTGCCTACAACGCGTCAAAGGCAGGAGTGATACAGCTCACGAAGTCCCTCGCCATTGAGTGGGCAAAGCGCGGCGTAAGAGTCAACTCAATCAGCCCCGGCTATATCGGCACTGACCTGACCCTGAGCTCAGAGTTCCTCAAGCCCTTAATCGCAAAGTGGAATGAGCTCGCTCCTATGGGAAGACTCGGTAAACCTGAAGAGCTTGAATCCATCTGCGTATACTTGGCAGGAGACACAAGCACCTTCACGACAGGCGCGGATTTCTGCCTTGACGGAGCATTTACCTGTTTCTAGGTTTCAGCGTCCTTCATTGGGCGTGAAAAATAAACACAAAGGAGACACACATTCATGAAGAAGTTTGTTGCACTTTTCACCCTCGCGATGATTTTCGTCCTTCCCGTTATGGCCATGGCCGCCGACACAGGCAAGACCGAAGGAGTCCAGGCCTCCCCTGAGTTCTACGCAAAGGCAGATTTCAGCGTCCTCAAGGGCAAGAAGCTCGGCATCACGATTCAGTCCCTCCAGAATGCTTACTGGGCAGGTGTCATGACGGCTCTCCGTGAGATTCTTGAGGCTGCTGGTGCTGAGGCTACAATCGTTGCCTGCAATGACAGCTCAGCCACACAGATAGCGCAGATCGAGAATTTCGTCTCGGCAGGCTGCGACCTCATCATGGTTCACCCCTCAGACGCAAACGCCGTAGAGGATGCCTGCGCTGAGGCTCGCAATTTCGGCATCAAGGTTATGTGCTGGGACGACCCCATGACCAACACCGACGCTAACTGGGTTCTGAACAATACCTATCTCGGAACTGAGATCGGCAAGCTCGCAGGTGCATTCATCAACCAGCACTACAGCCCGGAGAAGAAGGCTGAAGTTACGATTATCGGCTACCCTCAGACAGTGATACTCCTTGAGCGCGAGAACGGCATCAAGCAGGGGCTTGAGGAGACAGCCGCAGGAAAGTATGAGATAGTTGCGACGACAGCGGCAATCGAGGCTAACCTTGCACAGGACGCAATGGAGACAATACTTCAGGCTCACCCGAACTGCAGGGTAGTTACCGGCATCGGTGCGGGCGCAATGATCGGTGCTGACGAGGCACTCCAGATTGCTACCGGCGGAAACATCCCGGAGGATATGGGCGTTTTCACGACTGACGTAACCAAGCAGCAGCTCGGACAGCTTGCAGACCCGACATATCCCGCAAAGGGCATCATCGGCTTCGAGGGTTCGGACGAGGACACAGCACGCTCGGCAGCCTCAATGTTCGCCCTCATCCTCAGCAACAACATAACCGCCAAAAATGTCTTCAGGGGAGTCGCCCCGATAACGGCGGAAAACGTCCAGAACATAATGGCAGGAATGAAGTAGAGAGTACGGAACTTGCAGGCTTCCCAGTCCATCGGGAGGCCTGTTTTGTGAATGAGTACAGGAGGTGCAGAAATGGCAGAAGATTATGTGCTTGAACTCGAACACATACGCAAGGAATATCCCGGAGTTGTCGCACTTAAGGACGTTACGCTTCAGCTCAGGCGCGGCGAAATCCTGGGGCTTATAGGCGAGAACGGAGCAGGAAAATCTACCCTCATCAAGTGCTGTTCAGGAGCAGTTATTCCCACATCAGGCAAGATAAAAATCAACGGCAAGGAATTTGACCGCATGTCCCCACAGCTTGCCGCCGAGAACGGTATAGCAATCATCTACCAGGAGTTCAACAACGTGGGCGAGCTCTCAGCGGCAGAAAACATGTTCTTGGGTCGGCCTATCCTCAAGAAGAACGGAATAGTTATTGACCGCAAGGCAATGGAAGAAGAAGCGGCTAAAGCATTTGCCCAGCTCAACATCAAGATAGACCCCCGCGCACTCGTCAAGAATTTATCCGTCGGCTATCAGCAGATGGTAGAGATCGCGAAGGCAATCCAGCAGAACGCCCAAGTCCTCATCATGGACGAGCCCAGCGCACCCTTGACGACGAACGAGGTCGAAAGCATGTTCAAGGTTGTGGAGCTCCTGAAGTCGAGGGGAGTATCAATCATCTACATATCACACAGGCTTGAAGAGATATTCAGGTTAAGCGACCGCATCGAAGTCATCAGGGACGGCGAATATGTCGACACCCTCATAACTGACAAGGACCCCGCAACGATACCGCATCAGGTTGACGAGCTCATCAAGCTCATGGTTGGCCGCGAGATGACGCAGAAATACCCACCACGAAAGCCATGTGTCCGTGATGATGTCGTCCTTGAACTTCAGCATGTATTCGGCAACGGCGACGAAGATATATCCTTCCAGGTTCACGCCGGGGAAGTCTTAGGGCTTGGCGGACTTGTCGGGGCTGGAAGAACGGAGATTGCGCAGGTCATTTTCGGGGCACGTCCCAAAGACAGCGGCAAAATAATCTTCATGGGCAAGGAGATTAACCCCCACGCTACTAGGGCGGCAATAGATGAGGGCATTGCTCTTCTCCCGGAAGACAGGAAGAGGCACGGAGCACTACTCACTAACTCCATCAAGAACAATATATCCATGCCGATATATGAGCGAATCTCAAAGGCAACGGTAATCGACTCCAAGACCGAACACGCTACGGCAGAGAAATACCGCGAGGACATACAGATAAAATGCCCGTCAATCCATCAGCTCGTGAAGAACCTTTCAGGCGGCAACCAGCAGAAAGTAATCCTTGCGAAATGGCTTGCGGCTAACTCAAAGCTCATAATCTTTGACGAGCCCACAAGAGGAATTGACGTAGGGGCAAAGTTCGAGATATACAAGCTCATCAATGACCTTGTCGAGGACGGAGTGGCAGTGCTCATGATTTCGTCAGAGATGGAGGAGCTCATCGGAATGTCTGACAGGATAATAGTCCTTGCAGAGGGCAAGATGATGGGAGAGCTCCAGAAGGACGAGTTCAACGCAGATACAATCTTGACATACGCATCGGGTATAGTCCCGGAGAACAAGAAGGAGGCAGTCTGAACCATGCAGGAGAACAAATTTGCAGCGGCATTCAAGCAGAACGCAATATGGCTTGTGTTCATCGTGGAAGTGGCTATATTCGCGTACTTCAACCCCAAGTTCCTGAGCCTCGCGAACATCGTCAACATATCGCGTCAGGTGTCATATTACGGCATCGCGTCAATAGGAATGACGTTCGTTATACTCATTGCTGGAATTGACCTGTCCATAGGCTCGATTATTGCCCTCGTCAATGTCGTATGTGCCTACCTGATGATGAATATGGGCTGGAACATGTGGCTTGCTATCCTCGTCTCAATCCTGATGGCAATATTGATTGGCGTTCTCAATGGCTGGATGGTCGCATCAATCGGAATCCCGGCAATCATAGCGACGTTCGCATCACAGACGATATTCCGGGGCTGTGCGTATCTTCTTTCGGGCGGCCTTCCCATTCCGGGCGTTGTCCTTGAGCATCCTACGTTTGGGTTTTTCGCCAGGTGGTCGCTGAACAGGTGGGAGATCTTCAAGTCAATGGGTGAAGTCGGGTTAATCCCCATCTGCGCAATCATCATGATACTTTGCTTTGCCGTGGGCAGCTTCATCCTGAACAAGTCATACTTTGGGCGTTACTTCTACGCAATCGGCGGAAATGAAGAGGCTTCCGAGCTCTCAGGTATCCGCGTCAACAAGATGAAGTACCTCATCTATGCACTCTCAGGGTTCTTTGCTGGTTTGGCGGGCATCGTTCTTCTTTCGCGTTCGGGTTCAGCACAGAGCACGGCGGCAATAGGCTTTGAGTTCGAGGTCATCACGTGCGTGGTCTTGGGCGGAGTGTCAGTTGCGGGCGGTATCGGGAGAATGTCCGGGGTAATCGCGGGCGTTCTGATTATCGGCTCACTGAAGAGTGGAATGATCATGATGAACGTCAGCGAGTATACACAGATGGTGGTTCAGGGCTTGGTTCTTGCGGTTGCGGTAGGTGTAGACTGCTTCTCGAAGAAACGCCAGGCATCTTAAGGAATGTACGAAATCAGCGGTGAACTTACACCGTACTATGAGGAGCTTGACCCGGTGAAACGCCTTGAGATACTTAGCACCCTTCATGATGATGCAGCACCATTCCTGCGGGAGCTCTACGATGGCCGCTACTCAGACCACGAGGGCAAGGGACGCCAAAATGTCGACTGGTGGCTGTGGCGGTGTCTCTGCCTTCAGGGTCTCTACAGCAGGGGAGGGTTCTTCAGGCGTTTCCGGGACAGGGAGACTGCCGCGATACTTCGGGAGCTCCGAATGAATGACAATGACGAACAGCACCGTACGTTCCTCTACCACGAATACAGGAACACGGCGGGACGTTACTTGTCGACGTGCAGGAGTTCAGGCTACGCGAGCAGGTTTATGGGCTTCAGGCAGGCCAGCGATGACGAGAAGGTCATGAAAGCCTGTGAAGATATATGGCAGATGTCGGGAGGAATTGCGAGGGTCTCAGGCATGGGGGAGAAGATGAGCCTATGGGTTGAGGCTTTCCGTGATGAACTTTACGGTTACGATGACATTTGCCGCGAGGAATACGAAAGACTAAGCAGGGAGGAATAATCACAATGAGTGAGACAATGATCCAGGAAGTAATGCAGGAACCCAAGCACATAATCTACAGGGATGTACCCGTGCCAGTACCGGGGCCGGATCAGGTGCTCGTGAAGATCAAGAAGATCGGCATCTGCGGGAGTGATATTCACGTCTACCATGGGACTCACCCCTACACGTCATACCCGGTGGTTCAGGGTCATGAGGTCAGCGCACAGGTCGTAAAGTGCGGGGAATACGCAAAGAAGTTCAAGCCCGGCGACAGGGTTGTCCTTGAGCCCCAGGTAGTCTGCGGAAGGTGCTACCCATGCCTTCACGGGAAGTACAACCTCTGCGAGAGCCTCAAGGTGTTTGGCTTCCAGACGACAGGAACAGGCAGTGAGTATTTCGTGATTGACGAGGCGAAAGTTACGGCACTTCCCGACGAGCTGACCTACTGCGACGGCGCAATGATGGAGCCCCTTGCGGTTACGGTACATGCGGCAAAGAGATTCCCCGGCGTTAAGGGCTGCACTGCTGTGGTGTTGGGTTGCGGGCCTATAGGTATCCTCCTCATCCAGTCGCTTAAGGCACTCGGTGCGGCTAAGGTCATGGCTACGGACATATCTGACGGCAGGCTTGCTCTGGCGAAACAGCTCGGTGCTGACGTTGTCGTGAACACGAAGAACCAGGACTACAAGCAGGCAGTACTCGACACGTTCGGGCCTGACAAGTACGACGTGGCCTATGAGTGCGCAGGGAGCGACATAACGATGGATCAGGCAATCCAGAACGCACGCAAGGGAAGCACGATAATCCTTGTTGCGGTTTTCGGGAAGAAGGCCAATGTAGACCTCGCCAAGCTCAATGACTCGGAGCTCGACCTCAACACGTCAATGATGTACAGGCACGAGGACTTTGTGGACGCAATCAGGTTCGTACAGGAGGGCAAGATACAGCTCAAGCCGTTACGCACAGCACACTTCGCGTTCAAGGACTGGCCGAAAGCCTACGAGTACATCGACAACAACAGGGAGACGACGATGAAGGTAATAGTTGACGTTGACCCTGACGAGGCAGAAGAAGCTTAGCACGCACAAAAAACAGGGGGCAGCTCATCTGCTCCCTGCCTCTTTCTCACAATACCCTACAGGAAAAATTCAGGTTCACGCCTCGCCTCAAATCTCGCACCGAACTTCCTCATTATGTCCGCCATATCCTGACTCGTTGAAGTTATCGCATGTCTTGGGCACCTGTTGATGCACCCCCAGCACCCGATACACGCCTCAAGGTCGAATGTCCGTGCCTCAATGTCGATAGCGTCAACCGGGCAACGCTGGACACATACCCCGCAACGTATGCAGTCATCGCTGATCTCTTTGGCCTTGCAGTCTGTGGGCAATGCATAGGGTTCTTCAGGATGTTCCTCACGGTAGGCTATAACCTTGTTGCCCATCTCCCAAGATGACCAGTTAGTTTTTGGCCGCTCATGAAGTGAGTAATCCCCGCCCTGTATCTTCATGAATGCCTTGCGCCCGAAGTCCCGCATAGTCTTCATGTCCTCAGCGTCAGGCCGTCCATGAGCAATCGCCGTGTCCATTGAGTGCCGGGATATGAACGCCCCCAATGCCGCAACCTTGAAGCCCCTTCCTTCAGCGCGTCCGAGCATCTCAGTCAGTGCTATTCCGTAGTAGCCGTTGCCGTATGTGATGATGCCGATGAACGGGGTATCATGACCTTCAAGACAGGCGAATATCTCATCAGAGAGGGTGAAGAGTTTTCCTGCCGTCATCATGCCGAAAACCACGAGGTCATCCGGGCTGAAAACATGCTTCTTCTTGCGGCTTCCAGATGTCAGGAGGTCGTGAACTTCAACGGACAATCCCTCAATCACTGATGCTACAGTCCGCACTGCCCTTTCAGTTGAGCCGCTGGGGCTGAAATATACTAGGTGTAACTTCTTGATGCCCACTAGTCCAGCTTCATTATGATTTTCCCCTCAAGGTTCGCCACACCTTCAGGTGTATGTGTCGAGAGGTAGACAGTGGGATTATTCCTGATGAACTCACGGACACGGTCAAGGGTCTCACGAGCAGCCTTCAAGTCCTCGAACACTATCGAGAGCTTGTTTGCGTGAAGTGCCGCGTCAACATACGTAACGTCGCCGTGCATCATGTAGTAGAGCCCGTCATTCTCAGCTATCACTATGCTGTTCCCGTTGGTGTGGCCGCGTGCCTTGATGAACCAGACACCCTCAGCGATTTTCTGGCTCTCAGGGAAATTCTTGTATGCCCCGTCAGTGTACTCACACCTGATGATATTCTCGCCCGTGAGCTTGAGTGCATCAGCGTCTTCCGGGCCAATGTAGATTTTCGCGTTCGGGAATGCACGGAGCTCGCCCGTATGGTCGGGGTGCTTGTGTGTTACGAGTATCTTGCTGACCTGCTCAGGCTTGTAGCCCAATGCCTCAAGTGCCGGGACGTAGTCGAGTATCTTCGTGTAGCCCTTGAACGGTGTCTCAGACGGAAGACCTGTGTCAACAAGTATCACTTCACTGCCCGTGTCGATGAGGTAGTTCTGGAGGCTTCCGGGATATGTTACTTCCTTGCGTCCGTCTGACTTGTTCTCGCCGCCAAATACGAACTCCTCAGTGAATGAGCCGCCCTCATAGAGCTTTACTGCCTTGATCTTCATGATGTACCCTCCTCAATTTGTTGTGGATATTGTTATTATATTTCATGGTAAGATTGACGCAATAACGCAGAAACTTCATACCAAGTAAGATATTTATACCATTAGGAGAGGCTGGCTACAATGGAAACTATATGCCCGTTGAGATACCTGACTGACATTTTCGGCGGCAAATGGAAGCTGCCCATCATCTGCATACTTTCAGGGGAGAGACCGCAGAGATACTCGGCAATAAAGCGGCGGCTTGGCGGAATCACGAACATGATGCTGTCGAACTCGCTGAAGGAGCTTGAGGCTTTGGGGATGGTCAACAGGACACAGTACAATGAAGTTCCCCCGCACGTTGAGTATTCATTGACGGACAAGGGGAGGAGTTCCCTGCCTATGCTGACCTCGGCGGCTCAATGGGCAGTCAGTGAGATTGAGGGTGAAGGGCTGTCTCCATACTGTGGGGAATGCCTAGCTTCCCTGTAATATCACCTTTGCGCAAGTCATTCATTCTGCTAAACTTCAAGCACCGCAAAATTTTCACATCAAGAAAGGATTGATTACTCATGCGCCTGAACTACAAGGGCCTGAAAGATTCTGATGCATGGAGAAAAGCAGGCATAGACCTTCCGCCGTATGACCCTGAGAAACTCGCTGAGGACACCCGCAAAGATCCCCGCTGGGTACATTTCGGCATCGGTAACATTTTCCGCATATTCGTCGGCGGCATTGCTGACAACCTCATACGTGCCGGATTACTCGACAGGGGGATAATCTGCGCTGAGACGTTTGACTTTGACGTGGTCGACAAAATCTATGCACCGTTCGACAATTTGGCACTCGCAGTAACTCTCCATGAGGACGGGAAAACCGACAAGCGAATACTCGGCTCACTAACTGAGGCGGTCAAGGCACAGCCCCGCTATGGTGATGACTGGGCACGCCTGAAGGAGATTTTCACGCACCCCGGCCTTCAGATGGTCTCATTCACGATTACGGAGAAAGGTTACGCGCTTCATGGTGCAGACGGCCAGTATTTCTCGTTCGTCAACGCCGACATAGCCAACGGCCCGGAGAAATGCGGCGGCGCAATGGCTGTAGTTGCCTCGATGTTACTCGCACGCTTCAAGGCAGGAGCTCAACCCCTCGCTCTGGTCTCAATGGATAACGTCTCGCATAACGGCCAGAAACTTCGTGAGAGCGTCATAGAGATGTCCGAGCAGTGGTACGAGAGGAATTTTGTCCCTTCAGCGTTCGTGGACTACGTCAAGGATGAAGGAAGGGTAGCGTTCAACTGGACGATGATCGACAAGATTACCCCCCGGCCGTCTGAGGATGTCGCAAAGATGCTTGAGGGTCTTGGGGTTGAGGACATGGGAATTGTCGTAACCTCAAAGAAGACATACATTGCCCCGTTCGTGAACGCTGAGGCTCCCGGCTACCTCGTGATACAGGACAACTTCCCCAACGGAAGGCCGCCCCTCGAAAAGTCCAACGCAGGGGTATACATGACCGACCGCGACACAGTGAACCTCTCGGAGCGCATGAAGGTTACAGCCTGCCTCAACCCGATACATTCGGCACTGTGCACGTATGACATAATGCTGGGGTATGTCCTCTTCGCTGACGGTATGCATGACCCGGAGCTCTCGAAGCTCGCGCATGTTCTGGGCTATGATGAGGGCCTGCCTGTGGTTGATGACCCCAAGATAATATCACCGGCAAAGTTCCTCGATGAGTGCATGAACGTCCGCTTCCCCAACCCGTACTTGGGCGACACAAGCGCACGAATTGCCACGGACATATCGCAGGGGTTGAGCGTTAGGTTCGGCGAGACGACAAAGGCATATGTTGCACGTTACGGCAGTGCTGAGAGGCTCAAGGCTTTACCGCTGGCTGTTGCCGGGTGGCTGAGGTATCTTCTCAGGGTTGACGATGAGGGCAAGACCTACGAGCTTTCACCCGACCCAATGAACGCGGAGATGACCAGGCAGCTTGAGGGTATCACTGTCGGGAAGCCTGAGACATTCACGGGACAGCTTAAGCCCATACTGAGCAACGCAAATATCTTTGGGGTTAATCTCTATGAGGCTGGGATTGGCGGGAAGATAGAGGCTATATTCCGTGATGAGATTGCAGGGCCGGGGGCTGTGAGGGCGGCACTGAAGAAGTATCTGGCGTAAGAGGATTTTGCGGCCTGACTCCTCGCTATGGGGTCAGGCTTTGTTTTTGCGTTTGAGGCAGGCGATAAAATGACGGACAACCATTGAGGCAGTACGTCTCAAGCTGTATATTTTCAGTTTTTGGAGGATTGAGTATTTGACGCTCTTGAGGCACTGACGGGAGGATGTATGTATTTGAGATGAGGAGAGTTCTGCAATTTCTGCGAGCCTCCGCACTAAATCAATCGGCGAAACGTTTTCACCCCATGCACTGCGCAGGAACATGTCCCAGTAAAGTATGCAGTTCTCATCACCTGAAAGCACCCTCCACGGCTTCGTCCATATGTTGTGTATTATCGTCCCCGAAATGTCTTGACCGTGAAAATCTTTATGGCGGTTGTATTTCCTGTCGAGCAGCTTTATTTGCCCGGGGAACAGCGCGTTATATGCTTCCTGGTCAGCATAGGGAGCAGAATAAAGGTGAGACATAAGCCATTGTGCGGCAGTCGTGAAGAAGTCGCCAAGCTCACGAATTGCCTCAAGATCCATGAGCATCACGCCAGAGTTGATATATTCTGATACCTTGCAGCCATTGAGCCAACATTTTATGCCCTCGTAAGACAAATTGTTTTGCCCTGACACAGCCTCATCAAGTCCCCCTGCAAGATATTTCCCCTCAAGGTCAACGTCCCACAATTCGCGTATGTCCATGTTCACGACAATATCGCAGTCGAGGTATATTACTTTGGCCAGCGGAATAATGTCCTGAATGGCAAGCCTGAATAACGCCCCTATTGTATAGCCGTCCCTGAACCTGTCAGCAACCTTCCTGTCTATGCGCTCCCTGTAGCCCGTAACATCATGGAGCTCCAAGCCCTGCGAATATTTTTCTGCTGTACGAATGAATTTCTGCCTGTTGTCCTGTGTGAGTGTGTCATCGTGGAGAATGTGAACGGTAACCTTGCTCTTTGTGTTCTCGAATATCGAGGTCATTACCACCCCGGCATGTTGTGAGTAAGTTCCTGATGGGTCATATACTGCGAGTGCTACGTGGATTGTCTCATCCTGATTTTGCGCATGAATTGGCGTTGGGCGTTGGGCGTTGGGCGTTGGGCGTTGGGCGTTGGGCGTTGGGCGTTGGGCGATTTTATCGGAATATTCCGACACTGTCAACTGCTCCTTTCTTGGTCAAATCATCGTAATTATAGCAGAGAATATGATATTATCCCGCGTATCACAAAGAACAAAGGAGGCTCTCAACATGAAGGGAATAGTTCTTGCAGGAGGCAGCGGAACTCGTCTTTACCCCTTGACCCTCGTAACGTCAAAGCAGCTCTTGCCCGTCTATGACAAGCCCATGATATATTACCCGGTCTCCATACTCATGCAGGCAAAAATTCGGGACATCCTCATAATCTCAACACCTGAAGACTTGCCACGCTTCGAGAAATTATTAGGGGACGGCTCACGTTTCGGTGTGAATTTCTCCTATGAGGAACAGCCATCACCTGACGGACTGGCTCAGGCATTCATCATCGGGAAAAAGTTTATCGGCTCTGACTGTGTGGCAATGATACTCGGCGACAACATATTTTCCGGGCAAGGACTAGTGAGGCGGCTCAATGAGGCAGTGAGCAACGCAGAAGCCGGCAAAGGTGCAACGATATTCGGCTACTATGTTGATGACCCTGAACGCTTCGGGATTGTTGAGTTCGATTCACATGGCCGGGCTGTCTCGATTGAGGAGAAACCCGAAAAGCCCAAGAGCAATTACTGTGTTACGGGGCTCTACTTCTACGATAACCGAGTGATAGAGTTTGCGGAATCACTAAAGCCCTCAAAGCGTGGTGAACTTGAGATTACCGACTTGAACCGCGTATATCTCGAACTTGGGGAGCTCAACGTTGAGTTATTGGGTCAGGGGTTTACGTGGCTCGACACCGGGACGCATGAGAGCCTTGCAGACGCTACGAACTTCGTGAAGACTCTTGAGACCCACCAGCACAGGAAGATAGCCTGCCTTGAGGAGATTGCGTACCTTAACGGCTGGATTACCCGCGAACAGGTCATGAAGGTAGCTGAGCAGCTCAAGAAGAACCAATACGGGCAATATTTACGCGACATAACAGGAGGGAAGTATATAGATGCCAGATAAGATTTTCATCACCGGGGCAAACGGTCAGCTTGGCCGGGACTTAGTCCATGAGCTCACATCACGGGGCATTGAGTGCATCGCCTCGGACATTCAGGGGGAATTTTCCGGGCCCGAAGCCTGCGAGTATATCCCCCTCGACATCACCGACTATGACGCAGTACTCTCGGCCATGAAGTCATCACGACCTGAACGAGTGATTCACTGTGCAGCATGGACTGCCGTAGATGCCGCCGAAGATGACGCGAACCGGCCGAAAGTTCACGCCGTCAACGTTACAGGGACGGAGAACATTGCGCGGGCATGTGCAGAGGTTGACGCAGTTATGACCTACATCAGCACCGACTACGTATTTGACGGCACAGGGACAACCCCCCGTAATCCCGAAGACGAATCATTCTCCCCCCTGAACTATTACGGTCAGACGAAACTTGAGGGTGAACTAGCCGTGAAGAAGTACATCCAGTCGGGAAAATTCTTCATCGTCCGCATTGCTTGGGTATTCGGTGCTAACGGTAATAATTTCGTCCGTACAATGCTGAAGCTCGCCAGGACACATGACACCCTCCGTGTCGTGAACGATCAGGTAGGGACTCCGACATATACCCCTGACCTTGCGCGCCTCCTTGCTGACATGAACATGACCGGCAAATTCGGCATATACCACGCAACAAACGAGGGAGGCTATATCAGCTGGTATGACTTTGCGCGTGAGATATTCGCTCAGGCAGGCGTGAACGTGAACGTGATACCCGTAACGACCGCAGAATATGGACTGTCGAAAGCCAGGAGGCCCTATAATTCGCGGCTGGACAAGAGCAAGCTCATAGAGGCAGGATTTACCCCCCTTCCTGACTGGAGGGACGCATTGAGGAGGTATTTGGCGGCAAATGGGACAAATTAGCGTAGAACATGACGTTGCGGGCATCAAGGGGCTCTGCGTGATTACCCCTGCAGTTCACGGCGACAATAGGGGCTACTTCAGCGAGACCTACAACCAGAGAGACATGAACGAGGCCGGACTAGCCTACAATTTCGTTCAGGACAACCAGAGCAGCAGCACTAAGGGAGTGCTCAGGGGGCTTCACTTCCAGATACATTACCCACAGGCCAAACTCGTTAGGGTTATTCGCGGGGCAGTCTATGATGTTGCTGTGGACTTGAGGCGCGACAGTGGGACATTCGGCAAGTATTTCGGCATTGAGCTTACTGCTGAAAATCACAAGCAGCTGCTTATACCGCGCGGGTTTGCTCATGGCTTCCTTGTTCTGTCGGATATGGCCGAGTTCTGCTACAAGTGCGACGACTTCTATCACCCAAATGATGAGGGCGGGATAATCTGGAATGACCCGGACATAAATATTTCATGGCCGGAAATTGACACACCACTAAACTTTTCGGAAAAGGACAGGAATTTACCCACATTCAAGGAGGCAGTCATACCGTGAAAATTATCGTAACAGGAGGAGCCGGATTCATTGGGAGCAACTTCATCTTTCACCTTCTGCGTGAACACCCTGACGACAAGATTATTTGCATCGACAAGCTCACATACGCCGGAAACATAAATACCCTAAAAGATGCCATAGCTCAGGGCAAAATATCATTCTTCCACATGGACATTTGCGACCGTGAGAGAATATACGGCCTCTTTGAGCGTGAACGTCCTGATATTGTCGTGAACTTTGCCGCTGAATCACACGTTGACCGCTCCATCAATGACCCCGGAATTTTCCTCTTCACCAACACGCTCGGTACTGGTGTGCTCCTTGATGCCTGCCTGAAGTTCGGGATTAAGCGTTACCATCAGGTCAGCACCGATGAGGTCTACGGGGACTTGCCGCTTGACCGACCGGATCTCTTCTTCACTGAGGAAACACCCATAAAGACATCATCACCGTATTCTGCCTCAAAGGCCGGAGCTGATATGCTGGTTCTTGCCTACCACAGAACTTATAGCCTCCCTGTGAGCATATCGAGGTGTTCGAACAACTACGGGCCCTACCACTTCCCCGAAAAATTAATCCCCCTCATGATAATCAACGCACTTCACGACAAGCCCCTACCAGTTTACGGCGAGGGCATCAACGTAAGGGACTGGCTATACGTCGAGGATCACTGCCGGGCTATCGACATGGTCATACGTGATGAGGCATCCGAAGGGGAAATCTACAACATTGGCGGGCATAACGAGATGCGGAATATCGACATAGTGAGGCTTATCTGCCACGAACTGGGAAAACCTGAGAGCCTTATACATTTCGTTACCGACAGAAAAGGCCATGACCTGAGATATGCGATTGACCCGACAAAGATATATTTGCGTCTTGGATGGAGACCTGAGACAACCTTCAATGACGGCATAAGGAAGACTATTCGCTGGTACCTCGACAATGAAGAATGGTGGAGGCCGCTTGTGAAGTAATATAATAGCTCCCATACAACAAGGGAGTGAATTTATTGACCGGCGAAGAGAAACAGCAGGTACAGAACCTCATCAATGCCCGCACAAAATTATTGTCGGAGAAGGCGGCACGTCAGGAAGAACAAATAAAATCCCTGAACGACAGAATCATAACCCTCAACGCGGAAATTCAGGAACGGGACTCAGAGCTTGAGGCACGGCGGCAGGAACTCGAAGCCCTGAAGTCCCAGCTCAGCGAGGCACAGGAACAATCCCGGAAACTTCTCGGCCTCGTACAGTCAGGCACCACCGCCCCGCAATCCTCAGAGCCCGCCCAAAAACCCAACTACCTGCTCTCACTCTTGAGGCAGCATTTCGGGTTCGACTCGTTCAGGCCCGGGCAGGAGGAGATCACTGATGCCCTCCTCTCCGGCCGCGATGTCTTCTGCTCGATGCCCGAACACTACGGTATGAGTGTCTGCTACCGTCTTCCTGCCCTCCTCATGCCCGGACTGACACTTGCAGTTACTCCCGATGACCCGCCCGAAACTCTCACTGATTCACATTCGGCGGTGCTCACTCCCTCACTCACTCCAGCAAAACGCCGCGACATACTCCGAAAGGCCAAAAACGGAACGTGCAAAATACTCTGCTCAACGCTCGAACAGCTCCAGGAACCCGACGCAGTGAAAGCCCTCAAGGGCACTGATATATCTTTGGCGGCCATGTTCCCAAGATGGGGAATGCCTCACAACCTCGAAGGCTGGCGGCAGTTCATGGGCTCAATCTCAACACGGCGGATAACCTCGGCGATATTCACCGACAGCACAAGCCCGGCACTAAGGCAGGAACTCCTCAAGCTCACGGATCTTCACTCGCCCCTGAAAGTCATAACAGGTTTCAGGCGTGAAGGTGTCTCAATCCGAATAATCAGGACTGAGAACAAGCAGGCGGCACTCAATGAGATACTTGAACAGAAACAGGGACTTAGCGGCGTTATTTACTGCTCAACCCCTGAAACTTCCTTCAAGCTCCGCGAAACTCTAAGGGATTATGACGGCCTCAACGAACGAATAATCATAATGCCCGCCATCCTCTACAGGGAAATAGACAGGAAGGATATACGTTTTACGGTGCACTATGACCTTCCGGAAAATTTGGGCGATTACTCCCAGCAGGTCAATATTGCCGGGCTTGACGGCTCAAAGTCTGAATGCATAGTGCTGGCCTCACGTAATGACCTCCGAAACGTCGACAGGTCAGTAATCTCATTCTGCGAGGCAAAAAATCCCCAGGAGTTCATGCTCTCGTATCTTGGCGAGGACGAAAAACCCAAGCCTGAACACCCGGAGTCTGAGAGTGTCAGGATTACCCCGGATGATGTCTCGGATTTCGATTTTGGGAGCGCAAACGAGGCACAGAAGGAAGCCATAACCACAACAAGCGGGCCGTTGCTGATTATTGCCGGGCCGGGAACTGGAAAGACATTCACACTGGTACAGCGCGTTGTTTTCCTGATACAGAAGAAACGCGTCAACCCCGGAAGTATATTGCTGGCCTCATTCACCGACAAGGCCGCCCATGAACTCACCACAAGAATCACGGAGGAGCTTTCCCGCCGGAACATCACAGCCGACACCGGGGCAATGTACGCCGGAACGTTCCACTCAATCTGTGAACGTATCCTGAAGGAGTATTCAGACTTCACCGGGCGCAAAAAGAACTTCAGGGTTCTCGATGAGTTCGACCAGGCTTATACCATCATGCAGAACATGAAGACATTTGAGGCAATCCCCGGAATATCTCAGGCACTCGTTACCGCCGGACGCTGGGCTAATTCCTGCGAGCTCAGGGACTACATCAATACCTTGTCCGAAGAGCTCACTGACCCCGAAGAGCTCCTTAGAGACCCTGACCCCTCAGTGAATGCGCTCGGCCATGCCCTGAAACTTCATGATGCAATTCTGTCGGAAAATAATTCACTGAGCTATTCGGCACTTCTTGTCGAGACGTACAGGCTTCTGCGGGAGAACCCCGAAATTCTCGGAGACCTTCAGGCAAAAATCAAGTACATCATGGTTGACGAGTACCAGGACACGAATTACGTTCAGGAGCAGTTAGCCTTGATGCTTGCGGGCGATGGACGGAACATTTGCGCCGCCGGTGATGACGACCAGAGCATATACAGGTTCAGGGGGGCGGCAGTGAGGAACATTCTGGAGTTCCCCGGAAAATTCGGGAAGAACGAGTGCCGTATAGTCAGGCTCATGCTGAATTACAGGTCAAGGCCGGGAATAATCGACTTCTTCAGCGAATGGATGAACGACACGGAAAAATTCTTCACATGGGGGGATTTCAGGCACTCCAAGAAACTCGAAGCCTTCAGGCCCGGAACAGGAGACAACCCTTCAGTGATGAGGCTTGCGGGGCTCAACGACAAAAACGAGTGGCGCGAGAAGGTGCTGCACTTCCTGCAATCACTGAAAGCCTCCGGGAAAATGACCGACTACAGCCAGGCGGCATTTCTCTTCAGGTCGGTGAAGTCCCAGGATGCCCGTGAAATGTCCCAGTACTTGGAGGAGAACAATATTAGTGTCTATTCCCCGCGCTCTAACATGTTCTTCCAGAGGGGCGAGGTGAAATTTGCTCTTGGCTGTATGATCTCAATGTTCCCCGGCTACCTCAAGGCACTAAACTCCGGGGCGTTCAACTTTCAGGGAAAAGAGCCCGGCTACATCACCTACTACAAGGGCTGCCTCCAGAACGTCGACAGGTACATGGGACGGCAGGCATATTCCGGCCTCAAGAAGTGGCTTGTTGCCCGGCGGGAATACCACGCGAAACTTCAGGGCTATACAGGCTACACATACTCGGATATTCTCTACAGGCTCTTTGCGTTCATGCCGTTCAGCCATGCGCTCGATGCCGACATCAACGGGACGGTGAAGGACTTGCGGCCTGCCCGGAACTTATCGCGTCTCGTCCATGTCATCAGGAAGTACGAGCACAGCTACAACATCAACAACCTTCACGCTAAATACATGGCCGGACAGTTTCAGATGATGATGAACATCTACCTCAGATTCATGATTGATGACGGCCTCGACGAGTACGAGGGAGAAGATGGCAGCATTCCTTCGGGACATGTGGCGTTCCTCACGATACATCAGGCCAAAGGTATGGAGTTCCCGGTAGTCTTCACTGACTCCTTGGGGGCTTCACCGTCCGAGAATGTGAACCGTGAACGCAACAACGACCTAATGCAGAAAATCTCCCGTGAGCACTACAGGCGGCCGGAATTTGAGCCTTCGGACAGCATAAAGTATTTCGACTTCTGGCGGCTGTACTACACTGCTTTTTCCCGTGCCCAGGACATGCTTATACTGACCTGCAGCGAGGACAGCAGCACCCCCAGCAAATACTTCGAGGAGTCCTACAACAACCTTGACGATGCTGACGACACATTGAGGCTCTCGGAGCTCGACATTACCCCGGCGAAAGGCTCAGCACTACGCAATACCTACTCGTTCACCTCCCATATACTGACCTACGAGACCTGCCCGGTGCAGTATAAATTCTTCCGTGAGCTCGACTTCATGCCGGGAAGATCTCACAGCACCTTCACAGGTACGCTCGTCCATGCAGTCCTTGAGGACATACACAGGGCGGTGATTAACCACGAAGAGAGCAGGATAAACGAGCCCAACATCACGGAATGGTTCAACGCCGAGTATTCGCATTTGTCCCGGAGCCTTCAGGAATACCTCCCGAAAACAGCACGTGATACAGCACTGGCCCAAGTAATGCGCTACGTTAAGCGTCAGGGCAGCGACTGGTCAGCGATAAGGCGGGCAGAATATGAAGTGAACGTTGTCAGGGAAAACTATATACTTGAGGGGAAAATAGACCTCATCTCAATACGGGACGGTGAGACCGAGATAACCGACTTCAAGTCCGGGACAAAACCCAACATAAACATCAACAGAGACAGGGAACGCTTAGAGAGCAGCCGCCGCCAAGTATTCGCATATGCCTTCATGGTCGAGCACTCTTCAGGTCTTAAGGTCAGGAGAATGAGGCTCTACTATACAGGCGATGAGACAGGAAACCCGGAGATAATCTATGACTATGACAATGAGGAAGCTGAAAAGATAATGACGGGCTTTGACGAGACAGTAGGAAGGATAATGGCGAAAGATTTTTCCCGCAAAGCCCCCGATATTGAGACGTGCAAAGAATGCGTTTTCAGGTATTACTGCGGCAGGGAATAAGCCTCAACGTTGCTGCTCCTTCCTGAAATTCAAGGTGAAGTTGTATTCAGCCCCCATGTTCCCGTAGAGCCTCTTGGCCGTGCCCTGATAGTTCACACGTATAAGCGTGTCAGAAGATACCGTTATGTTCATGAGCGTCTTTACCTCGCCGTCAACATTGCACCTCCATCTGTCCCGGCCCTGATGGATCATTGTCCCGGTCTCAGCGGCAAAGTCAAGATCCAATGACCTTATGCCCAAGTCAATATTGACATCCCCGCTCGCAAGGACTGAATGCCATTCCTGATTGCTCGTTACGAGTGCCTGAGCCACCGTGCCGTTTACGTCAGTTGAAGCGAAACTGAGAGCCGCAGAGTTGAGCCTGAACGTGAAATCATCAGCCGTGAACGATACCTCGCCGTCAATCGTACGCCATGAGCCTTCAAGGACTGCCTGAGTGTCGTACGTGTCGGGCTCATCGTTCGGGATTGCCGGGGAGCCTCCTTCAGTGGTGTCCATGCTCCCGCCGCCACAGCCTGAGACCATGAAGACGCACAACGACATCACGAAAATCATTCCCCACGCCTTGAACTTGCGCATAATTGTCTACTCATCCCTTCATGATTTATGTATTCTTGATGCCGGTATTATAGCAGAGCATAAAAAAAGCCTCAGAGTTTGTTTTACCCTGAAGCCTTGATATTCTCGTTTTATGGAGCGGAAGACGGGATTTGAACCCGCGACCCCAACCTTGGCAAGGTTGTGCTCTACCCCTGAGCTACTTCCGCACTTGTTTATACTGGTGGCGGGACCCAGAATCGAACCGGGGACACATGGATTTTCAGTCCATTGCTCTACCATCTGAGCTATCCCGCCCTGCTTGGTGATTTATTGGCGGGGCCGACGAGACTTGAACTCGCGACCTTCGGCGTGACAGGCCGACACTCTAAACCGACTGAGCTACGACCCCGCGTAATCACTGGTGGGCGAAGCAGGGTTCGAACCTACGACCCCCTGCGTGTAAAGCAGGTGTTCTACCGCTGAACTATCCGCCC
>JAFRAH010000004.1 GCA_017405525.1 Synergistaceae bacterium
GCTCATTGGTGGCTTCGGGGTCAAGTGTAGCCTCTGGGACTTCCTGCACTTCACTGCCGGGCTCATTTGTAGCGTCAGGTTCGGGCGTGGCCTCTGGGACTTCCTGAACTTCATGGCCGGGCTCATCTGTAGCTTCAGGTTCAAGTGTAGCCTCTGGGACTTCCTGCACTTCACTGCCGGGCTCATTTGTAGCGTCAGGTTCGGGCGTGGCCTCTGGAACTTCCTGAACTTCATGAGCTGGTTCATCTATAGCTTCGGGTTCAGGCGTGGACTCCGTAAGTTCCTGCACATCCCCCCTCAAGAGCAACGGCAAATCCGTACCGTTAAGCCTCCTGTTGGCCACAGCATAATCAGCAGCCTTCTTCCCGTCATTGTTCAACGCCTCAATATCTGCACCAGCATCATATATTGCCCTCACTACTTCAGGGCTGTTCTCCATCGCCGCATACATCAATGCAGTGTTACCCTTATGGTTCTTCGCGTCAACTTCTGCCCCCGCATCAATCAGTGCCTTGATCACCCTCACATTGCTGTTGTTCTGCGCCGCCATCATTAAGGCTGTGGTCTTCCTCCCGTTCATTGCGTTGGGGTTGGCTCCCTCATCAAGTGCCCTTATGACCTGCTCATACGTTGCGGACTTGCACAGAAGACGGAAATCAAGGTCAGACATTGCTGGCCTGCCTTCAGGTTTAGTTGCCTTGAGTTTAGCCTCCTCTTGTTCACGGCTCTGTTCCTCCTCAATATCCTTCACCGACAAAAGCAATGGCGGGTATTCCGTGAGGCTGAACCACTTAACCCTTGCGGTCGTCTCGTAACGTATCATCTTCATGTTCGTACCAGACTCGTAGTCGTAGAGCCTCCTTCCTGTCTCTGACAGGGGGATCTGTGCCTCAAGTCCGTCCTTGAGCTCAACAAGTGCGCCCGTTGAGTTGCTGATGCTCTTTATGGTTACGTGGACATCCTGACCGGGAATATATTTCGCGTAGAGCCTCCCAACTGATGGGATATTCTCACCCTCAGAACCACAGAGACCCAGAATTATCCTGTCGTCCTCAATGTCCGCTATCCTGAAGTTGTGTTTTTCCCCGGCCATGAACTGGAGACCTTCAGGTGTTCCTTCTTTTGGGAGATAGGCAGGGACATTCCCCAAGCTCACGGTGAAGCCGTCATCATCCTCGCCCGTTACCTTTCCCCTGACAATGTAGCCAGCCTTCGCAGTCCTCCTGAATATCCATCCGCAGAGCTCAAGCGCACCGTCCAAGAGTCTCTTGCATTCTTCCCCGGAATTGTAGCCGGTGTTGTAGCGTTCGTGAAGTGCCTTGTTCCTCGCTATCCTGAGCTCATGGAGAACGTCCCTTGTCCAGCCGTCAATAATGCCACGTTCGGACAACACATCTATTCTGTCTATCTGGTCTTTCTCGTGTGTCTCTATACCACTGCAATAGATGATCCTGTCAGCCGCCGCCTCCCCAACATCTCCGAGACATATCAGGCAGTAGCGGGTGTTGCTGTATAGATACTCTTCAGCCTCACCGCCAAGCACCGCAAGATTCATCAAGGGAGGAACGGGCTTGTCCGGGGGGTAAAGCTCGCCGAGGAACGCAAACCTTCCTTCAGCCTCCCAGTCCGTGAACCAGCGGCAAAGCTCTTCAGCCGACACCATGAGCCTCGAACATGTCATCTCATCCGCCGCAAAGTCATCGTGAAATTCCGAGAGGGCAAGAATTTTCCTGTGTACCTCGTCCGTTATGATGCCGCGCTCAAGAAGCCCCTCCGAAATTTCCCCGGTACTTCCGTAATTTTGGAGGTGGTATTTCCGGCACAGCATCTCAGTGATGAGCCCTGCTATTTTTCCGAGATGAAGAAGGCATATATTAGGGTCAGAGGCTTGGCACTCTTCAGCTTTTCGTCCATACTCTGAAAGTTTAGGGAAATCCTCCTCAAGAAAAGTAAACTTGCTTTGCATTATTCATTCTCCTGTTGCTCCTGTTGAATTTTTATCTCTTCCGCAAAATTTTAATATACAACCTGAAATTTTCACATTGACACGCCGGGCAATAATACCCGTGAAAGTGATAATAATTCGTTTTTGCAGTGATGGCTAATTAGTGAGTGGTTTCATGGAACAAGTATAATGTTAAAATTCACAGCAATTCAGAAGGGGGATAAAACATTCATGAAGAAACTGATGCAGGGCAATACCGCCGCCGCTCGTGGACTGTATGAAGCCGGCTGCTGCGTTGCGTCAAGTTACCCGGGAACACCAAGCACCGAAATCACCGAAGAGCTCGCGAAGTATGACGATATATATTCCGAATGGGCACCCAACGAGAAGGTAGCGATGGAGGCAGCATTCGGGGCAAGTCTTGCGGGCAAGAGGTCATTCTGCGGGATGAAGCATGTCGGCCTCAACGTTGCGGCAGATCCACTGTTCACGGTCTCATACACTGGCATTAACGCCGGGATGGTGATATGTGTCGCCGATGACGCTGGGATGCACTCCTCACAGAACGAGCAGGACTCCCGGCACTACGCAAGAGCCGCGAAGCTCCCGATGCTTGAGCCGTCTGACTCACAGGAAGCCCTCGAATTTTTCCGCAGAGCCTATGACCTCTCAGAGGAATACGACTCGCCCGTAATCGTGAAGATGTGCACGAGAATAGCTCACTCCCAATCACTCGTTGAGACAGGAGAGAGGCACGAAGCACCCGCCAAGCCCTACGTGAAGGACATAGCCAAGTATGTCATGATGCCCGGCAACGCAATACGGAGGCACCCCATAGTTGAGGAACGAATGAGAAGACTTCAGGCATTCGCTGAGAGCTCAGACCTCAACCGAATAGACGAGGGCACTGACCATTCAGCCGGGATAATCACGTCGTCAACATGCTACCAGTACGTGAAGGAGGCTTGCGGGGACAAATACCCCGTCCTCAAGCTGGGGATGATCTGGCCGATGCCTGACGGGAAGATTCGCGAATTTTCCCGGAACGTTGAACGCCTCGTGATTGTCGAGGAGCTTGACGGGTTCATCGAGGAACACTGTCTGATGCTCGGCCTTAAGTGCGAGGGTAAATCACTGTTCGGTTGTCTCGGTGAACTCAGCCCCAACATAATAGCCTCAAAGCTCGGAATGAACACGCCTTCAGGGGTAAAGCTCGGCGATGACGTGAAGCTCCCTGCACGCCCCCCGATGATGTGCGCGGGATGCCCTCACAGGGGAATCTTCTACGCCCTCAGCAAGTCAGGCTGTACAGTTCTCGGCGATATAGGCTGCTACACTCTGGGTGCGGTTGCTCCGTTGTCGGCAATGGAGATGACGCTTTGCATGGGTGCGTCAGTGAGTGCCCTCCACGGTTTCACGAAGGCCGGGGGGAAGAATGCCGTTGCAGTTATCGGCGACTCCACGTTCATGCATTCGGGGATGACCGGGCTGGCCAATATAGCCTACAACCAGAGCAGCGGAGTGGTGATAATCCTCGACAACTCAATAACGGGAATGACAGGCCATCAGCAGAACCCAACTACCGGCCTCAACATTAAGGGCGACCCTGCAGGGAAGATTGACCTTGAGAGTTTATGCCGGGCCATGGGATTCGAGCGCGTGAGAGTGGTTGACCCCTATAACCTGAAGGAATGCGAGGATGCATTGCGTGAGGAACTGGCCGCCGCTGAACCGTCAGTGATAATTTCCCGGAGACCCTGCGCACTCCTGAAGTACGTAAAGCACAAGCCGCCGCTTAAGGTTGACCGGGAAAAGTGCAAGTCCTGCAAGTCCTGCATGAGGATAGGATGCCCTGCCCTCTCGATGAAGGACGGGAAAGCCTACGTTGACGCTACGTTATGCGTTGGGTGCGGGGTATGTGAGCAGCTCTGCAAGTTCGGGGCATTCAGGAGGGGTGAATAACATGAAGACCAAGAACATAATGATTGTCGGTGTCGGCGGACAAGGAAGCGTATTAGCCAGCAAGCTGCTAGGTCATCTCCTGACATCACAGGGCTATGACGTGAAGGTCTCGGAAGTTCACGGGATGAGCCAGCGCGGAGGAAGCGTCGTTACCTACGTGAGATATGGCGACAAGGTATATTCCCCCGTAATCGACAAGGGACAGGCTGACTTCATCGTGTCGTTCGAGCTCTTGGAGGCCGCAAGGTGGTTAGAGTACCTCGCACCGAATGGCCAGATCGTAACATCGACACAGCAGGTTGACCCCATGCCCGTGCTCATCGGCGCAATGTCCTACCCTGAAGGATTGCTCGCGAAAATCCAGGCTCTTGGCGTTAAGGTTGATGCCCTCGACTGCCTGAAGCTCGCAGAAGAAGCAGGAAGCACTAAGGCCGTGAACCTCGTACTGCTTGGGCGGTTGTCGCACTACTTCACGGACATTCCCCCCGAAGCATGGCAGGAAGCTATAGCCTCATGTGTCCCGGAAAAATTCTTAGACATCAACACCAGAGCGTTCACACTTGGAAAGAACGCATAGATACACTAAAGCAAAGAAGGTAGTAACTCTATGGGAAAATATTTTCAGCCGGAAATCGAGACAATGCCCCATGAGAAGATTCACGAGCTCCAGAATGAACGCCTCCTGAAGCAAATTCGTCATGTCTGGGATAACGTCCCCTATTACCGCAAGAAGATGCAGGAAAAGGGATTAACCCCCGACGATATTCGCTCACAGGATGACCTCTACAAGCTCCCGTTCCTCTCGAAGGCTGACCTCCGCGAGGCATACCCTTATGGCCTCATGGGAAAGCCCCTCAAGGACTGCGTGCGTATACAGTCGACTTCAGGGACAACAGGACAGAGAGTGGTAGCGTTCTACACCCCGAACGACATAAAGATATGGGAGACAATGTGCGCGCGTGCAATCGTTGCGGCAGGCGGCAGTAATGAGTCAGTCGTCCAGGTCTCATACGGCTATGGTCTCTTCACCGGCGGGCCCGGACTCAACGGTGGCAGCCACATGCTAGGCTCACTCACTATCCCGGCATCATCCGGAAACACTGACAGGCAGATCATGTTCATCAAGGACCTGCAGGCTACGATACTCTGCTGCACCCCCAGCTATGCGGCATTCATTGGCGAGCGAATGAAGGAAATGGGGATGAAGCCCGACGATATACCCCTTAAGGCCGGAATATTCGGTGCTGAGGCATGGAGTGAGGAGATGAGGCGCGACATTGAGGCCACAATGGGCATCAAGGCTTACGACATCTACGGACTGACTGAGCTATGCGGGCCCGGTGTCTCGTTCGAGTGCGAAGACCAGCACGGTATGCACATAAACGAGGACTACTTCATCGCTGAAATTATTGACCCAAAGACTGGCGAAGTTCTCCCAGAAGGAAGCACAGGCGAGCTCGTCTTCACGACACTGGAGAAGGAAGCATTCCCGTTAATCCGTTACAGGACGCGCGACATAACTAGCCTGACACATGAGCCCTGCCCCTGCGGAAGAACTCACGTAAGGATGACCAAGCTCAAGGGACGTACTGATGACATGCTCATAATACGCGGCGTTAATGTATTCCCATCACAGATTGAGACAGTCCTCATCAACCAGGGATACCCGGCGAACTATCAGATTATCGTTGACCGCGTGAACAACACAGACACTCTTGACGTGAGGGTAGAGATGACCCCTGAGATGTTCACGGACAACTTGGGCGAAGTGAACAGGAGGCAGGCAAAACTCGTTGACGGTCTGCGCTCAATGCTGGGACTCACGGCAAAGGTTACGCTTGTTGCCCCGAAGACTATAGTGCGTTCGGAGGGCAAGGCAGTAAGAGTTATCGACAACAGGAAGATATAGGGAGGGTGAAGAATAATGAGCGTGAAACAGATTTCGGTTTTTCTGGAGAACCGCCCCGGATGCCTCCACGAAATGACGAAGGCACTTGCTGATGCGAACATTGACCTGCGGGGTTTGTCGCTGGCAGAGACGAGCGATTTCGGGATCGTCAGGCTGATAGTTGATGACGTTCTGGGAACTGCTACAGTCCTGAAGAGCGCGCGTTTCGTGGCAAGCCTTACGGATGTCCTTGCGGTTGAGGTCCCGAATGTTCCGGGAGGCTTGAACCGTGTGCTTGAACTCCTTGACGGTGCAGGCATTAACGTTGAGTACATGTACGCGATACTGGGCAACAAGAAGTCCGAGAGTGCCTACATGATATTCCGTGTTGACGACAACGCCAAGGCATCAGGAACTCTTGAGGGTGCTGGCGTGAAGATCATCGGGCAGGAAGAACTTTCGGCACTGTAGGAATTTCTGGCGAGACAATAACGGGCCTCCTGCCTTAAGAGCAGGGGGCTTTCTTCATGGGGTGATGAGAGTGAACGTAAAGCAGATTTCGGTAGTAATGAGCAATGAGCCGGGAAGTGTCCTGAGAATGGCGCGGGTCTTGTCCGCCCGCAAAATAGACATGAGGGCACTGACAGTAGCAGAGTCAAGCACATTCAGCACAGTGAGGCTTATCGTGGACAATGTGCTTTGGGCATCTTCCGTCCTGAAGGAGGCAGGCTTTACCGTCAGCCTCAATGACGTAACCGCAATAGAAGTCCCTGATGTTCCGGGAGGGTTGACGAAGGTTCTTGAGGTTCTTGACACTGAGGGAATAAACATCGAATACATGTACGAGATACAGGGCAGGAAAATTCCCATGAGCTTGGGAGGAGGAGGAATGTCATTGCTGGTCTTCAGGCTGAACGACAACGACAAGGCAGTTAGTGCATTCATTGACGAGGGAATAAGAGTGCTGGGTCAGGGTGAACTTTCGGCAGTGTAGGCAACAAAAAAGCCCTCCCCTGATGATTTAGAGGAGGGTTGAAGTTTTCCTGCTAGTTCTTTGAGGTTGCCAGCCACTTCAAGAGTTCCCTGCGTTTCGAGATCTTCAGGAACTTGTCAGCGTATTTTGTGTTCACGATAATGTGCCTTCCGTTGCCCAAGTCCTGATGAAGCCATCCTTCAGTGTCCATGAGTGAGCTCACGGGATAGAACGACTCAATGCCTACACCTTCACCGAAACTGAGGAACATTACCCCGTCTTCAGAGTCATCATCGAGTTCACCAGCAAGCCCGCCATTTCCCGGAACTCCCTCATCTGCCCACGCAACGAAAACGGTATCACTTCCGGGGCCTTCCTCGTCTTCGTCGGTTATGATGTCGTCATCGTCATAGTCAACGCCGGGTTTCCTGCAGAGTGTGAGGGCTATATCGTGCCACTTGCCATATTCGAACTCATCGCCAAGAAGCTCGTTGTATTTCTCCTCGTATTCTTTGCGGAAAAGAAGGAAGTTCCCTCCCCCAAGATAGTGGAACACCCAGCCTTCCCAGAGGCCGGAGTCTTGTGCGTCATCACGTATCAGTGGGCAAGCCTCAAGTATGAGGTCAGGGTCAGCATCACCATAGACGCAGTTGCAGTAATACGCCCTTCCGTCATCGGTAACAATCTCGAAAGCTCCTCCGTCCCCCATTGCGCCGCCTGCCGCCCAGAATATGAACTGTGCACGGTCAATAAGCTCTTTCTTGATGTCCTTGTTCCTGAGGTGAATAGCTCCTAGTCTCAAAAATAATCACTCCCGGAATAAAATCTTTGAGGCATTATTATAGAGCATGGCCGACTTCTCTTCATCAGTGAGTGGCAGCGACAGAAAAGCCCTCACGCTCTCACTCTGAGATGCCCAAGGTGAGTCAGTCCCGAAAAGAACGCGCTCACTCCCGAAAGCCCTGACCATTCCCACGAACTCATCAGCTCCGAGCATCATGCAGTCATCGCCGCCGGAATAATACCCGTCCCCGTTAGGCACGAACTCACCCAACGAGAACGCCGAGTCCACGTAAACGCCTTCACGCCCCGCAAAGAGCCTCAAAGCCTCGTCCCAGCACTTCCAGCCTCCCATGTGGGCGAGAATTACCCGGACATTCCCGGCCATGTCGAGGGCACGGGATATTCTCTCAGGCATCGCTGAGTCATCACCGGGAAAACCAATGTCCCACCCTGCATGTATCATCACCACAAGGCCAAGTTCACCGGCAATCCTGAGAATCTCCACGCAACGAGCATTATCGGCAGGCACTCCCTGATAGACCGGGTGAATCTTGATGCCCCTGATTCCTGAGTCATAGAGCCTCCCCAGCTCATGGGAGAAATCCTCAAAGCCGGGGTGAATTGCTCCGAACGAGTATATTCCCGTTGATGAGCCTTCCGAGTTCGTCATTATTGCCGCGTCATTGATGGCTGTAACCTGTCCGGGCTTCGTCGCGACTGGCTGAATGACCGAGCACGTTATCCCTGCCTCAGCCATTGATGCCTTGAGTGCGGTTGTCGTCCCGTCAGTGAACGGCCTCGTGTGGCTGTTGTTGCTCAGGACTTCGAGGGCATGGGCTGCGATTTTTGCCGGGAATGTGTGAGTGTGTATGTCGACTGCCCTAATCGTCATCACCGAGCGCGCGCGACTGCCTCACTGTTACTGTCCTCGTGTAGCAGGAGAATGCATCATCGACAAATTCACGTTCAGGCTTCGGGGTAACCATGCTCACGACCGGGACAATCACGAACCCCGCAAGCATACAGAATGCCCCCGCGTTGATCGGCGACCTCAAGAGCTCAGGGAACTCAGGACGCACAAATATATTCGCTACCATTACGACGCTGGAGAACACAAAGTTGACCCAGCATGACAGCTTAGTTACTCCCTTCCAGTAGAGGCTGTACATGAAAGGCGCGAGGAATGCCCCGGCCAATGCACCCCATGAAACGCCCATCAACTGCGCAATGAACGTAACGTTTGAGCGGTACTGTATCAGGGCAAGTATTACGGATATTGCGATGAAGATTACGATTAAGACCTTCATGATGAAGAGCTGCTTCTTCTCGTCCATGTCCTTGATGATGTGGCCTTTCAGCATGTCGAGTGTGAGGGTTGAGCTTGAGGCAAGTACGAGTGATGATAGCGTTGACATTGAGGCCGAGAGAACGAGAATAACCACAACGCCGATGAGAATATCCGGCAGGTTCGAGAGCATTACGGGGATAACCGAGTCGTAACCCTCAGAAGGAACACCCAAGCCTGAAGGGTCAAGCTGTGCAGTGAAGAGCCTCCCGAAGCCGCCCAAGAAGTAGCACCCTCCCGCAACTATCAGCGCAAAGAACGTAGATATTACCGTGCCCTTAGTGATGTCGCTCTCATTCTTGATGGCGTAGAACTTCTGCACCATCTGAGGAAGTCCCCATGTCCCCAAGCTCGTAAGTATCACCACTCCCAGCAAGTTCACGGGGTCAGGGCCGAAGAATGACGCGAAGACTCCCGGTGATTTAGCGAGCTCTGTCGCGGCGTGGGTGTCCTGAACCTGAGCGATGCCTGCAAGTGCCGAAGTAAACCCTCCCTTGCTCTCAAGAACTGCAACGATTACCGCCACTATTCCGATTAACATTATTATTCCCTGTATGAAGTCATTGATTGCCGTAGCCATGTAGCCACCAGCAACAACGTATATCCCAGTCAATACGGCCATGATGACAACACACACCGAGTAATCCACGCTGAAGGCCATTCCGAAGAGACGTGAGAGTCCGTTATAGAGGCTTGCTGTGTAGGGTATCAGGAATATGAAGCATATCAATGATGCTGCTATCTTGAGAGCATCACTGTTGAAGCGTTTACCGAAGAAATCGGGCATTGTCGCACTCCCCAAGTACTGGCTCATTATTCGCGTACGTCTTCCGAGAACCGCCCAGGCCATGAGCGAACCGATGAAGGCATTACCGAGTCCTGCCCATGTCGCCGCAATCCCGTAACGCCACCCGAACTGACCGGCATATCCCACGAATACGACAGCCGAGAAGTAGCTAGTCCCGTAAGCGAACGCCGTCAGCCATGGCCCGACAGAACGTCCGCCCAGTACGAAGCCGTTTACGTCCGTTGAGTGCTTGCGGCAGTACAGGCCAATTCCGAGCATCAGCCCGAAGAATATCACTACAAGTATTATCTTGATGAGCATGTTTGTTGTCTCACTTCCGCTAATTTTTCCGCACGAAAGATTAACCCCCTCACAGCCCAAAATCAACCCTCATAAATGCGCCCAGACTTGAGCCGCAAAAAAAGAACTCCCGGAATTTCTCCCGGAAGTCCTGTTGTCGTCATAATCATAAATTTTTGGCTCCACCACCAGGACTCGAACCTGGAACCTAATGATTAACAGTCATCCGCGCTGCCGATTGCGCTATGGTGGAACAACAAGGGGAATTTTAACCCTTACCCCCCGATTTTGTCAACTATAGCTATAATACAGCCATATTCCCAACAAGGAGGCATTCACTCACTCATGAAACGCAAAATCATTCCCGGCATCATCGTAATCATCACCCTCATATTCGCCGGGATAGCATATTCAGACTTCGGCAGCTTCTCCGGCAACTCTGACTACAGCACCTCAGAACGCAGCTCATCCTCCGGCGGCTCACCAGCCCCCCGACAGCCCCGCACATACACAGGCGGCTCAACATCAACACGCTCATATTCCGGCGGGAACGTCAACGTCATTCCCCGAACAGGAGGCTTCTCCACACGTTCCGGCTTCATGGACGATGACACGGAAGACGAGAGCTTCGACGAGATCGCAGGGGTTGTGTTCGTGCTGGTAGTGTTCTTCATCTTCTGGTTCATCATCAGCCGCAGGAAGAAACACCACAACGGCGAGCCCATAACCCTCAACGTTGACCAGTCAGTCAGGACACTCAACCCCATGAGCTCATACCTGGAGTTTGACCCGGAATTTGACGAGGAACGCATAAAGACCCTCATGGGCAACCTCTACGTCCAGATGCAGGACACATGGCACGCAAAGGACATCTCACCTCTCAGGCCATACATGACAGACTCATTCTTCAGCCAGATGGACAGGCAGCTTGACGCGTTCAGGAAGACAGGAAGGACTGACTACACCGAACGCATTGCAGTCCTCAGCGTGAGCCTCAAGGGCTGGAGGCAGTCGGCAGGAATGGACTACATCACCGTCGGCCTGAACTCACGGATTGTGTCATACGTTCTTGACGACAGGACGGGAAAGCTCCTCTCCGGCGACATGAACCGCGAGAAATTCATGGAGTACGAGATCGAGCTCTGCAGGAAGTCAGGCGCAACGACCTCACCCGCAACAGAAGGCACCCACTCGGCGACATGCCCCCACTGCGGAGCACCGTTGAAGCTCAATGCCTCGGCTCAGTGCGAGTACTGCGGGAGCGTCATTGAGGCCGTCAACACTGACTGGGCGATTTGCGGAATGAGGGGAATCTCTCAGAGGACGGTGTGAGATGGAGGACAGCAAATTTCTCCGGCGCGGGGAATCCAAGAAGTTCCGGCGGGACAAGTGGGGAGGCTTCTGGGAGGACAGGGGAGACATTGACGGCTTCAGCATCTGGGCTCCTGCTCCTGACTGGGCGGGGAACATTAACTTCTACATTTTCGAGGGACCTAATATCTTCATTGAGACACAGAGCAAGCCTCTATGTGATGTCCCGGAAATGAGGACGGGAGCAATGCCTATAGATGACGGAAATTTTCTGCTCACCACTGAGGAGAAGGACGAGCTTTTACGGACTGACCCACACGCCGGGAAGTTCATACGTCCCTTCATGAATGGCAAGGAGTTCATCAACCGTATACCCCGCTGGTGCTTGTGGCTGAAAGATGCCGAGCCTGCAGACGTGAGGAAATGCCCGCGAGTTCTTGAGAGGATAGAGAGAGTCCGGGAGTTCAGGAAGAAGAGCACAAGGGGAGCAACAAAGAGGCTGGCTGATACCCCGATGCTTTTTGCCGATGCTTTCGAGAGCAAGACGAATTACCTTGCAATCCCTAAGACATCATCAGAGACAAGAAAATATATCCCGATGGCTTGGCTTACTCCTGACATCATAGCGGGCGATGCGTTGTTCGTGTGCGATGGTGTGAGCCTGTATCACTTCGGCGTGCTCATGTCGTCCGTACATATGGCGTGGGTAAGGTGCATAAGCGGCAGACTCACTAGCAGGTTGCGTTACTCAACTACGCTCGACTATAACGCGTTCCCATGGCCTGAACGTCCCAAGTACCCGGTGCCTCCCGAAAGATTCCCTGAAGGCAACCCCTACAAGGTGGCAATCGAGAAATCAGCACAGGCAATCCTCGACGCGCGCGCGAAATATCCCCGTAGCTCACTGGCAGATCTCTACGATGAGCGGACGATGCCCCCGGAACTCAGGAAAGCTCACAACGATAACGACGAGGCAGTCATGGCCGCTTACGGTTTCACGAGGCACTACGAGGACGCTAAGATGCACGACGAGGACATAACGATTGCCCTCATGTACATGTACAAGGACTTGACGGGTTGCGATGAGCCGGGACGCAAGGACTACCCTAACCGCCCGTTGTGGGTGAGGTACTGCCCGGAGGACGCTGACGATGACGAGCTGGAGAACCTGGAGCTCTACCGGAGGATGTGGCCGGGTAATCCGGGGCTTGACGGTGTGGAATGGGAGTAGTCAGGCAGAGGAACTATAATAGCCTCAAAACATGAAGGAGGAACAACAATGCGCAAAATCCTAGCAGTACTCACAGCCATAATACTGGTCTCAGCAATTCCGGCCATGTCCGCCGAACGCTTCGTGTCTTTCCCGACGCTCGGTGTGTGCACGGGCTCATCAGTGCGTTACCGTGGCGAACCCAACACGAGGGGCGAAATCTGGGGCCGCCTTGAACTTGACGAGAAGGTCATAGTTGAGGGCCGCAAAGTCGTGAACGGTGAAGTGTGGTACGAGATTTCCCCGAAAGACGCTCAGGACTCGGCATATGTCTTCGGAAAATACCTTGTCCCGTACTTTGACGAGGATACCCAGAGTTCCCCTGCCGGCAAGATGATTATTGACGTTCTCAAGACCTACTGCCCCTACAGGGATCATGACTATTGGGGCGAATATGACGGGGAGTACGATTACCCGGAGGTCAGGAGGAAGTTCGACAGTCAGGGCTGGCTGGTGAGGGTTGAGGCGTGGAACCCAAGCAAGGATTTCGGCTTCGGAGATATTCACATAGGCGACAGTGAGGAAAAGCTCACGGAGATTCTCGGAGACCCTGACGAGGACACCGGCCCGGAACGTATATACATGGCCGGTAGTTCAGCGTCCCTAACGTTCAGGGTGGAGGACGGGAAGATTACCCGGATGATCTACGAGGAATAGGGAGCACAAAAAATCCCCGGAGGCCGCGTGAAAAAGCCTTCGGGGATATTGTTATTCTGCGTGTGTCTTTGGCCGGGTCTAATACATTCCGTCCATACCGCCCATACCGCCGGGCATTGCGGGGGCAGCGTCCTTCTTTTCGGGTTTGTCGGCAACAATTCCCTCAGTCGTGAGAACCATTGCGGCGATTGATCCGGCGTTCTGGAGTGCTGAACGAGTAACCTTCACGGGGTCGATGATTCCTGCGGCGACCATGTCAGTGTACTCACCAGTTGCGGCATTGAGGCCGTGTCCAATCTTCTCACTGCGTACCCTCTCGACAACTACATCACCCTGATAGCCTGCGTTTGTTGCGATGAGGTAGAGCGGGGCTTTGAGTGCGTCAAGTACGATCCTTGCGCCGGTCTTAACGTCTCCTGCAAGTTTCTCCACGAATGGCTCAAGTGCTGTTGCGCAGTTCAGTGCTGCTACTCCACCGCCTGCTACTATGCCTTCCTCGACAGCTGCGCGTGTTGCGTTGAGTGCGTCCTCGATGCGGTGCTTGAGTTCCTTCTGCTCTGTCTCTGTGGCTGAACCTACTTGGATTACTGCCACGCCGCCAACAAGTTTCGCAAGCCTCTCGTGCAGCTTCTCCTTGTCGTAGTCTGACGTTGAGTCCTCGATCTCCTTGCGGATCTGTCCTGCCCTGTGGCGGATCTCGTCGGGGTTGCCTGCACCCTGAGTGATTGTCGTGTCTTCTTTGGTGATACGTACCTTCTTGGCACGTCCGAGCATGGACAGTTCGGTGTTCTCGAACTTCATTCCGCGCTCCTCACTGATGACCTCGCCGCCCGTTACGATTGCGATGTCCTGGAGCATTGCCTTTCTCCTGTCGCCGAAGCCGGGAGCCTTGACCGCCGCAACCTGCATTACTCCCCTGAGCTTGTTCACTACGAGGGTAGCAAGTGCCTCGCCTTCAACGTCCTCTGCGATAATCACGAGGGGCTTTCCTGTCTGCACTACCTTTTCGAGTACAGGAAGAAGATCCTTAATGTTGCTGATTTTCGCGTCATGAATGAGGATATATGCGTCGTCAAAGCTGGCCTCCATCCTGTCAGAATCCGTAACCATGTAGGGGCTGATGTATCCCTTGTCGAACTGGAGACCCTCAACCATCTCAAGGGTTGTGCCTACTGTCTGGCTGTCTTCGATGGTGATTACTCCGTCCTCGCCTACTTTGGCCATTGCCTCGGAGATTAGCGCACCTACTGCCGAGTCATTCGCGGAAATTGAGGCAACCTGTGCAATCTTCTCTTTCTCCTTGACGGGGGTTGACTGCTTCTTGAGCTCCTCGACCACGAAATCAATAGCCTTCTCGATTCCCTGACGCATGAGCATACCGTTTGCACCAGCGGCAACGTTCTTCATGCCTTCGCGGATTATTGCGCGTGAGAATATCGTTGCTGTTGTCGTGCCATCACCGGCTATGTCGTTGGTCTTTGAGGCTACTTCCTTGAGGAGCTGGGCACCTGCATTCTCGAACGGGTCTTCAAGCTCGATTTCCTTTGCGATGGTTACGCCGTCATTCGTGATCATGGGTGAACCGAACTTCTTTTCGAGCACTACATTGCGTCCTTTGGGCCCAAGAGTTACGCCTACCGTGTCAGCTACCTTGTCTATACCCCTGAGCATTGCCCTTCTGGCATCTTCGCCGAATGAAAGTATCTTAGCCATTGTATTGTTTTCCCCTTCCTCTTACTTCTCTACTATTGCAAGAACATCACGCTCGCTGAATATCACGAGTTCTTCACCGTCAAGTTTTACCTCTGTCCCTGCGTACTTGCTGAATATTATCCTGTCTCCTACCTTCACTTCAACGGGCTGTTTCTGGCCGTTGTCGAGAACTTTACCCGTTCCTACTGCGATTACTTCGCCTTCAGTGGGCTTCTCTTTTGCTGTGTCGGGAAGGAAGAGTCCGCTTTTGGTTTTCTCTTCGCGCTCAAGAACCTTCACTACTATCCTGTCGCCTAATGGTTTAAGTTTCATGGTTATGTGCCTCCTTGATTTAATGGCACTCAACTTTACAGAGTGCTAATCAGACAACGCGGGGAATATTACCCCTTAAGCCCGAAAAACGCAATAGTCAATTTTACGTAGAGCCTGAAGCAAGATGAAGCTGTGTATAATAGCCAGCATCCCAATAACAACTTAAGGAGGAATAAACCATGCCCGTAATCACAGTAGAGGCAGGTCGTTTCACGAAGAAACAGGAGGAAGTGAGGCCATGAAGATACTTTTTCTCATTCTTGCGGCAATGCTCTTCACGTCCTCGGCACATGCACACACGGTTTTTGCCCCCGAAGGTAAGACGCTCAAAGTTCATTGGGCAGTCCTCACGTCAAAGCCCGGCAAGATGTCCGACATGGCCGCAATAAGTTCCCGGACAGTCGCAAAGTTCACCCCCAGCGAGGCAGGAAGTTACGCGCTCTATGGTGCAGTTGACCGCAATAACCCTGACGTTATGCGCATCCTTGAGGTCTACGAGGACGAGGTAGCCTATCAGGTTCACAGGGACAGCGAGGGCTTCAAGGCATTCATTGAGGAACGAAAGCCCATACTTGAGAGCCTCAAGATATTACCCGTTGACCCTATAGTGCTTGAGCAGAAAAAGGAGGGCACTGGCCACACGGTCATAATGTCGCTGGTTGAGGTCAGGCCTGAGAGCCTGGAGGCATTCAGGACACTCACAGCTCAGGAGATGACGAGGGCAGTCGCTGAAGTTCCGGGGGTTATGGCGATGTTCGCGACAAGTGAGAAGGATGAACGCCGCAACTTCATTCACACCCTCGAAGTTTACGCGGATGATGCGGCAATGGAGAGCTACACACACTCAGAGGAATACCAATCATACAGGAAGAAGGCAGACACAATGACAGAATCACGCAAGGACTTCACGAACAACCCCGCAAATGTTACGCTCAGCAGCAAGGGGCTTCACCTCACGCCCGACGGCCAGGAATTGAGCGCGTTCCCTCTCGGCAATCCCAACACGGCATATTCACAGTACTTTGACGGACAGAGCTACCTTGCCCCGCTCTCGACACAGCAGGTAGGCATCTTCAACGTAACGTTTGAGCCCGGCTGCCGCAATCACTGGCACATTCACCACGCAAAGGCAGGAGGCGGCCAGATACTCGTTGTTGTGTCAGGCAGGGGGTACTATCAGGAATGGGGAAAGCCCGCCCAGGAGCTCAAGCCCGGCGATGTCGTGAACATTCCTGCGGGGGTAAAGCACTGGCACGGCGCGGCAAAAGACTCATGGTTCCAGCACCTTGCAGTCGAGGTTGCCGGGGAAGAGACCTCAAACGAATGGTGCGAGGCTGTTGACCCCGAAGAATACGCAAAGCTGAAGTAGTGAGGCACGTCATGAGGATAGTACTAGCTCTTGCAGTGGCCTTGATGATGTCGGGATGTGCTTTTGGCGGTGATGGTTTCGTTCACGTTAAGGGAGGCTCGTTCATGATGGGCAGCCCTGAGTCCGAGAACTGGCGGAGTGATGACGAACTACAGCACCGCGTTACTGTCGGGGACTTCTGGATTTCCCCGCGCGAGGTTACACAGGGTGAGTACATGGCACTCGTCAACGGCAACCCCTCAACATTCACCGGGGATGACCTGCCTGTGGAGAATGTTACGTGGCTTGAGGCTGTCATGTTCTGCAACGTGAAGAGTGAGGCCGCCGGGTTGAAGCCTGCCTACAAGGTTGACGGTGCAAAAGTAACGTGGGACTTGTCCGCTGACGGCTACCGACTGCCTACTGAAGCTGAGTGGGAATATTCCTGCCGTGCCGGGACAACAACGCCCTTCAACCTTGAGCACTCAATCGGAGCAGAAGAAGCCAACTTTTACGGACATTACCCCTACGAGATAGAGGAGAACTACTTTTCACAGCACAAGCTCACGACAAAACCCGGCATCTATCGCGGAACAACCGTTGCGCCCGGACAATTCCCTCCGAACAAGCTGGGTCTCTACGACATGCACGGGAACGTTGGCGAGTGGTGCTGGGACATCTACGCACCCTATGACGTTACGGCGGCCATGAACCCCACGGGCCCAGAGTCAGGAACCCGGCGAGTGAACCGCGGGGGTGGCTGGAACGATTTCGCGAAGAACATGCGCTCGGCTTATCGTGCGGCGGCTCCACAAGAACGCAGGCTCTACAACGTCGGCATCAGGCTTGCGCGCGGGGCAGTAGGTACGGGGTTAATCTCGTCTCAGGCAGTGCAGGAGACTTCAGGCTCAGGGGGCAGGAAGGTGCTGATAGCCTACTTCACCTGGAGCGGGAACACTCAGGGAATAGCCTACGAGATACAGAAGCAGACGGGCGCGGAGATATTCGAGATTGTCCCGGAAAAAGCATACTCGGAGAACTACAACACAGTTTTGCGTGAGGCTCAGAGAGACCAGCACAGGAGGGCAAGGCCAAAGCTCAGGACTCACATTCAGGATTTCGCGCAGTATGACGTTATCATGCTTGGTTATCCGAACTGGTGGGCGAGTATTCCTGCTCCTGTTGCATCGTTCCTTGAGGAGTATGACTTCAGCGGGAAAACTATAATGCCTTTCTGCTCACATGGTGGCGGCAGGTTTGGGCAGAGCTTGACGGCAATCGCTAAACTTGCTCCGAAGGCAGTAATCACTGAGGGATTATCCGTGCACTATTCGGGCGGCGGGAGGCTCAAGGACGATATAGCGCGCTGGCTTTCAGCGAACAGGTAGGACACTTCAGCACATAAAGGATAGAATATAGCCGTGCCTGTTTTATTCGGGTGCGGTTATTTTTATGGGAGTGATCGTGTTAATGTCGAGTGGAATCTTCAAATTCATGTTGTCATCAGGAGCAGTCAGGTATCTCGGTGCGTTCCTCTGGGGAATTTCGAGCGTAATACTCAGCCCCTGCGGAATAAGCATCATCCCCCTAGTTGTCGGTTATGTTGCCAACACCGATACCCCTTCACACTTCCGGGCATTCACCATCTCATGCGCCTTCTGTCTCGGAATAGTCATCAACTTAATGCTAGTTGGCTTCGTCATGTCTGGAATAGGTACAATCTTCGGAGGATATGAACGCCTCCTGACGCTCATAACTGCCGGGGTTTTCGTCATCATGGGTCTTCACTTGGTGGGAGTGTTGCGGGTGAAGTTCTTTGCGCTTGGTTCGGGGGCTAAGGGTACTGAGAGCCAGAACATGAAGGGTGCTGTGGTTTTGGGCATAGTTTCAGGGCTTGCCATCGGGCCGTGCAGTATCGCCTATGTCAGCCCGGTGCTCTCTCTCGCAATGTCCGAAGCATCCGGCGGATTCATGAGTTCGGCAGGTCTCGTACTGTCCTATGCTCTGGGTTATAGTGCCGTTCTTGTATGTGCCGGGACGTTCGCGCAGATATTCTCGTACTACCTTCACAGCGGGGATAACGGGATAATTGGCCTTGCGGTTAAGGCGGTGAATATTTTGTGCGGTGTAGTGCTGGTATTCGGTGGGGTATATTTGGCCTTTGAGGTGATAAGGCTGTAGTCCCGGAAAACAAAGAAACCTGAGAAGGTCTCCTTAATGCCTCTCAGGTTCTTACACTCTAGAAACCGAATAGATTTATCATCTCCTGATCCGGCTCAAGCAAGTATATTCCTTCGCGTTCCTCCATGTAGTCCCAAAGCCGCCTGACCTCATCGGCAAAAACAAGCTCTTTCCCCGTCCAGCCGCAAAGTATCGACGACCTGTAGCCATATTCAGGCATTACGGTGTTCGTGTATCCTGATGTCTGTATGCATACGACGTTCAGCTTCGGGTTCACGCTCTGACGGTATTCCTTCACGAGCCCGTTGATGTCGATGCTCCTGCCGTTCCGCATGAGGGCACCCATCTTCCTGAAGTTTTCGGGGTTAATGCCGTACTTCATGCTTGAGCCTGCCTGCATGTCAGAGTATATGAACACGCTGTCCCAGTGCTGATGCTGCATTACCGCGTCCCTGAAGAATGCGTATAATCCGCTCTCGGTGGACATTCCGCATTCAAGGCCCATGCTGTTGACGAGGCGAGCCTGTTCGAGAACCCCGGCATCCCGGATGACAGGTACTGCCCTGAGTTGGTCGCCGAACGTGTAGACCGTGCCCTTCTCCGCACGCATTGCACCGATTACGCTGCTGAGATTACCGATCTCGGCCATGCTGGTACTGCCATGCTCGGACGTGTGAGCCCCCCATGCTGAGCCTGAGTTGTCCGTAAGGAACGCGCATCTTCCTGGAATTTCCGGGAGATTGCCGCAGGACAGGTTGATGCATTCCTCAAGGGCTGCCTGAACTCTCAAGTGCCACGGGAAAAAACGTTCTACCGCCTCCCAAAGCCAGGAGCTCTTCTCGTCCTCAAATATCTTCCAGGCTGTATAGTACCTGAACGGGAACTGCTTTCCTCCTTTTACGCCGCGCTTTAGGAGTTCGAGGGCATCATCCAGAATTTCCGGGTCTTCAACCTCGTCGAATATTCCCCGCAAGTTCCGCAGCAAAGCCATGTGAGGCATCCTGATTTTGCGGAGGATTTCCTGCCACTTCATGCCTGAAGCCCTGAGACGCTCCCATGTGTCTTCACCTTCGGGCATCGGGACTTTCCCCGTACGCATGAGGGTGTTCACGAGGGGGCTCTTGGCGTGGCACATCCTCACCACATCGACAAGGCCGGTTCCTGCGTGTGCGTATTTCGACATCGAGTAGGCATCCATTGAGCCGATACGTTTTGCCCATGAACGTTTGAGTATCGCAGGGAGTCCGTTCTTTGAGCCCTTCCAGCCGAGCCAGTACTCCATCTGATGGATGACATCATCGCCGCGGGTCATGACCTTCTGCGCGATTTCCTGGAACTTTCCCGGATTGCGCCTCGTAAAGTTGAGCCTCTCAGGGTGAACTGCAGCCCTCACGATTATTACTTGCGGGTTGAGCCTCATAAGGAAGCGTGTCCTTAAGTCTACAGCCCACTTCAGAGTGCCCTCAAAGTCAAAGGTTAGAGCGTCATCAATGACCTTCTCCATAACTTGGGAGGCCGTGAGAAGCCTGAACTCTTCCGCCATTTTCCGAAAGTACTCGCCTTCTCTCATTGAGAGGTCATAGTACTTCATGTTGTAGTCATCCGCCCAACCGATGCCATAAAGTGAGTCGAGATTTTCCGGGGCCTCGTTGTCGCCTTCATGGTAGTACATTGGCTCGCCGAATATTGAGCCTGCACTAATCAGCTTGAGTGTGTCGAGCGGGTTGACCATGCTGTAAGACACTCCGCCCATGAAGTTCTCTTCACGTGTGGCGTTCTCGACGCACCTTGCGGCATGTTCATACGGTACGGCCTGAACATAGGGGCTGCGGTATATGGGCATTTGTATCTCGTAGTATGCCGGGTAATATTCGGGCGGGACATAACGCGCCGTGTACTGAGCCTTGCGCTTCGGCCTAAGAGGTTCATGGGGCGGGCAGCATCCCCACGAGTACCAGTCCCTAACCTGCCAGCAACGATATGTTGTCCCGTCTGTCTCCTCGTACCAGCTCCGCCATGACGCATGAGGTCCTGCAACACTTCCGCCACGTCTTGGCCTGCTCTTCATCTCCCTGAACTTCCAGCGGCTGGCTAATCGTCGTTCCTCGTCTGCACGCTCTTGTGCTTTGGCCTTCATGAGCTCTGCCTGTTCACGGAGGTATTCTGCGGTCTCCGGGCTGTAACGCTCACAGTATCCTGCCTGCCTCAGGTATTCTTCTGCCTTCTGAGTGTAGGAGTAGGAGCTTGGTTCTCCCTGAGACACCGGGAGGGCTGGCTCTGAAAGCAACACCCTGGCCTTTAACGTTAGGCTTCTTGCTTCGGCCTGCATGGTTATACTTTCTGGGGTCCAGTGCGACGGATCAGACCCGCAGATTTCTCTTACCTTGTACATCAATGACCTGGCTTCGTCCATGTACCGCCAAGCCTGATATTCCCGTTCTTCTCTTGTAGCCTCGAACTTCCGGCGTTCCTTGCGGCATTCCCGGAGTCTTGCACGCTTGCAATGCTCGTTCCATTCCCCGATGGTCTTGGCTTTGGTACACCAGCTCCCTCCACCTTTGCGCCTTTGTGGCCTTGCATCCCGCTCGTCAATGAGTGATTTCTTTCTGAGCTGACGGATTAGCGCATCGCATTTCTTGCCTCTTCCTCCGTATGACATTCTTCTAGTTCACCTCCTTCCGTTTTGACGCAGAGAACCTTGAAGGCATGGCCTCGTCAAAGCCCCGTTTATCCGTCCGTAGTGTCCCTATCATTTCAGGCACCGTAAAGACCCCCCGGCGAGGTTGGCTTTCAGGAAGTCTCAACGGAAGACGTGATTATGACCCGGTGATGCCAGCTCAATGCATCGTGAGGGGTATGATAGCCTCCTGTGGATTTTGCCGCAATAAACTTAGGGTTTAATGACATGGCCGGGGAAGGCTAGTAGAATTTCATGCGTGCTTGAAACATTGGCACAGTGTCGCAGCGGTTTTCATGACTGCATCTGAATTTACAGTCTTATTCGAATTTTTCGCGCTCCCTTTTGGGAGTTGTCATGAGAGATATTCGCGGCACAACGTCTGAACTCAGGAAGGAGGCATTTCCCGGGCTCAGGCGTTTTTTTGTGGAGAGGAGGAGCTCAGGCGGCAGAATAGGAGACCTCCCGATCCTCGTAGACCAGGAGGCTCTCAATGGTTACCCCGAAGATGAGGGACAACGCAAGAAGGTTGTCGATTGAGGGGAGGCACTCGCCATGCTGCCACTTGTAGATAGCCTGCGGGTACTCGAAGCCGAAATACCCCTGAAGATCCCTGACAGTGAGTCCGGCATTCCTGCGGCACTGCTCAATGTTGCGGCCAGTTCCCGGAAGGTCAATCACCGGGAAAGATGTCCTTATCGGCATAAGCAATTCCTCCTTGATGTGGTTATGCCTGAAATTCTAGCTGAATGATGATGGATTGTTCTTGCCTTGATGGAAACTTAACGAGGAGAGGAATCATAGCATCAAGCAACGGTATACGCAAAGGCCATGTTGAAGCTGTAAATCAATTTCACACATAATAAAACAAGGATAAGTTTTTATACTATAATCATACTCAACCGAAAGTAAGAAAGCACATGACTTTATGGCGTGTGCCAGCAGTCTTATCTTGTCCTGCGTTCATTATAACACAGTACAGCGTAAGATGATGAATAGTTGTGTGCTTAAAATTTCTGCAAATGGATTTATCACAGGGAGGAGGTGATTTACATGGCGTACAGCAAACCGAAGACATTAGCACGGAGCGCAAAGAAGTCATCGTTTGTAGCAGGTTGCCCCGAGTATCAGCACGGCAATTTCAACTGCTATAGCTGCGAGATTGAGAAGGACTAATACAGTCAGCTCCCGGAGTGAGTTTGTCCTCCGGGAATGTTTTTGCCCAAAGGAGGAATAAGTATTGCTAGTATGTCTTGCTAAGGATTCATTTGTTAGGATATTTGAAGACATAGGGTACATCGTCAATAAAATCACAAGGCAGGATAGAATTTACGACATAAACGGAAAAATATTTCTTCAGCAGCTCACACGCAAGCCCAAATCCACAGACAAAATCAGCGCAAAGATGCCATCTTTCAGCTACAGCATGAAGAACAGGAAGACCGCTCCCTTGACCGCGCTCAATGTATCACCAGACGCTCAAGGCACTACAGAATTTCTCGGAAGATACTTCAGGAATGACCCGCATCTATTCGCGTTCCAGTTCGAGCTGACCAGCAGGTGCAACGAACAATGCCGACACTGCTATTTGCCCGGCGCAAGAAACTTCCATGACCTCGAAACCGACTTAGTCATTAGCATACTCGACCAGTTAAGAGACATGGGTACGCTGAAGGTTACGTTTTCGGGCGGTGAGTGCCTCCTTCACCCTGACTTCATACCCATTCTGAGACATGCACGGGAAAATGACCTCTCTATCTCCATACTGAGCAACATTACGCTTCTCACAGACAAGATGATTTCAGCCATCAAGGACGCAAACATAGACTTCCTGCAAGCCTCAGTGTACAGCATGAACCCCGAAGAGCACGACTATATTACACGTCTTCCCGGCTCTCACGCAAAGACAATCGCAGGACTTGAACGCCTCATAGCCGCAGATGTCCCCGTGATGATAAGCTGTCCGACAATGAGGAAGACTTACTCGTCGTACAAGGCTGTGCTCGACTGGGCATATTCGCACGGAATAAAAGGCTACACTGACTATATCATGATGGCAAGAACTGACGGGACAACGGACAACCTCGAAAACAGGCTGACGATTAGCGAGACTGAGGAGCTCTTGAGGGACATAATCGGCTACGATATACAGTACAGGACGATCCTTGACGCGGGCATTGCTCCCTCACCGCTGAACCCGGACGAGCATGTATGCGGGGCAGGTATCGACATGATGTGCGTTGCGGCAAACGGCGAGTTTTACCCGTGCTCAGGGTTTCAGGGCTGGCCTCTGGGCAATGCCCATTCTCAGGGAGTGGCGGATGTCTGGGAGAACTCGGAGGCATTGAGGGAACTTAGGGCGGTGAAGTGGCGGGATTTCCCCAAGTGCATGGAGTGCGGGGCAAAACCTTACTGCTCCATGTGCATGGTGAGGAATCTGAACGAGACGGGCTCAATCTTTGAGGTGAGCAAGCATTTCTGTGATGTCGCGTTCATCAACAAGAGGCTTGTCGAAGAATACAGGAAGGAGCAAGGATAATATGCAGGATTTCCATGTTCACACAGGACACTTCAAGGGCAAGTTATATTTTTCCCCCGAAGAAGTTGCGGAAGGAATGAAGGCTCTCCATGTTGAGCGTTACTATTTCTCGTCAACCTCAACCGGCAGTGTTCCGTTCAGCGAGGTTAGGCACGAAATAGAGTCGCTTGTTGACCTGAGCGGGGGCAGGGCTGTACCGTTCCTTTGGGTGTCTCCTGAGATGCTCGAACATTCGCCGGACTTGGGCTCGTATTTCTTCTGTGAGTTCGCGGGGATAAAGATTCACGGCTATCATCACGACTGGAATCCGAACGGCAAACCGTTACGCAGGGTTCTGAGTATTGCGAGGGACAAGGTGCTTCCTGTCATGTTCCACACAGGAGGGTGCGAACGCTCTGACGCGGGAGTCTACATGAACATATGCCGCGAATTTCCCAGTGTCAAAATAATCTTAGCGCATGGCCGACCTATTGATGAGTGCGTGGCCGTCATGAAGGAATGCCCCAACGCTTGGGCTGATACCGCGTTCATGTCGGTGAACAGCATCGTGAAGTTCAGGGATGAGGGGCTGATCTCACGCGTATTGTGGGGGAGTGATTTTCCCGTCATGAGGTATTACTACGATATGCCAGCCACTGAGTACTACAGGCATAACACCGGGGCAGTAAGTGAGGCACTGGGGGACGAGGATTTTGCACGGATAACACGGGACAACTTCAGGCAGTTCTTCAGCACAAAAAGGCAGACCCGCAATGATCCGCGAGCCTGCCCAAAATTCCAGCCTTAACGGTTCATGACGTACACCGCCACAAGAATCACGAACCCCGCAATTGTAGTAGCAGGCCACACACTCAGGCACAACACTCCCGACACAAGCAGCAACAAGCGCATGAACGCATTGATTGGCCGCTTGATGTAGCCCATCCACATATACGCGAACGCAAAGACCGCACTAATCCCGCTCAGCAATGCCCAGCCAATCTGAGCCAATGAACCCTGCATGAGCAGTCCGGGGTCATAGCAGAACGCGAAAGGCACTACATACGCCAGAAATCCTAACTGCATGGCCTGGAAGCCCGTCTTGTTGGGGTTGGAGTCAGCGATTGAGCTCGCCGCATATGCCGCCAAAGCAACAGGAGGAGTTATGTTCGAGATTATCGCGTAGTAGAACACGAACATGTGAGCCGCTATCGGAGGGAAGCCCAGCTTAACGAGTATCGGAGCTCCCAACGCCGCCGCAAGTATGTATGCCCCGGTCGTTGGCAGTCCCATTCCCAGCAACGTGGCAATCAGCATCACCAAGACCAGCGCAAGGAACGGCATATCTCCCGCAAACGAAATCACGAACCCCACGAGCTTGCCGCCAATGCCAGTGAGTGAGACAGCTCCGAGAACTATTCCTGCTGTGGCACAGGCAACGCACACCAGCGGGATTCCCTGAGCTCCCTGCTCGATTGCGTCAATGAACTCACGCGTATTCATTCCGGGGTTGAACCACGAAGCTACGAGCATATAGACCCCGATAATCACGAACTGCATACCCGGCTTAATCCCCGCGAAAATCTCAGGCTTGAGCGTCAGGAGTGTACCCAGTCCCAGAGAGATTAACGCAACGACAACTGCAAGGGTCTTCTGTGTCCCGGTGGTCTCAGGCTTGAAGTTGAAGAATGACACAAGCCACGCAAGACCTATTCCCAGCAATGCCGCCCTCATTGGTGTATAGCCAATCAGCAAGAAAACGATTAACCCAAGAATTGGCGCAATCATGTAGAACTTGCTCAGAACGTCATGCTTTGAGGGGAGATCTTCAGGGTTGAGACCCTTAAGGCCGGTCTTGAGGGCACGAAGACGAACCATCAGGAACAACGCACCGTAGTAGAGCAGTGCCGGGAAAATTGCCGCTATCATTATCTCCCTGTACTGCAAGCCCAGGAACGAGGCCATCAGGAACGCGCCCGCTCCCATAATCGGGGGCATTATCTGTCCTCCTGAGCTCGCAACCGCCTCAACAGCTCCCGCAAAGAACGGCTCATACCCTATCTTCATCATGAGGGGGATCGTGAACGTTCCAGTACCGTAGACGTTGGCGACAGCACTGCCTGAGATTGACCCGAAGAGGCACGAACTCAGCACCGCAATCTGTGCAGGACCTCCGGGGGTTGTCCCGGTGAACGCCTGAGCAACACTCATGAACCAGTCGCCAGCCCCGGACTTCTCCAGGAATGCACCGAATATCAGGAATATCATCACGTACGTAGCTGACACTCCCAGAGGTGAGGCAAATATTCCCTCGTCCGTAAGGTAGAGCTGCTCGATAACTTCAGGGTACGAGAACGGATACCCCTGAAGCAAGCCCGGAAGCTGATAGCCATAGAGCATGTAGACCGCGAAGAGTGCCGCAATCAGTGAGAGAGGAAGCCCCACAATCCGCCGTGTTCCCTCAAGCAACAGGAGCACTAACAGCGACCCAAGCACTAACTGTGCAGTCGTCAGAGGGTCAATCTGCTGTATTCTCTCGGTTATGGCTGTGTAGTTCACCATCGAGTAGACTCCCGGAGCCGCCGCAAGTACAGCAAGGAACCAGTCATATATCGGCACCCTGTCCTTGGGAGCTCCCTTCGTCATCGGGAACAGTACGAACGCCAAAGGAAGCACGAACGCAAGATGTATCGAACGCTGAAGGTATGCCTCGTAATTCCCCGCGCTTGCTGTGTAGAGGTGGAACACTCCCATTGCGAGGACGTAGAGATATACGAGGGATTTAGACCAGCCTGAAAGTTTGCGCATTATCCCGCTACCTCAGGGTGCTCCAGAACTTCACGCTGCCTTCATGTGCCGGGACTGTTGCAGGGATTGCGATTGACGGCTCAAGTTCGGCCATGTCCTTAACCGCCGCTACCATTGCGTCCTTGTGCTCCCAGATTGCTTTGTTGAGCTCATAGACGAGTGAGGCAGGAAGGTCTTTGCGTATCACTATGCAGGTGTAATCCCCGACAACCTTAACCGGCTCTGCACCTTCGGGAACTGACTTGTAGATGCCCGGATCAATCGTGAGGGTAACTGTACCGTATGCCTCCGAGAGCTTGTCGAGTGCGTCCTGACCTACAGGGAGCAGCACTATATCCAGCTGGCTCTCAATGTTCATTACGACGGAAGCGATTTTACCGACGGAGAACGCGAAGCAGTCAAGGTGATTGTCCGCGAGGAGGTCAGCACCGCCCTCATAGGATGCGTATTCGACACTTCCGCCCCATTCCTGGAACGTCTTCTTGTAGTCGAAACCATAGCCCTTGTCGAAGAGTGCCTTGACGACAAACTCAGAGCTTGTTCCGGGCTTGAGTGTGGCAAACCTCATCGGGAGCTTTTTGGCTATTATGTCCTCCACTGACTTGATGCCGTTCTTCTCCGCAAAGTCCTTCCGCATGATGAAGTATGTGTACTGAGTGTAGAGGTTGCTCATGATTACGGCGTTGTCCACAACCCTGCCCTTGAAGTCCGCCTCACCTTTGAGTGCCGCGCCAAGAAGGGACGTTACCGAGAAGCCGAGATCCCCGCGCCTTGTGTGGGCATTGAGGATGTTCGATACACCGCCGCCGGATGAGCTTGTGGTCTGAGGAAGTCCTGCACCTGTCCACATTTCGGAGAGGGCAGTACCGAGTGCGAACCAGTTACCGCCGGGAGGGCCTGCCATGAAACGGAGCTGTGAGGGCCAGCCGGTTTTATCGGGCTCTGCGGCTGAAGCTGAGGAAGCGAGAACGAGCACTGCCGAGAGTATCAGCATTGCCTTGAAGAAACGAGATGACTTCATGAGAATATCACTCCTGAATATAAATTTTTGTGGGTGATGGAAATTTTATCAGCCTGTTAGAATTTTCATAACGTTAAAATTTATGAGGAGAGCAAATAACCTTGAAGGAAAAAATTTCTGCAATCTTGAAGACTCTTCCAGAACGTCCGGGAGTTTACCTGATGAGGGACATCGAGGGAAAAATAATATACGTTGGGAAGGCCATAAAGTTAAAGCGGAGGGTCTCGTCATACTTCAGGCACTCCCATTCATCGCCAAGACTCAGGAAGCTGGTAGAGCTCATTGATGACATCTCCATAATCCGCACTGAGACAGAGGCAGAAGCTCTCATAGTTGAGGCAAAACTCATCCGACGTTACAGCCCGTTCTTCAACGTCGACCTGAAGATGAATGACCGTTACCCCTACATCAAGATCACGAACGAGGATTACCCGCGTGTTGAAATTACCCGGAGGAAGTGTGATGACGGGGCAGTGTATCTTGGGCCGTTCGTTGATGCCGGGAACATACGCAACCTCATGAGGCTGTCAGAACGTTACTTCCCCCTTCGTGTCTGCAGGTCAAAGCTCACACCTGACAGGCACAAACGGCCATGCATCGAGTATTCTCTTGGGCACTCAATGGGTGCATGTGCGGGGCTCTGCTCTCAGTCCGAATACAGGGAACGAGTCGCCGACATCATATTGCTGTTCGAGGGGAAACAGCCGGAGCTTATTGAGCGACTACGTGAACGCATGAACATTGCCGCGCAAAATCTGGAGTTCGAGAAGGCCGCAAGATACCGCGACACAATCCGGGCAGTGTGGAGGCTCTCACGTCAGAAGATCTCCTCAGCACTTCAGGAAGACCTCGACAATGAGACATGGAGGGTGCTCAACCGTATTCAGGAGCTCTTAGGGCTTGAGGTTCTGGCGTGGAGGATTGACGCGTTCGACATCTCACACACTCAGGGGCACGACACTTACGGGTGCTGTGTTGTCTTCGAGCAGGGGAGGCCGAGCCCTAATCTCTACAGGCGGTTCAAGATACGTTCACTTGATGATGGGGAGATTGACGATTTCGCATCGATCTATGAGACGGTGAAGAGGCGTTACGCTCATGTGATGGACAACTCGGAGCCTTCACCTCAGCTTGCGTTGATTGACGGGGGGCCGGGACAGCTCGAATATGCCGGGCGTGCATTGAGGGACTTGGGCTTTGAGCTCCCGTTGATTGCTCTGGCTGAACGTGAGGAGCTGGTATACCTTCCGGGGAATCCTGAGCCTTTGAGGCTTGGGCGAGATGATGAGGCGTTGCAGCTTCTCCAGAGGATACGGGACGAGGTACACAGGTACGCGATAACGACACACAGGAACGCGAGGGCTAAGCACATGAGGCATTCGAGGCTTGACGAGATTCCGGGCATAGGTCGCAAGAAGGCCGCTGAACTCCTCGTGAAGTTTGGGAGTGCGAAGAAGGTTGCGGCTCTAAGCGTTGAGGAGCTTATGACGGTTAAGGGTATTGGGGCTAAACTTGCGGTGAAGGTGCTTGAGTCATTGAGGCGTGAAGATTAGGGGGGTGATATAATCATGGCCGGGTAAGTAAATCCATAAGGTGAAGGAGAGTTGACGATGACGGATAAAGTTGGTACAATGCGACCTGCGACCTGCGACCTGCGACCTGCCAATACTATACCTTATAGCACCTGCCTATAACGAATCCCAAAACATCAAACAGTTCATTGAAGAGTGGTATCCCGTAGTAGAGCGTCATAATGGGGGCGGATTGTCGCGTCTTCTTGTCGTGGATGACGGGAGCACTGACGACACGTTCAGGCAGCTTCAGGACATGGCCGGGACTCGTGAGCTCCTGCTGCCCCTCACGAAACCCAACGGCGGACACGGTGCTGCGTGTCTCTACGGCTACAGGTACGCGGTAGAGCACGGGGCGGAGTACATCTTCCAGACCGACACGGACGGGCAGACCTCGGCGGGTGAGTTCGAGGGTTTCTGGGCTGAACGTGAACATGATGCAGTCCTGGGGATGAGGCCTCACAGGGGGGACGGCTGGCAGCGGAAGTTCGTCGAGAATGTACTGTGCTTCGTGCTGAGGATGGTTTTCGGGGTTAGAGTCCCGGATGCTAACTGCCCCTACAGGCTCATGAGTGCCGGGCTTGTCGGGAAGTATACCGCGATGATGCCGGAGGACTTCAACCTGCCCAATGCGATGCTGACGGCGTATTTTTCGTACTTCCACGAGAATATCACGTTCAGGGCAATAACATTCAGGCCGAGACAGGGCGGCAAGAACTCAATCAATATCAGGAAGATTATTGCCATAGGGTTAAAGGCAGTATCTGACTTCCGGCAGCTCAGAAAAAAACTGAAGGAGACCTCAATATGAACATTAAGAGCCTTCATGACAGGGTTGATGCTCATAAAGTTTTCTTCTGGAGCGTGGCCATAGTGCTTGGCTTGTCGTTCCGCTTTCTTGTGCTTTACGTTACGGACAACGTGGACTTCAGGAATTTCTATCACACTGCTTCACTTGCGGCAGAAGGAAAAAACATTTATGCTTACATGGCTCACTACAACTACGGTGCGTTGCTCTCCATAATGCTGGGAGAAATCTTCAAGGCAGCCTCATTCTTAGGGGGAAGCGTCCTTGTCTTCAAGGTTATGTATGTAGGTGTGCTTGCCCTTGCCGACTTCATCATCGCCAAAGTTGCAGAGAAGAAAGCAGGAACGTTATGGGGTATAGCGTTCTTCCTCAACCCAATATCAATGATTGTAGACGGCTATCATACACAGTTCGACAACATGGCCGTAATGTTCGGGGTCTTGGGGGTATTGTGCCTTGAGGAGTCATGCAGGCAGGAGAAGTTCTGCCTCAGCGACATTTCAGGGGTTGTGTTACTGTCATTGAGCCTGATAGCCAAGCATTTTATGTGGGCATTCCCGCTCTATATACTGTTCAGCCGCGAGATCAAGACACGCAAGAAAATTCTTTATGCCTTCGTTCCTCCGTTATTGTTCCTGCTGGGCTTCCTGCCTTACTGGAGCGAGGGAGCAGAGGGCATCATTCATAATGTCTTCATGTACCGCTCGTTTGGGAATTACCCCCTTTTGTTCATGGGCTTCATCCTCAATGCAGGGGTTATTTTTGCCAACACTCTGACTAATTCGTTCCTTCTCATTTTCGGGGGGCTCATGGCAATTAGCGCATATCTCGTCAGGCGTGAGGATATATTCAGGCTGTTCCTGATCTATACGATCTCCGCAGTGTCCTTCTCGTCCGGGGCATCAGGGCAGCAGCTCGTAATACCATGCCTGGCAATGACAGTTCTTTTCCGTGAAAAGTCCCTGCCATATTTCGCGCTGATATTCACGAGGCTGGCAGGGAAACAGGTAATGCTTTCGGTTGAGGCGTGGTGTCTTCTTGGGTATCTCGTCCACTATGTCCGAATGAAGGGCAGCTCCCGTTTGAATTAGGGCGGGAGTTTTCATTTTTCCGGCCATGAGGCTATAATCACTCCCGAAATCTCACAGTAACAGGAGGAATATACATTGACAGACATCAAAGGGCTCACTGACTCCCAAGTCCAGGAAAGCCGAAAGCTCTACGGCACCAACGCACTCACTGAACTTCCCGGAGACCCCCTGCTCACCAAGTTCCTCGAAAGCCTCAAAGACCCCATGATCATCATCCTTCTCTGCGCACTCGTCATCCAGCTGGTGCTCTTCTTCATGGGACGCGCTGAATGGTTCGAGCCTTTCGGGATTCTCATGGCCGTACTCATTGCATCGGGCGTGTCATCCATCACTGAGTACAAGCAGGAACAGAAAGCCTCACTCCTCAAGGCACAGCAGGAAGCTGGCGAGACCACCAAAGTCATCCGCAACGGGACAATCCATGAGATTCACGTCAGCGAAGTGGTGCAGGGTGATGTGGTCTACCTGCAGGCAGGCGACAAGATACCTGCTGACGGCGTAATCATTGAGGGCGCAGTCAAGGTAGACCAGTCGGCACTAAATGGCGAGACCGAAGAGGCAGAGAAGCTCCCCAACCCCAACAACGAGGACTACAACATCAAGGACTTGCTCAACAAGTATTATGCCTATCGCGGAACTGTAGTGTGCTCAGGCGAGGGCTACATGAAGATTTCGGTTGTTGGGGATAAGACATTGTTCGGTGAGCTGGCTCTTGAGGTCCAGGAGGCACAGAGGAAGACTCCCCTCCAAGTCAAGCTGGGAAAACTGGCGCACCAGATCTCAGTTTTCGGCTACACCGGGGCAACCGCTATAGTCGTGGGTATATTGATGCGTACGTTCATCACCGGTAATTTACCCCCTGACTTCTACGCCTGGGCACGCCTACTTGTTGACGCAATCACTGTAGCAGTTACGATTGTCGTCTGTGCAGTGCCTGAAGGTCTCCCGATGCTAACGTCTATGCTTATGTCGTTCCAGTCCATGCAGATGGCCGGGGATAACGTCCTAGTCCGCAAGATTAACGGACTCGAAACTGCCGGAAGCCTCAACCTACTCTTCAGCGACAAGACAGGGACAATCACCGAAGGAAGGCTAACGATTGCGGAGATTGCACTTCCCAGCGTGAAGGTGGTTACCTCACTCGATGAGCTAGACCCCGAAAGCCTCAGTGATATTCTCGTAGGTGCGGGCGTGAACAACAGCGCGGCAGTAGGCGACGGTGCAGTAATTGGCGGGAACAGCACAGACAGGGCGTTAATGTCGTTCTTCATGGGACATTCTGAGATCCTCGCTAAGATTGAGGAGGCCAAGCGAAACGTCAAGGAGTTCACGGCGTTCAATTCCGACAACAAGACATCAACCGTAACACTCAATGACGGGGTGAAGTACATCAAGGGTGCGCCGGAAAAAATCATCCCCCAGTGCAAGCACATGGCAGTAACAGCCCTCAAGAAGCTGAACAATTACATCAATGCTCAGGCTGACAGGGCAATGAGGCTGTTAGCTGTGGCCAAAGATTCAGGCAAGGGAATGGAGCTCGTATGTGTCCTGAGTATCCGCGACAACGTCAGGAAAGAGGCAGTTGACGCAATCCGTCAGGTACGCAACGCAGGGATTCAGGTAGTCATGGTAACGGGCGACAGGAAAGAGACAGCAGTAGCAATCGCGAAGGAAGCCGGGCTGATAACCTCACCTGACGAAATCGCAATGACCAGTGCTGAAATGTCCGAGAAGTCAGATGATGAGTTGAAGGCCATGCTCCCGAACATACGCGTGATTTCCCGTGCGTTGCCTTCAGACAAGAGCAGGCTCGTGAAGATTGCCCAGGAACTGAATATGGTTGTCGGAATGACGGGGGACGGAGTGAATGACTCCCCCGCGCTGAAGAAGGCCGATGTTGGTTTTGCGATGGGGTCAGGCACTGAGGTCGCGAAAGAGGCAGGAGACATTACGATACTTGACGACAACTTCAAGTCAATCGCTAAGGCAATACTTTACGGCAGGACGATGTTCAAGAGCATTCGGAAGTTCCTTGTGTTTCAGCTCACGGTGAACGTTGCGGCGGTGGCAATATGTTTCTTGGGGCCTTTGTTCGGGCAGAACGTCATCCTAACGGTCATTCAGTTATTGCTCATCAACCTAGCGATGGACACTCTTGCGGCAGTAGCGTTCGGTACAGAGCCACCGAGACAGGAATACATGAACGAGAAACCAATTCCACGAGACGCGAACATAATCACTCAGGACATGCTCAGCGAGATTCTCACGGGTGCGCTATATATCACGGTGACATGCCTTGCGGTTCTCTTTGTGCCGAAGGTCAGGGGGCTTTTCGGGAATGTCGACGTGATTTATCTGCGTTCGGCGGTCTTTGCGGTCTTCATGATGGCTATAACGTTCAACGGCCTAGCTATGGCATCCTCGAAGAACTGCGTGATGGTTATGATGTTCATCTTCCTGATGCAGTGGGCATTCATTGAGTTCGGCGGGGAAGTCCTGAGCGTTGAGGCATTGAGCCTTGACTCGTGGCTGAACTGCTTTGTGCTTGCCGTGTGTGTCGTGCCTTTCAGGTGGGCAGGTAAGTACTTGCTCAGGCTATGGGAGGAGAAACGGAAGAATACCCCTAAGGTGGCTTATGGCTTCCTGAAGTAGAGATAACCTGACCTGCAACGTCCCTCTGTCTCAATGGCAGGGGGATTATTTTTGCCCTCGCAACATTTTTTCCCCCTTAATGCTCTATAATTCCCACATATCCCACTAACAAGAAGGTGATTGTCCTGAAGGATTTTGACGGCGTTGTTTTCTCCATTGCCCGCGAGAATGAGCCCGTTGATGGCTGTACTGTATCGCGTCCCGTCCATGACACCCAGGACTTCGGGATAAGCTGGTTCTCACTGGCACATGACACGGATATCAGCCCGGAGAGTTACCCCCACCGCAAAATCATCGTCAACGCATCCGGCGGACTCGTCATGTATTCCCCCGGCCATGAACTCACGCTGAACGAGGGAGACTGCATCATTACCCCGGCAAATATCCCGGCCGGGTTCAGGACATCAACAGGCAGCACGTACACAGAAATACGCTTAAAGGAGGGCGTGAACATGAACAAGGCACTTCATGACGGCGAGGTATTCAGGCTTTCGGAGCTCGTACCCTATCAGTCGGGTCGCATCGTGAACATGGACTTGGTGAATGACCCGGCAATGAAGTTCGTGGTTATGTCGTTCGACGAGGGCACGGGGTTATCCGAGCATTCAGCACCGGGAGAGGCGTTAGTGTTTGCTCTTGATGGCGAGGCTGTAATAGGCTATGAGGGAAAAGAACATCACATCAAGGCCGGAGAAAACTTCAAGTTTGCGAAGAACGGAAGGCATTTCGTGAGGGCTCAGGGGAAATTCAAGATGGCACTGCTATTGACACTGGAGGACTGATACACAATGAGAAGGCACATAAAGAATAACGTTAGCTGGTTGGGTTATATTGACTGGGAGCTTGAGAGCTTTCACGGTGATGATTACTCCATCATGAACGGTTCAAGCCAGAATGCATATTTGGTTGAGGAGGGCAAAACCATTCTCATCGATACCGTCTGGACACCACACAGGTTCGATTTTGTCGACAACCTCAAGAGTGAGATAGACCTTCACAGGATTGATGCCATAATCGCCAATCACGGGGAATGCGATCATTCCGGCTCACTCACTGCGCTGATGGACGAGATACCCGGAACTCCCATATACTGCACAGCAAACGCCGTAAAGTCGATTGAGGGGCAGTACGGCAAACGTGGCTGGGATTTTCGTGTAGTGAAGACGGGCGACACACTCGACATCGGGAACGGCAAAAAGTTAGTGTTCGTTGAGATGCGTATGCTACATTGGCCGGACTCAATGGCTACATACATGACGGGCGACAATATCCTGTTCTCGAATGACGCTTTCGGCCAGCACTATGCTGTTGAGGAGCTCTTCAACGACCGCGCCGATAAGTGCCTGCTCTGGAAGGAAGCCATGAAGTATTTTGCCAACATCCTCAACCCCTTTGCGGCAATCCTCACCAAGAAGCTCGAAGAAATCACCAAGCTCAACCTACCCATAGACATAATAGCCCCGTCTCATGGCGCAATATGGCGTGATGACCCCCTCCAGATCGTCAGGAAATATTCAGAGTGGGCAGACGCATACCAGGAAGACCAGATCACCATAGCCTACGATACTATGTGGGAAGGAACTACGAGGATTGCTCACGAGATAGCCTCAGAGGTTGCCCGTCAGTCCCCCTCAACGGTCGTAAAGGTCTTCAACGTCTCAAAGGCAGACAAGAACGAGGTCATGACTGAGATATTCAGGTCAAAGGCTGTAGCGTTGGGCTCCCCCACTGTGGGCAACGGCATTCTCTCAAGCATGGCCGGGTTCATCGAGTTCATGAGGCAGCTGAAGTTCAGGAACAAGAAGGCAGCGGCTTTCGGGTGCTATGGCTGGAGCGGTGAGAGCGTCAAGATACTTCAGGAGAAACTCAGGGAGTCAGGCTTTGCGGTAATCGACGAGAACATCAGGGCAATGTGGACAGCCTCAAGTGATGACCTCGCGAAAATCCCCGGAATGGTCAGCTCACTCCTTGCGCAGGGTTAAGCTCCTTCCGTCCATCGTGATGATGCCGTCATGAACCATGTTCCTGAGCTCGCGCGATAATGCAGTCCTGTTGACGCAGAGGAACTCAGACATTGCGGTTTTCGTGAACGGCAGGGTGATTATTCCGTTTTCGTCAGGGCGGAGGCTCTGAAGGTAGGTTATGATTTTCCCGCGTAGGGTCTTGCGGCTGAGTATCCTCACCTTCTGGTTCATGAAGAAATTCTGCCCTGATACTATCCTGATGAGATTTACGGCTATCGTCATGCTGTATTCGTACTTTGTGCCCCAGTCATAGAGCACCCTGAAGTCAAGGAACATAACCACGCAGTCAGTCAGTGCCATAATCTGCATGGGGCTCTCACTCACTCCCGCGCAGGTCATAGACTCGCCGAAAAGCTCGCCGCCGGAAAAATGGTTCATGTTGTACTTGTTGAACTCGGCATCAAGGTACGAGCACTCTATCACTCCCTCAAGGACAAGCCCGGCATAACGGAACTCGTCCCCAATGTGCATGATAATCTCACCCTTCCTGAATGAGCGCATTGACCCGTGAAGGTATCTCAGGACATCATGATATGACCCTTCAGGTATCCCATCGAAGAGCCGGCATTGCTTCAGCAGGGTGGTATAGTCCTTCATTGTCTCCTCCCGTTAAAGTAGTTGCCATTGCCACAGAAATTTTCAGTGAATGCGTTATATTATCCCTCAAAAAATGGAGGAATGCGGAAAATGTTTTGCTTCCAGTGTGAACAGACAGCAGGCTGCAAGGCTTGTACAGGTAATGCCGGGGTCTGCGGGAAATCCTCAGAGGTTGCGCGGCTTCAGGACGAACTTACGGGCTCGCTAATTTCACTCGCAACGTCAGGCAGCAATGACTATGACCTGTTCATTGACGGACTATTCACGACAGTAACCAACGTGAACTTCAACCCCGAAACCATCAGGGCACTAATCGCACGTGCAGGCACAACACCCTACGACATGGCCGGGGTCTGGGAGGCTGACGAGAACACTCGCTCGCTGAAGTCGTTACTTCTCTTCGGCTTAAGAGGAATGGCGGCATATGCATACCATGCGCGGGCATTGGGCTACCGTGATGATGAGGTCAACGCGTTCTTTGGGCGGGCACTCTCGGCACTCGGACGCAACGACTACGGAATGAATGAGCTCCTTCCACTCGTCATTGAGGCAGGCAACGTGAACCTTAAGTGCATGGCTCTCCTCGACAAGGCCAACACTGAGACCTACGGCACACCCTCACCCGTGAAAGTCCCCCTGACTGTCGCAAAAGGCCCGTTCATCGTAATCACCGGCCATGACCTGCGCGACCTTGAGCTGCTCCTGAAGCAGACTGAGGGGAAGGGCGTGAACGTCTACACACACGGCGAGATGCTCCCGGCACATTCATACCCTGAGCTGAGGAAGTACAAGCACCTCAAGGGCAACTTCGGGACGGCCTGGCAGAACCAGCAGAAGGAGTTCGACGGAGTACCGGGGGCATTCCTCTTCACGACAAACTGCCTCATGCCACCGAAAGCAGGCTACGTTGACCGAGTATTCACGACCGGGCTTGTGTCGTTCCCCGGAGTTCAGCACATAGGCGAGGAGAAAGACTTTTCCCCCGTAATCGCGAAGGCACTCGAACTAGGCGGCTGGCCTGAAGACCGGGAGATGACGGGCATTAACGGCGGCCATGAAGTAATGACTGGTTTCGGGCGCGGGGCAGTTCTTGGTGTTGCGGACAAGGTCATTTCGGCGGTGAAGTCAGGGGCGGTAAAACACTTCTTCCTTGTTGGGGGCTGCGATGGAGCGAGGACAGGAAGGAACTACTACACCGAGTTCGTGAAGAAGACTCCCAGCGACAGCATAATACTCACACTTGCCTGCGGAAAATTCAGGTTCAACGACCTCGACTTAGGGGACATTGGCGGAATTCCCCGTATTCTCGACATGGGACAGTGCAACGATGCGTATTCGGCGGTACAGGTTGCCCTTGCACTTTCTGAGGCTTTCGGTTGCGGCGTGAATGACCTTCCGCTGTCTATCGTCCTCTCATGGTATGAGCAGAAGGCCGTCTGTGTCCTCTTGACGCTTCTGGCACTGGGCATCAAGAATATACGTTTGGGGCCTACACTTCCTGCGTTTGTTTCGCCGGATGTCCTGAGCTACCTCGTCGACAACTTCGGCATCAAGCCCACTACTACACCTGACGAAGACCTGAAGGCTATTCTTTCGCGTTAGGGATGAATAACTCCCTCCTTCATGTTGCGGGGAGGGAGCTTACTTCATTACTCCCTGAAGAAATCGAACAGTCCTTTCTTCGGCGCAACCCTGATAATCATTTCCTTCTTCCACCTGTAATATGGCACTGAGAGTATTACCCCTTCCGGAACATCAAGGAACAACGACTCTATAGGGTCAATCTCTTCGCCCTCCTCAATTGCGCTCTTTGTCGTCCTGTACCAGAACACAGCATCAGCCCTCCCGGAGAATAGAGCCGATGACCTTCCTCCTGCCTCAATGTTGACGAACTGGATATTTTTCCCCAGACGCTTCCCGATCTCAGCAAGCACCGCAGTGTTGTAGCCCGCAGGCTTCCCGTCCCCTGCGAACATGTCCATGGGAGGCATGTCCCCGGTTACTGCAATGCGTATCGTCTCAGCTCCGGGGAAACTCTCAGGCTTCAGCGACTGCACACCCCTGAATACGTCCCGCGAAATGTACTGTTCGGCCAGTGCGTCAAGAGTCCCGTCATCCTTCATTGAGGTTATGGCGGTGTCGATTTCATGCTTCAAGGCTTCATTGCCCTCAAGGAAAACGAAAGATATTCCCGAAAGAAGTATGCCCGTCGTGAATTTCGTGTCATACCCGCTGTTCACGCTGAGGATATAACGCCCAGTTGCTGCCGGAAGAATTGCCTCGTCGATTTTCCCGGACTTCAGGTTCATCAGGAGCGTCATCATTGAGCCGTAAAAGTGTATAGTCCTGTGCTCTCTCGTCAGGGACGTAAGGAACTCCCCGCCCTCAATGTCCGCTGAAATGTCCTCACTTGTTATGTTGCGGCAGAACTCATCAAATCCACGCTGGAAGTCTTCCTCCGTTATCCCCAGGTAGCCAAGCATCCCGGTGTTAAGAGTCTCTTTGCTCTTCTCAGGTCCCGGCTTAAGGGCATAAAGCGCGAGGATCACAACCACAGCAACAAGAGCCGTCATAATTTTACGCATCAATAAAATCCCTCACTGTGAAAAATTTTTCTTCATGGCCGGATATTAACGTATTGCCCGATAAATTCAACATTATTTTTCCTGAGTGAGTATAATTAGTGATAGTAATTTTACCTTTTTGGAAGGAGATGTTAATTTGCCGCGCTACATATGTATTCACGGACACTTTTACCAGCCTCCGCGTGAAAATCCATGGCTCGAAACCGTAGAGCTCCAGGAATCGGCAGCACCCTGGCACGACTGGAACGCAAGAATCTCAGCCGAGTGTTACAGCCGAAACGCCGCATCAAGAATCCTCAATGAGCAGGGATATATCCGCAAGATCTGCAACAACTATTCACGAATGAGCTTCAACATCGGGCCGACTCTGCTGACATGGCTTGAAGAGAATGATCCTCTCTGCTACAGCGCAATACTTGAAGCCGACAAGCTCGGGCGCAGGAGATTTTCCGGGCACGGTCCGGCAATGGCTCAGGTCTACAATCACATCATCATGCCGTTAGCATCACGGCGCGACAAGGAGACCCAAGTCAAATGGGGGATTGCCGACTTCAAGAAGAGATACGGACGAATGCCGGAGGGTATGTGGCTCGCGGAATGTGCTGTTGACACTGAGACCCTCGAAGTCCTTGCCGAGAACGGAATAGACTTCACCGTCCTTTCACCGTATCAGGCTCAGTCAGTCAGGGTCAAGGGCTGGGGAGACTGGGAGGATGTTAGCGGCGGAAAAGTCGACACGAGATGTGCCTATGTCTGCAACCTTCCTTCAGGGCGGAAAATCAACCTGTTCTTCTACGACGGCGATTTGTCCCAGAAAATAGCGTTCGGGGGGCTCCTCGATGACGGGGGGAACTTTGCCCGCGAACTCATCACCGCACACCCTGCACACGGAAAACCCGTACTCTGCCACGTTGCCACAGACGGAGAATCATACGGTCATCACCACAAGCACGGTGATATGGCTCTGGCCTACTGCCTCGAATGCCTGGAGCATACTTCTGGGGCTCAGCTTACGGTTTACGGCGAATACCTGGAGTTCTACCCTCCTGAGTGTGAGGCCAAGATAGTCGAGAACTCATCATGGAGCTGTGCGCACGGTGTCGAACGCTGGAGGAGCAACTGCTCTTGCGGGGACGGGACTCCGGGCTATCATCACAAGTGGCGAGAACCCCTCCGTAACGCCATGAACTACCTGCGTGATGAGCTGGCGAAAATCTACGAGGGCAATAACCTTCTTGTTGACGCTTGGGAGGCAAGGGACAAGTACATACGCGTGATACTCGACAGGTCAGACGAGAACGTTGACGCATTCCTCAGTGAGCACACAGACCACACTCTCACTCCTGAAGAACGGGTTAGGGCGTTGATGTTCCTTGAGATGGAGAGAAACGCTCTGTTGATGTTCACGTCATGCGGATGGTTCTTTGACGAGATTTCGAGGATTGAGCCGGTTCAGATCATGCGATACGCCGCAAGGGCAATCGAGCTCGCAAGAATACTGACGGGTGAAGACCTTGAGCCTGCATTCATGAAGTTACTTGCTGAGGCACCGAGCAATGTCCCGGAACTCCAGGACGGGGCGAAAATCTACGAGCTCCGCGCAAAACTCGGCAGGGCTGACCGCAAGCAGATGGCGGCATATTACGGCATCACCTCACTGTTCGAGGACTTCAGGGACTCATTCTCCGAAGGATGCTGGGACATGTCGGGAAATGCTCTCAACGTCAAGGCTGAAGGCGAGGAGTCATCATTCTCTGCAGGGAAGGTACACGTTCGCTCAAGGATTACGGGGATTGAGGGCGACTATCTTTTTGCGGTGAACATAAACCACAGCGGTGAAGGAGGCGGGGCGTTAATCTCGTGCGGAATCTGCGAGACCAACCCGGACGAAGAGATTATGCCTGATGAGGTCATGGAACTTCAGGCAATGTTCGAGAGCGATGAACGGGAAAAATTGTTGTTCGGGAAATTCGGCTATGACCAGTTCACGCTGAACAATATACCCTCGAACTCACGCTACAGGATAATCAACGCACTCTTGAAGCAGGACATGCACAGCCTCGAAGAAGCACTAGCCTCAAAGGTGAAGAATTATGACCAGCTCCTAGAGTACCTGACGTTATTGGGCTCTAAGCCTCCTGCAATTCTTACTGTTGCGGCGGAGTTCACACTGACCAGCGAGATAGTGAAGCGTCTTGAGGATCACTACCCTGACCTTGAGGGGATAAGGCGGGGGTTTGAGCTTGCGGGGTTCTGGAGGGTTGAGCCTGACGAGGAGAGGATACGTTTTGCGTTCTCGGACTGTATCAACGAGATACTGACGGGGCTATGCATGGGCGGGCTGAACATGCAGGCAGTTGAGGACCTGAACGAACTGGTGAAACTGTTCACGGAAAAATTCGAGTGGCACTTGAGCCTCTATGACTCACAGAACCTGTATCATGAGCTCCTGAAGAAATACGGCGATGACCTGCGGAATGAGCCCGAAAGAATGCGAAGTGCTCTCTATGAGTTAGGCCATGCCCTGAAGTTTTCGGATGAGATGCTTGGGGTGCTGAGACACTGAAGGAATATTAGCGGGCTTCCTGAATGAACGGGAGGCCTTTTTTTGTGCGCTATAATACGGGAAAAATTTTAGCCCGGAGGCAATATCACTAAATGTTCTCATTCGACAAAATCCGCGAATACGCAATGAAGTTCCTCAAGCCCTCGCTGTACATGGGAGGTCTAGATTTCGTCCTCAAGATATGGCGTGAGTCTGACGCAAAGGACAGGGGCATTCTCATTCTTGTATTTTCCCCGATGTTCATATGCATGGGCGGCTTCATCTTCACGATAATATATTTCGTCCTGTTCGTCCTTCCCTCATACCTCTTCAGTTTTCTCGGCTGGGGAATACTGACGGCACTTTTCGGGGCTGGCGGTAAGTACTGCTACAACCACTTCACCGGCCATGAAATCAGCGCAAATGATGGGGTTATTGACGTTGAGTTCACTGAGACCCCGAAGGCTGAGGCACCCTCTGCTCCCGAAGAGCCCGCGAAGAAATCATCACGCCGCCGTCAGAATGCACAGTGAGAGGCTGACACGTTTCAGCATAACCGTACCTGAAGACCTGCTGGCAGAGTTCGAGGCTGAATATTACGCGGAGAATAGGGCTAACAGGTCTGAGGCTGTGCGCAACCTCATGCGGGGCTATGTCTCGTCCGAACGCTGGAAGTGCAACGGCGGGCAGGTCTGCGCAACCATCACGATCGTCTATGACCATCACCTGCCTGACTTGACACGGAGCATTACGGCGGCACAGCATGACTTTGGGGACGTGATAATCTGCTCGACTCATGTCCACCTGAATCACGAGACATGCCTTGAGTGCGTAATCACCAAGGGGGCATCACAGGAGATACAGGGATTTATCGAGGCTCTCAGGAAAATTCGGGGCATCAAGAGCCTTAATGTCAACGTTACTGCGGAGGTTTAGTATTAATTCACGAAATGGGGAAAATCTTTGCTGGCTGGTAAATATGAGTTAATGGCGACCCCGGGGTGATTCGAACACCCGGCCTACGGCTTAGGAGGCAGTCGCTCTATCCACTGAGCTACGGGGCCAAAGTCAACGCGTGAAAATATAGCAACAATCCCCGAATTTGTCAAATCTCAAGCTTTCGCTGGAGGCTGTCTCACCTTTCGGTCTCATCAACAACACGGCTCATGATGTTAAGGTGGTGATTGACGGGAGCATCAGGGGGCGTGAAGTCTTGGGATTTCACCCGAACGTGAACACTGCGACTGTTTGGCTGGTATGGGAGGACTTCATGAAGTTCATTGAGGCTTGCGGGAATCCTGTGAAGTTTGTGAATTGCTGAGTTTAAGTTCATGGTATAATGTATATACATCAAAAGAGAGGCGCAGTTTTGAGCAAACGAATCGACAATACTAGCTGCCATTGCCTGAAGATTAGGCGTAGTGCTGAGAACGTTATACGTTTCTATGATGACATTCTTGCAACTTCAGGCGTAACCGTCAGACAGTATTCTCTGCTGTACCAGATTTCGGCACATGAAGGCTGTAGCGTCCGTGAGCTTTCTGAATTTACGGAACTTGACCGTTCAACTTTGGCTCGAAGTCTAAAACCGTTAATGTCATGCGGTCTTATTGAGGATAAAAAAGAGGCAGGAGCGAGGAACAGCAGACTTTCAATGACAGACAAGGGGCGCAGAGTTTGCGAAGAAGCCGGAAAATTATGGGAATACGCACAGAGTCAGTATGAATCAAGAATAGGCATTGAGCAGGTTAGGATACTTGAGAACGCGCTCGAAAAACTGCAAGAACTCTGAATACTCAGGAGGCATAAAGTCATGGCAAATGTCGGAAAGGAGTTAGCACTCCTCACAGCCGGAACGCCTGAACACTTCAACGCATTGACCGTAATGTTCGGGGCAGTCGGAATGATTTGGGGGAAAGATGCGTATTTTGCATTCATCAAGCCGGAGCGTTACACGTGGGAATTTGTGAGGGACAACGATTATTTCACGGTCTCATATTTCCCAAAAGAGATGAACGGGATTCATAAGGTCTTTGGCTACAAGTCAGGACGCGACATTGACAAGGTGAAGGAGACAGGGATAACTCCTGAAATTCTGGAGCATGGAATAACCTTCAAGGAAGCCGAAGAGGTCTACGTTTGCAGGAAAATCTATATGAAGCAGATGGACAGAGACGCAGAACCAGCCGAGATAGTTGCGAAATATGATGACCCGAACGATATTATCTACGGTCAGTGTCATTACGCGGTAATAGGGGAAATCGTCAGGCACATAATCAGGAAGTAAACACAAAACTCCCTCCCGCGCAATCATGGGAGGGAAATAACTTCTATACTCTGGTTGTCATTCACCGTCAGGCACTCGCAACCGTCCTCCGTAATCAGGTAGTCGTCCTCAATCCTCAAGCCTCCCCAGCCCTCAATGTATATCCCCGGCTCAACCGTAACCACATCCCCAGCCTTCAGGACATCCCGTGAAGTCCGCGACAATCTCGGTGCCTCGTGAACCTCAAGCCCCAGGCCATGACCCAAGCCGTGAAGGAAGTTAGCCCCGTAGCCCGCATCAGCAATCACCTTCCGCGCAACAGCATCAACCTCAACCCCTGAGACCCCCGGCCTCAGTGCCCTGACCGCCTCATGATGAGCCCTCAGAAGGACAGCGTTAATCTCCCGTGCCCTATCGCTCACATGGCCAAGCGCAAAGTTACGGGTTATGTCGCTCATGTACCCCCCGAACATTGCCCCGTAGTCCACCGTAACAGTCTCGCCCTCACGGAATGCCTTCATTGTTGCCGGGGCGTGGCACATTGCAGAGCGTTCACCTGATGCCACGATAAAGTCATCATGAGCCCAGCCCTTCTCAGCTCCCAGCAGCTTGACCTCAGACTCAAGCATAACGTCAAACTCAACCTCAGTCATTCCCGCGTGAACCCTCGAAAGAACATTGCCGTATGCCTCGCGACCAATCTCTGCCGCCCTACGGATTTGTGCCACCTCGTGAGCGTCCTTAGTCCTCCGTAACGTGGGTATCATGGCCGTAGCGTCAAGCCACTCGCATTTTACGGGGGCAAAGTGTTTCGTGAAAGTTGCGTGTGAGATTTTCCCTGCCTCATAGCCTACTCGTGAATATCCCGCATCGTTGACGGCATCAGTGATGTATTGCGGTAATCCTTTCTCGGACTGTATGATGATGCTGAAGGGAGTCTGTGATTTTGCCTGAGTGGTATAGCGTCCGTCAGTGATTAGGGTTGCGTCATTGGGAGTGATGATTAGCCCCGCTGAACTCCCACGAAAGCCAGAAATATAGTGGCAGCTCTCAGAGTTGGCCCGCTCGTCTACTATCAGGACGAAAGCATCAAGCCCCTCATCTGCCATCATTGCCCGTAACCTCTCAAGTCTTGGTGTGATTATCCCGTTATTCATTCCCGAACTCCTTTATGTGCCTGCCGAAAACTTCACGAATGCTGATTACTGAGCTCATGATCCAGTCGAATTGTTCCGGCCATGTCTCTTTGTCGTCAATCCTTGCGGGTGATTTCTTTGCGCGAATACGGTTACCCTTCTTGTCGGGGAGTTCGAGCCAGTCGAAGATCATTCCGCATTCAGCCTCAATGTCGTCCTTCCTGCCGAGCAAGTAGGTGAAAAGCTCCCTGTCGTCGGCAATGTTGAGGCCTGCCTCAATGTCATCCCTGGTCTTGGCGATGATGATGCTGCATCCCGGCCTGCCAGTCCCGAAGACCACACCGTAATTTGACGATGTCTGCCAGCGTCTGTAGCTTGCGGCGAATTTCGGGTTGCTCCCGCCGTCAAACGCGTAATCCTGGAACGCATTCCAGTAGTCGAATCTCAACTTCTCGATGTCGCTCACACCCTCGGAGATTTTGCGGGTCTCTTTAGCCCAGGTGTTGGGACGGGAGATAACCTCGAACTTCACGGCAGGTTCAGAGTCGCCAATTCTGAAGAGCTTTATCTCACACAGGAAGAAGCCCGTGGTGTTCCATGTCCTGGAGTTCAGCCACTCTATTGCGGCCTTGTGCTCCTCGTTTGCATGGCGGACTATCCAGATGATTACGTCGGCATTTTTCCCGGCGGCGTAAGTGATGAGTTTTCCGAGCGATGAGTCTTCAGTGCCGGTGAAACTGCTCATGATGATGATTTTGCGGTTAGTTCCTGATTCTGAGGCCAGGATGTCAACGCTGAACTTCCCGACGGGGGAATGTGTTTCTTCCGCTGAGATTTCGAGGCCGGTAGTTTCTGAGAGAAGGTTAATGTTGTCTTCTTTTGCGAGCCACTCGGTGAAATCCTTTGAGTCGTTCTGCCATATTGTGCGCAAGTCTGTAATTTCTTCAAGCCGTCCAAGTGATGCCATGAAAATTTTTCACCCCGTAATATATATTTTCCCTTAACTGTAGCAATAACTTCCGTCAACTGGTATCAATGCCCCGTTAATGTACCCGGCATCAATTATAGCCATGACTGCCTGAGCAATCTCTTCGGGCTCGGCGAACCTGTGAAGTGCAACCTTCCCGCAGATTCTTTGACGTTGTTCTTCGGGTTTTGCCTTCTGCCATGGAGTGTTGACGAACCCCGGAAGAATTGCGTTGACGCGGATATTCCTCCCGCAATACTCCTTCACCAGAGCAAGAGTAAGGCCGTTTACCGCGCTTTTCGAGACAGTATAGGGCACTGACACTGCATGAGGGTATACGCTCATTGCCGAACTAATCATGATGATGTTTCCCCCGTTGTTGAGGTTGCCGTCAAATTTCCGTATGAGCTCGGCAGGTGCGTTCACGTTCACGTCCATTACGTGGCTGAATTTCTCCCAAGTCAGCTCAGTCCATTTAGCCCGGTCGGTACAGCCGGCATTCAGGACGAGAAGGTCAACCCCTGAGCCTGCTTCATCATGGCCTGTGAACTCATCATGAAACCTTCGAACGTCCTCCTTAGTTTCGAGGGGCTGATGTATCACTGCGAATTTTCCGGGGTATTCACGGGACAATTTGGACTTCACGGCTTCGGCATTCTCTGAGTCATTGGCGTAGTTCATGAACACGAAATATCCCCTGCCAAGAAGTGCCGTAGATATTGCCAGGCCGATACCCTTAGTTGAGCCTGTTACTATTGCTGTCTTCATTCCTGTATTCCTCCTGTCTCACTTCGTCATCACTGCAACGCTCTCAACATGAGCCGTCTGCGGGAACATGTCGAACGCCCTCACACTCTCCAGACTGTAGCCATGTCCCGCCAGTATCCTGCAGTCCCGTGCAAGTGTCGCCGGGTTGCACGAGACATAGACCACCCTGCGGATTCCGAGAGTGTTCACCACCTCAATCACTGCCCTGTTGCAGCCATCACGCGGTGGATCCATCACTACAGCGTCATAGCCTCCCTCAAGCCCTGAGATAACATCCTCAGAGCGTCCGCACAAAGGCCTGACGTTCCCGAAGTTGTTGGCCTCAAGGTTCTTCACCGCCATTCTGACAGCACCCCGCCACTCCTCGACGCTCGTAACGTTCCTGCAATTCTCCGCAAGCCAGCAGGTCAGTGAGCCCGTCCCGCTGTAGAGTTCGAGAACGTTAGACGCACCTTCAGCCTGTGATGACGCATACGCAAAGAGCTTCTCTGCCTGTCCTGTATTGACCTGAAAGAATGATGACGTGTCGAACATGAGCCGGAATTTTCCCAGACGTTCAGAGATTAGCCCCGACCCTGTGAGATTTTCCGTGTACGTGCCAAGTATAACGTTGCCGGGCTTGGAGTTGTGGTTCAGTGTGAGAGTATTAGGACGAGCCGAATTTCCCAGAGACGCAAGAGCCTTCACGCTTTTAGCCGAGAGCTTGCCGTTCACCACGAACGACAATAACGACTCGCCTGTGTTGATGCCTGTACGTGTGATTATGTGGCGCAGCTTCCCCGTGTGATCTTTCTCGTTGTAGCCGTCAAAGGGGTATTTATTGCGTTCGAGGCCGTCAAGTATTCTGCTGTACATATCGTTTAGCCTCGTGGCATTCACCGGGCAGTTACGGATGTGTTCGAGCCTGTGAGTTCCTGCCCTGTAGAACCCCGTAGCTATTCCTCCGTTCATGGCTTGGACGGGAAAAGCTGCCTTGTTCCTGTAGCCCCAAGATTCCGGCGATGGCTCACACGTAAGGCCGTCAACGAGTTCCGGGGGAAAACCTCCGAGCCTCGTCATTGCGTCCCGGACAATCCCGGCCTTGAGCTGTAACTGCAACCCGTAATCCGCGTGCTGTAACTGGCAGCCCCCGCACCTCCCGTAGTACTTGCACTTGGGGGCAGAACGTCCTGATGATGCCTCCTCAACCGTGAGAGTGTTGGTGGCCATGAAGTCCTTACGACGTGCCACAACCTCAGCCCTGACCTTTTCGCCCGGCAATGCCCCCTGAACGAATACTATTCCCCGTTCAGTCCGTGATATTCCTGTTCCGTCGCTTGAGAACCCGGAGATTTCTAGCGTCATTACTTCACTGTGATTATTCCTGATGATGATGCACTCCTTCCCACTCGAAATTTTCGCCAAGATAGAACTTCCGGGCTAACTCATTCCCCGCCACTTCTTCAGGTGAGCCCGACAAAAATATTTTCCCGTCATGAATGAGATATGTCCTGTCAGTTATCGATAACGTTTCCCTGACGTTGTGGTCAGTGATGAGTATTCCGTAGCCTTGTGCCTTGAGCTCGTGTATCATGCTCTGAATGTCGGCAACTGCTATCGGGTCAATCCCGCTGAATGGCTCGTCAAGTAGTATGAATTTCGGCTTCAGCGTCAAGGCTCTGGCAATCTCCACACGTCTTCGTTCACCGCCTGAGAGAGCATAGCCCTTAGTCTCGGCAATGTGGGTAATCTTGAACTGTTCCAGCAGGGCATCAGTGAGCTCCTTGGCATGTCTCTTCCTGCCTGTCTCCTCCCACACAAGGTTGATGTTTTCGCGGACGGTCAGGTTCCTGAACACTGAGGCTTCTTGCGGCAAATAACCTATACCCTTTCTTGCGCGCGCATAGACCGGGAGGCCGGTAATCTCTTCGCCGTCAATCATGACAGTCCCGGAGTCAGGACGTATGAGCCCGACGATCATGTAGAATGATGTAGTTTTCCCCGCACCGTTGGGGCCTAAGAGTCCTACAACCTCGCCTGCATTGACGTTGATGCTTACCCCTCCAACTACGAGCCTGCCGCTGTAACCCTTGCGGAGGTCTGAGGCTTTGAGTTCGTTAGTGCCGCTCATTCTTGCGTGCCTTCCCTGTCTGTGGCTTGGCTTTGGGGCGTGTGTCAATCTTCAGGGTCTGGGGCTTGTCCTGAGTCCCTTGTTCCGGCTGGGGGGCTGGTGAGATTGCAGGGGTGTCCTGCCTGTCTCTTCGCTCGCGTGTAAGGTCTATGGTGATCTCTGCACGGTCTGCACTTATTGCGCCGTCCTCAGTCCTTCGGGTCAACCCACCGAGAGCCTCTACCCTGTTCTGGTCGGGGAAGTAGACGACTGAGTCAGACCTGAGCGTCCTTCCTCCCTGGACTGCCACGACATGGCCGCTGACTACCACACTTCCGCGTTCAATCGAATACAATGCGTTGTCTCCCTTGAGGCTGACTGCATCACCTTTTGCCTTGGGCTTGCCTTTGAGCCAGACTCCTTTCTTGGCCGTGAGCTCGTAGAGATCCCCGCTGATTATGAGACCTTCAACAGAGTCTGCCCCAAAGCTGAGACCTCGTGAAGTGTCCTCAAGGCTGCGGACTTTCGTGAGCCAGAATTTCGTCTTGCGGTCATTGCCTGAAGGGTCGCTTACTCCTCCGACACCTGTGATTGTGAGACGGTCAGCGTCAAGCCTCATTGTCCCGATGCTGCCCCTGACCACGTCCCTGAAGCTGCATGTCGGTATGTCGAGGAACGAGAGCAGTAACCTTCCGGCCATGATGTCGATGTTGTCGCCGTACCATTTGCCGGATGCATTGATGCCCTCGTTGAAGCTGACTTCCCGGCGGTCAACGTTCCCGGAACCTTGCGGGGCTGTAACCCTGAGTTCCCCGGCTGTGATTACCACGTTGCCGTCAGCAAGGAAGTCTCCTGTCTCTGCGTCAAAGCGCATTCTGTTGGCTGAGAGGGTAGCCTGTTCGGGCATTTGGGAGTCATCGAGAGCGTAACATGGCAGTGTAAAACATAAGCACGTCAGAAAAGTAACGTACACTAAAATTTTTCGGGTCATTGTGTGGTTAGTCAGTCTCCTTTCGCTGGGAATGCCTGATAAATATATCACATGTCTAATCAGCATAGAATGAAGTATCAGGGAGGCAGTGAATGAAGCAGATTGAACACGCTGAAGTAAAGCTCGAACTTGATGGAATGCTCTTCACGTGGGATGACGAGAAGAAAGGATTAACGTCCGAAAGCATGGGATGGATTTCTACACGAGTGCGTCAGTTACCTGTTCGTTGAGTTCAATTCCGTTGATGAATATACAGGCTAGGAACGTTTCGATGCTATAGGTGCGATTGGCGGAAACATGATGATATTTGTTGTCTATGCAGAACGGGTAACAATAAATGGCGATGATAATAATCAGGATAATTTCAGCAAGGAAGGCAACAATGGAGGAAAGAAGACGCTATGCTAATGGGAATTGATGATGTACTTGCGCTTGCCAAGACACCCAAAGAACGACAGGAAATGAAGGAACGCTTAATCAGGCTGATGGAGATGCGCGATGAGGATATAGACTTCTCGGACATTCCCCCGATAACTGACTTCTCACGCTACAAGCCCCTCAAGCCCCGCCTCGATGCCATGCGTGAACACAACCGCCGAATAACCGAAGAGCAGGAACGCATGAAGTCCCTCCAGCCCGAATAGCCCGCAAAAAAACCGGGCAGAGCATTATCACCCCGCCCGGCATTGTCCCGTAAACCATCAGTCAACGTTATGACCATACCCGCCACCTACACAGGCACAAGATCCTAGGTTATCCTTGTTGTTGGAAAAACCGGCACCAGCTCCCCAGACACATGCACAGGTCAGATCACCAGCACCGCCACCGTATATAGCACATGCGCACCAGCTTCCGCCAGCTACTGCCTTCATTTCGTCCTCACTGAGCTGACCAGCCTGAGAATCCGCCGTGAAATCTTCTGCAGTCAGGTCGAAACCGTTGGCATTAGCTACCTTCAGCATGGCCTCAAGTTGTGCCGCATTCATGGCCTCCTGAAGTTTGCTGTCCTTTGAGAACTGATCGAGAAACTTCTTGCTGTTTTCTGTCATTCCTTCATCACCTCCTGATTTGCCTAAAAGTTACACCACAAGATATTTTGCCACCCGGGCAGAACTCCAACCCATAAACAGAGACCCGGAAGCCTAGTTATTCTGCCCCATGCCAGAAGTTTGGCAATCGCAACGGTTATCGCTTATGAGACTGATACCGCCACCGCCCTTCATGCATTGGCAGAACATATCACCAGAACCGCTACCTGCATAGTAGCAACCACATCCATTTCTGCTGCCTTCTTATCATGTTGGCCGTCAATGCCTTCACGCCTCCGTTCTGGTTGCAGCATCAGGCTTAATTTATTCCTGCACCGGCAATGACACACACGCACTTGCAGTCTTTAATCAGGTGGTGTTTGCCGTCTACTCCTTCGCCGCCAGTTGTACAGGCACACACAAGACCATCACCGCCGCCGCCGCCATAGAAAGCACATGCACATTTTCCGCCGCCAGCAACTGCCATCATCTCATCCTCGCTGAGTTCCTCGGCCTTTGCATCAGCCGCGAAATCCTCTGCAGTCAGATTGTACCCGTTGGCGTTCGCTACCTCCAGAATCGTCTCAAGCTGTGTAGCCCTCATGACTTCCTGGAGCTTAGCGTCCTTTGATGCCTGCTCAATAAACTTCTTGCCGTTCTCTGTCATTACTACATTACCTCCTGATTTACACTAAGATTACTCCCATAAAATTTTGCACCGGGTAGAACTCCAACCCGAAAGAGACCCGGTAGCCTAGTCGTTAGTCTCACCGAAGCCAGGACCTGCGCAGGCGCAGCAACCTTTTTTCCCATTTCTTCCATCACCGTAACCGCCAAATACGCACCCGCAGGAAAGATCCCCGGCACCACCACCGACCACAGGGCATACGCAGACACTTCCACCCGCAACTGCCTCCATCTCGTCCTCGCTGAGTTCTCCCATTTCTGAGGGCTTGAAGTCATCCTCCGTGAGTGTGAACCCGTGTTTGGCCGCAAACTCTACCGTAGCTGACTTCTGAGCATCGACTTCTTTTGCAGCACCGTCAGCTAATACCTTGAACTCTTTCTGCAGTGCCTCATCACTAGAAACAGCCTCGAGAAATTTCTTCATGTTGGCCGTCATTACTTCATGACCTCCTGATTCGCCTTAAGGTTACGCCACAGAGGTTTAGCCTCCGGGTTTAACACTGAATCCTTGCAGACTAGTAGACGTTGTCTCCGTAACCGCCACCCACGCAGGCACACATGCCCTTGTGTCCAGCGTTGGAGGAACCGCCGCCTACTCCCCAGACACATGCGCAGGTAAGGTCGCCGCCGCCTCCACCGTATATAGCACACCCGCACTCGCTTCCACCAGCAACAGCCATCATCTCATCCTCGCTGAGTTCTCCCATCTCTGAGGGCTTGAAGTCATCCTCCGTGAGTGTGATTCCGTGTTTGGCCGCAAGCTCTACTATAGCTGACTTATGAGCGTCGACTTCTTTTGTCGCACTGTCCGCTAATACCTTGAACTCTTTCTGCAGAGCCTCATCACTGGAGACAGCCTCAAGAAACTTCTTCATGTTATCTGTCATGATTACGCCCCCATTGTTGTTAATCATCTTGGCCCAAGCCGCTCCAGGAACATTTGCAAGTTTTACCACTGTCATTAGTGCCTAGTCCGCTTAGTCCACAAACGCACTGTTTGCCTGTACCTGTTCCACCGCCAACCAAAGGACAAAAGCACACTCCGCCCGCAACTGCTTCGAGTTCGTCCATGCTGAGTTCTCCCATCTCTGAGGGCTTGAAGTCATCCTCCGTGAGTGTGAACCCGTGTTCAGCCGCAAGCTCTACTATAGCTGACTTATGAGCATCGGCTTCTTTTGTCGCACTGTCAGCTAGTACCTTGAACTCTTTCTGCAGAGCCTCATCACTGGAAACAGCCTCCAGAAATCTCTTCATGTTGTCCGTCATTTCTACATAACCTCCTGATTTGCTTAAAGGTTACGCCACAGAAGATTTCTCCTCCGGGCGCAACTTCAGTAC
>JAFRAH010000027.1 GCA_017405525.1 Synergistaceae bacterium
ACGTTGTTTATCTGGTTCGGGAAGTCGCTACGTCCTGTCGAGATTACCTTTGCACCTGCCGCCTTTGCATCATCCGGGAAAATCTCAGGTGTTGGGTTAGCACAGGCGAATATTATCGGGTCTTTGGCCATTGAGCGAACCATGTCCTGAGTAACGCTGCCGGGTGCTGATACGCCGATGAAAACGTCAGCTCCCTTCATGGCATCAGCGAGACCGCCACGGAGTCCTTCGGGGTTGGTTACTTCAGCCATCTCGGACTTGATCCAGTTCATGCCCTTTTCGCGTCCCTTGTAGACTATGCCCGTCCTGTCGCAAAGGGTTACGTTCTTGAGCCCCGCTGAGATTAGGAGCTTGGTGATTGCGATTGCGGCAGCTCCTGCACCGTTGACGGCTACCTTGATGTTCCCGATGTCCTTGCCGACAACCTTAAGCGCATTGATGAGTCCTGCGAGGGTGATTACTGCCGTTCCGTGCTGGTCGTCGTGGAATATCGGAATGTCGCAACGTTCCTTCAGCTTGCGCTCAATCTCGAAGCAACGAGGTGCGGCTATGTCCTCAAGGTTTATGCCACCGAATGAGCCGGAAATGTTGTAGACCGTCTCAACGAACGCGTCAACGTCCTTAGTCTTCACGCAGAGAGGGAACGCGTCAACCCCTCCGAACGCCTTGAAGAGCACGCACTTACCTTCCATGACGGGCATACCAGCCTCCGGGCCAATGTCTCCGAGTCCGAGAACTGCACTTCCGTCCGTAACGACAAGACAGAGATTGTGGCGGCGGGTGAGGTCATAGCTCCTGCCGATGTCCTTCTGTATTGCGAGGCACGGCTCAGCTACTCCGGGAGTATAGGCGAGGGACAAATCATCCTTTGTTGCGACGGGAACGGTGGCGATGACTTCAATTTTTCCCTTCCACTGCTCGTGAAGCCTTAGTGATTCCTTTGCGTAATCCATGAAAATATTACCCTCCTCGATAAGATTATGTATCAATCACGGCACTTACTGCACCGTTGATTCCTTTAAGGGGTGAAAATATTTTGTGTATGCTGTGAATTTTTTTTGCGATGACGTAATTATATCAGTTATCCCTAGAATTTGGCCATGTCCATAATGTGCCTGACGAAATCCGACATACTGACTCCCGCAGCACCTGCCGCTTTGGGTACGAGGCTCGTTGCTGTCATCCCCGGAGCTGTGTTCACCTCAAGGATATACGCCCGGCCTTCGGGGGTTAGCCTGAAGTCTGCCCTGCTGTATGCCCGGCACCCCAAAGCCTCATGAGCCTTCACCGCGTATTCACCGACCATCAGAGCGACAGTCTCCGGGAGATCCGCCGGAACTATGTACTCAGTCGCTCCCTTCGTGTACTTGTTCGTGTAGTCGTAGTAGCCTTCGTGTGGACGTATCTCGATCACCGGGAGTGCCTCAGTTAGTCCGTCATGTTCCCAAACCGCGCAGGTAAGCTCGCGCCCCGGAATGTACTCCTCAGCCATCACATGGCCGTCATAGCTCTCACGTGCCAGCCTCTCAGCCTCTTCCAGCTTCTCCGGGGTAATGCCTCGTATGATTGACACCCCTACAGTTGAGCCACCTGAACATGGCTTGACGACGACATCACTGCCCAGCTCACGGGTGAGAACGTCATAATCGCATGGGAGCAATACCGCCTCAGCAACGGGGATATTCCCGCGGATAAATGCCTTCCTTGCCTCCCACTTGTCCATAGCACGCGCGCTAGCCTCCGGGCCTGAACCTGTATACGGAACTCCGAGAGCCTCAAGACGTTCCTGGAGCTGCCCGCCTTCCCCCCAGTCCCCATGCATCGCAATGAATGCACCGTCATATTCACGGATCGTTTCAGCCTCGTCAAGACTCTTCAGGTCAACCATAACCGCGTCAAATCCTGCCTCACACAGGGCATCAGTTACAGCCCTTCCGCTCCTGAGAGACACTTCACGTTCCCTGCTGTCTCCTCCGCATAACACAGCAACCTTCTTCATCCTCTAGCCTCCGTAGTATTTGATCAGCGTCTGAGTTCCGTTTTCGCCGAACCCGTCATCTTCAAGTTTCTTGTAGTGGCTCATCACCGTAGCAAGAACATCAAGGTCTAAGTTTTCCTTCCTTGCCTCGTCAATCGCAAGGAGCATGTCCTTCACGAAATGCTTGACCGAAAAGCCCGGCGTAAAATCCCTGTCGAGTATCTTCGGCCCGGCACTGTCGAGCTGATGGGAGCCTGCCCCTCCAGTTGAGACCGCACGCAGGAACTTGGCCATGTCCAGACCTTCAGCCCTTGCGTAGGCCATCGCCTCACAGACACCGGCAATAGTCCCGGCTATGATTATCTGGTTGGCGAGCTTGGTATGCTGTCCCATTCCTGACTCTCCCATGTAGTTTATGTTCGTTCCCATTGCGCGGAACAACGGAAGGCATATCTTGTAGTCCTCAACATCTCCTGCGGCCATGATTGAGAGCGTCCCTTCTTTTGCGGCACTTACCCCGCCGGTTACCGGGGCATCAAGAAAGTGAATACCTCTCTTTGCGGCCTCATCATGGATCATTACCGCGAGTGAAGGGCTCGTTGTCGTCATGTCTATAATGTAGGTGTCCTCCTTCATGCTGTCGAGGAGTCCGCCGGTCGCAAAATATACCTCTTGGACATCTTTCGGGAAACCCAGCATCGTTATGGCAACGTCGGAATTTCTTGCACAGTCGTATATTGAGCTGTGGTATCTTGCTCCGTTGCTGATTATGTCGTATACCTTCATGATTGAGCGGGCGAATATGTCAACATTAAAGCCTAGCTTGATGAGGTTCTTCACCATAGGCTTGCCCATTCTTCCGGCACCTATAAAGGCTATGTTCTTCATTGGTATTCTTACTGCCTCCTGGGGATTTTCAGGGGATTATACCAGATTGCTTTTGCCGTGTTAAAATGCTGGACATCCCCAGAAGAAAGGACTTGGCAAATCCCAAAATGTCCGGCACAAAAAACCCACGAATTTCTGTCGTCTTGGCCTCCTTCAACGGCATAAAGTACATAGGCGAGCAGCTCGACTCGATACGCACCCAGACAAAAGCACCCGATGAGGTAATAATATCCGATGACTGTTCGGAGGACGGCACATATGACTTCTGCCGCGAATACATATCAAGCCACAATCTGAAGGGCTGGCAGGTCTTCCACAACGACAGAAACCTCGGTGCGGGGGAAAATTTCAGGCTTGCCCTAACTTACGCCACAGGGGACTACATTTTCACGTGCGACTAGGACGATATATGGATGCCCGGCAAAATTTCAGCGATGACTTCGGCCATGAATGACAACCCCGGAATAATGCTCCTAGTCTCGAACTATATACCAGTGAGGAACGGCACAAGGATAAATGCCCGCGTCAAGAATCTTGGGAGGAATGACGGGGAAATTATCCCGATGAGGCTCAGGGACTACTGGCTGAACAACCACAGGCCCGGCTGCACTTTCTGCTTCAGGCGGGAGCTGGCCTCAATGTTCGAGGTTATGGACATTCCCGGAAGGCTTCACGACTCGATGCTCTGGAAGTACGCTATAGTCCGGGACTCGCTGTACCTCATGAACAGGCAGCTAGTCATCTACAGGAGGCAGGAAGGGAGCACCACTAACCAGTTCAGCAGGAAGACCCCCGGAATAACACAGAGGCTTGACGGTATAGACGAGGAAATATCGATGTACCAGAAATTCCTTGAAGCTTCCGTGGAACTTGGCACAACCCCGGAAAACCAGAGGCTCATCATGAAGAGGCTTGCGTTTCTTGGACGGCGTAAAAAATATCTCTCAGGCCGTAATATTTTAATGGTTGCGTTTTTCGTGATGATGAACCTGAAGTATTACCCGACTGTGAGAAATGCATTGTCTGACATTTACGCGGTTATCTTCCTGAAGGAGTGAGGCCGTTATCCTGCGTGTTATAATCTGGAAAATCTATTTTTTTCGGAGACTTCACACGTGATTAACCGTCCCATAAAGAAATCATTGACTCGTTCCCTCCGCAACAAAACCATCCTCGAACGTTCAGGACTGTCTGCCCGCGCATATCTCACTCCCATTAATGCCCACACACTCGCAATATTCCCGGACGTTATGCAGGCCGCGCAATACTCACAGGACTTCAAGGCTCTTCACCCTGACGGAAATATCTTCACGCTCCCAGAAATGCCCATGACCCTCAAGACCGAAAGCCTCCGTGCATTGCTTCTTGAACGCGGGGAAATGCTCACTCGTTGGGCGGAAGACGGCGGGGTACTTGCGGCATCACCGGGCTCATTGATGGCCTCGTGCCTCGCAGGAAGTTCGGTGCTCAAGGTCTCGAAGTCCGGGAGCTTCAACGTTGAGGCTGTGAGGGACTGGCTCACTTTGTCGGGCTACCAGCCTTCAAGCCTCGTCTGGATGCCGGGGCAGTTCTCACAGAGGGGGTTCATCCTTGACGTTTACGACCCTGCTTATGCCATGCCGTTACGTTTTGAGTTCCTTGATGACGAGCTGGAGAGGATAGGAGGCTTTCACCCGGACACCCAGAAGTCAAGCACCCAGTTAATGGGACTGGAAGAGGCAACCCTTCACGGAATTTCTCAGGCAGTCAGGAAATTAACGGCCGACCTTGTCCCGGAAGATACACTAATACTCCTCAATGACCCGTCAAAGATCGAGGCTCAGGCTGAGAGCTTCATGTGGTTATGGCGTGAGGTCTTCGAGGGCGTTAAGGCTGGCTATGTCGTCGAGGAATGGAACGATGTCTTCAGGAGGCTTTCAGTTCTTCCTGTTGTCCGAATCACTGAAGACCCCGTGAAGTCTGATGCTGAGTTCCCAACCTCACCGCTCCCTGCCTTTAAGGGTAACCCTGAGAGCATCATCAACCTTTGCGCCGAACTTGAGGGGAAGGGTTACAGCATTGAGGTGTTCACGAGCAACCCAGTGTTCCAGAGACTGCCCTACACCGTGCATGACGGCAATATTTCGGGCGGCTTCACTGACAAGGCGGCAAAGCGTGCGTTCATCTCCGAGCGTGAACTTTCGGGCATCAACGCCACAGCATCCACGACATGGCGGAAGACTCCCAATGACTGGAACGAGGGCGGAAGGTTGTCGCCGGGTCAGCTTGTGGTTCACGAGGAATACGGGACGGGGATATTCCGGGGAATTGAGACGATTAACGCATCAGGTGAGCCGCTTGAAGTTATTGCGATTGAGTTTGCGGATGACCAGAGATTGCTTATTCCCGTAACGCATTCGGCCATGATTACGGGGCTCAACGAACACGAGAACGAGGGGGTAAAGCTCGACAGCCTCAAGGGCAAGGCATGGCGGAAGAAAGTCCAGAAGACACAGGAACGTGCACAGGAAGAGGCAAGGGTATTGATGGAGATATTCGCCAAACGTGAGCTTGAACGGAGGCCGCCATACCCAGAGAATGACGAGGCATATGATGATTTCGTGAGGGCTTTCACGTTCAACGAGACAGCAGACCAGCTCAAGGCAACGGACGAGATCATGAAGGATCTATCCTCGAATTTCCCGATGGACCGGCTCTTAGTGGGTGATGTCGGATTCGGGAAGACTGAGGTGGCACTAAGAGCGGCTTTCCGTGTTGTCATGGCCGGGTTTCAGGTCTGTGTTCTCGTGCCGACTACGATACTTGCACAGCAGCACTATACGGCGTTCCAGTCGAGGCTCTCAGGTTTCCCCGTTAATGTCGGACTGCTCTCACGCTTCATCACCGCCAAAAATTCCCGCGAGGTCCTGAAGTCCACTGCTGAGGGCAGGACTGATATTCTCATAGGGACACACAAGCTCCTGCAGAAAGGTGTGAAGTTCAAGCGTCTCGGACTGTTAGTGATAGACGAGGAGCACAGGTTCGGTGTGATGCACAAGGAGAGCCTCAAACAGACCTACGGGAGCGCGGATGTCCTGAGCCTCTCAGCAACACCAATTCCCCGGACGCTTGAGATGGCATTACGTGGGCTACGTAGCATCTCGGTTCTCTCGACACCTCCCGAAGACAGGCTGCCCATAACGACATACACGGGGCAGTTCAGTCCTTCAACGATACGGCGGGCAATAACCTTTGAGCTCAACCGCGGGGGGCAGGTGTACTTCCTCTCAGGGAAGATCTCACGAATGCCTGAATACCTGAAGATGCTTGAGGCTTTCTTCCCTGACGCAACGATAAAGACTGCCCACGGTGAAATGAACGAGAAGGAGCTTGAGGCTACAATGCTTGAGTTCTACGACGGGAAAATCGACATACTCATTGCCACAACGATAATCGAGAGCGGTCTTGACGTTGGGCGGGCTAATACCATCATAATCGACAACGCCGAAGAGTTAGGGCTTGCCCAGATGTACCAGCTCAGGGGACGGGTAGGCAGGAGGGGCGAGAAGGCTTTTGCGTATTTCTTTTACCCGGAGAAGGAGCTGCTCAACCAGGACACTATAGACAGGTTAGAGGCAATCGCAACAATGACGGATCTCGGTTCAGGCTACGAGATAGCGCGGAGGGATCTCGACATTCGGGGGGGTGGCGAGGCTGGAGGCACCAATCAGCACGGTAATACCCGCAACAGTTCCTACAACATATTTTACCGGCTCTTGGAGCAGGAACTAGACAGGTTACGCGGCAAGGAGGAAGTAAAGAAGCCCGAAATCAATTCCGACAGGGGAGGCGGTTTTATTCCTGAACACTATATCCCGCAGGATGACGTTAGGATTACGCTCTACAGGAGGCTCATTAATGCTGTGGGACTTGATGAGGTTGATGCATTGTGTGGGGAAATATCCGACAGGTTTGGGGCTGTACCGTCTGAAGTGAAGTATCTTGTTGGTCTCACGGCAATAAAGAATTTCGGGGGGCGTTATGGTATTCATGACGTGGCAATAAAAAAGGGACTAGTAACCGTGAAATATTCGGGCGTTGAAATCCCTGAACGTGTGAGAAAATATCTCAAGTCATTAGGCCGTAACGTGAAATACATAAAGGAGGCAGTGAAGTAATATGTTCATGTTCATATGCGGGCCTCATGCAAGCGGTAAAACGAGCGTTCTCCGTGCATTGGAGCGGGACAACGTCATAACCGGCTGCGGCTACGAGATAGGCAAGGAAATTTTCTACAGGGACAAGGGAATACCTGACCAGCGTGATGAAGACTTCGAGATAGCATTAACGAGAATGGAGCTTGAACGTGATGTGAAGTTCCTGAACATGCCGGGGGTATCCGTCTCCGAAACATGGCATCCGGGAAATCTGGCCTACGTTGCAGTTCGCAACCCCAAGAGCTTCAAGAGGCTTTCGGCAATAATGAGGACCTCCCCCCTCATCGAGACAGCATGGGGCATCAAGCTCCTCACTACCCCCGAACAGATGCACGAACGCACAAAGACCTTCAGCGACAACAAGGCTTGGGCTGTTGACTTTCACTCAAAGGTTGGGGAGAAGATAGATGACTGCCTTTATGAGCTCAACCTTACGGCAAGGACTGTAGAAGTTGACACCACTAAAGGACTTGACTACGTTATCAGGCGTGTGAAGGAAATCATTATTGACAGGTGCATATAGACGGAATGAGGGAGGCCGTGAGCAAGTTATATCTCCTCCCTCAAAACAATACCGTTAAAGTTTCACCATTGTCCTCATAACGAAATCAACAGCAGCCCCCCTCGTAATCTCACCTTCAGGTAGCGTTAAGTCCTGACCCGTAAGCTCCTTCACGCGGACAATAAGTGCTCTCCTGCCTTCAATGCTTAGAGGCTCATCAACACCGAAGCGGCCTTTGTCCCTGCCTTCAGCAATGTCTCTCACTAGTTCGGGATTATCCAGCACGAACGTAATATCATAGCCGACATCATACGAGACCGTATCAGGATATTTTTCCGGCTCAAGAAGTCTGTAGAGGCTCGCAATCTGAACTGCCCTGTAGTATCTGTGATTTGCCGGAACATCTGAGTACGTACACAGTGAGAGGTTTACCCCCGATTTCAGCAGGGCCTCCTGGACGTGTATTGCCTTAACGTTACGGGGCTGTGTGTTCCGTAATATAGAGATTGCCGCGAGTGCTCCTGCTGCCTGCCCGGTCATCATAGTGATCGGCTGAAGTCTCAACGCTCCTGCAACAAGCCGGGACATGCTCAAGTTCTTTTCTGCGAGTATAAGGCCGTCAACGTTTCGGGGAATGAGTATGCTCATTGGCACCTGAAAATTTCCGCGAGGTCTGTGCTGCTCAATGTACACTTGCTTTTCGCCTAAGTATGATTCCATGTCTGCCTCAATATCCGTGTGGTGAAGGTCAAGGTGATAGCAGCCAATTGCTATTGCGTCTTGGAACTCATGATTGCCTCGTCCTTCTTTGTAGCTAAGTGAGTTCTCGAAAAGCTCCTTTGACGTTAGCACTTTATCCCCTACTCCCCTTCTCGATTCCCTCACGTAAGGCACCGGGGGTAAATGCCGGGCAATAACCTTCCATTCATCCGGGAAATCTCTTGCGGCTTCAGGGAGTTCACCGTATTCGTTCTCGTCAACCGACCATGACTCGCCCAGCTCATTCTGCAGGTAGTAGATGAAGTGCAAAGTCTTGATGAGCGCGTCCCGTTCGAGCCTTGAACGTAAATTCCTGTCCTCCAAGTATGAGACTGGTAGGCCGTATTTGTCGCCGAGTTTATTTTGACCGGGGAAGTCATTTGCCCAGTTCACCGAGCACTTGGAGATGTTCGGCCAATTTTCGGGAGTCGCATCGAAATTTCCGGGCGTGAACGAATCAGGTAGTCCTCTGTAGACGTTGTGAGTGATGAAGTCTACCGGGAGTTTCACGGGGTATTCTCCCTTGAAGGTGAAGCCGTCCTTTGCGACATAGTTTGCGTAATTTATCCGTGCCATGTCGTAACCTGGAAGGGGTGATTTGGGCTTGAGGTGCTCAGGGATTCCGCCGGGGTATTTGCGTATTACGGCAGTCCAAGTGATGTCCTGGATCATGGCTTGGTGATTTATCGATGGGGTTGCTGAATTTCCGGCCATGTAGTCAGAGCCAGCAAGAGGGAGGATGTCGCCGTATTCAGTCGCGTCAATGAGTACCTTGCAGGTGATGTTCCTCATTCCTTCAGGTGTGCGGATGATGACGCTGTTCACCTGTGGTAGTCCGCTGACGGTGTCGCCGTTGACCGAGATGACTTCCTCACGTCCTACAGCAACAATCTCTGACCTGTAGAGAATATCGGGAGCGTTTTCACCTCGTGCCATTTCCTGAAGTATTCGCAGCCCTATGTGGGGCTCAAAGGCTAGATTACGGGGATCCCAGTAGCTTGTGCCGATGGATTTTCCCCGCGATGAGTAATATTCCTCGACACGTGAAATGAAGTCGGCATATATTCCGCTCCTTTGTGATGACAGGTCGTCCATGTTCGCGACTCCTGCCGCGATTGCCTGCCCTCCTAACATGCCTGACGCTTCGATGACGAGAACTTCAGCCCCCATTGAGACCGCCTGAATTGCCGCAGAGATTCCGCCTGTTCCGCCACCCGCAATGATGATGTCGTAGTTGTCCTGAATGCCCGCTGAATATGCCGGGACTGACGCAAGCATGAAGACGAACAAGCACAGAAATATTTTGCGCATGTGTTTAGCCTCCTGTGTGAATGGTTTTATGCATGGATTGTAGCAGATTAAGGGATAAATTTATGTCTGGTATAATAATTTTCACGAGGGAGTCCCGGATGAGAAACAGGGCTCATCGTCCAACGGGGAGCTGCCCTGTGGAATTGAGGTGTACGCCATGGCAAAGAAAGCCAGAAGCAAAGCCAAAAGAAAACAGCGGCGCAATCTCTCTGACAGGATAGATATAGTTGCCGCTGCTATCTTCTGGATTGTGAGAACAGTCTTGCTACTGATTGACTGGTTCACCCGTTAAATCGTGGGTATTCGTCTCACTACGTTAGGGGTCATGCTAGCTCCCTCACCACCGCCCCTATTTTACCACAGTTCTAGTCCCTTCTCTTCCCGAATAAACGTATCAGGTACAAGAACAGGTTGATGAAGTCAAGGTAGAGCTCCAACGCCCCGATTACTGCGATTTTCCCGAAAGCCTCGCCGTCCATCATGTCAGCAGAGCCAGCAAGTGCCTTGATTTTTGCCGTGTCATATGCCGTCAAGCCCATGAATATTATGATGCCTATGATGCTTATTCCCATTTCAGCCGCCGTTGAACCAACGAACATGTTAATCACCATTGCGATAATCAGCCCGAACAATCCCATGTAGAGGAAGCTGCCCCATGAGGATATGTCGCGCTTTGTGTAGAGTGCGTAGAGGCTCATTGCCCCGAACATTCCAGCCGTCGAGAGGAACGCTGTATAGACACTCTCGGACGTGTAGACCAGAAGGACAGCCGAGCATGTTATCCCGTTAAGGACGCTATAGAGACAGAAGAGCATCAATGCCGTCGAAGCAGCAAGACGGGAGATTGCCGCGCCGAGAAAAATGACAAGGCCAATCTCAGCGACTGCCACAATGATTAGCGGAGCCTGTGAGGTGTAGAACATACGGAGCATTGCCGGGGTTGACGCTGTGAGCCATGCAGTAAGTGATGTGAGTATGAGACCGATAGCCATGTACTGATAGACCTTGCGGAAGAGAGTATTAACCGCCTCGATACTGTCAGCCCCGGTTATGTAGGGGGTATAGTTTTCGTACTGTGCCATAATGGATTGCTCCCTTTCGTGTAAAATATTATGGCTGTATTTTAGCAGACAACATGAAAATTTAATGTGAAGGTGAAAATCTTGGCAGCAAAGAAAAATGATGTCCACGAGATGACACGGAGCGGTTACGAGAGATTATCCGAAGAACTCACTCACCTGCGCACTGTAAGAAGGCTTGAGGTTGCCCGCCAGCTTGAGGAGGCTCGCGCATTCGGAGACCTGAGCGAAAATGCAGAATATGCCGCCGCAAAAGAAGAACAGGCAAAACTTGAAGACCGTATACTTGACCTTGAGACTACATTAAGCAAGGTTACAGTCATAGATGAGGAGAAGCTCGACACGACAAGGGCAGGTGTCGGCCTCAGAATAACCCTGAAAGATTTAGACCATCAAGGCAAAGAATACACGTATGAACTCGTAGGCTCTGAGGAACTTTCGGGAGCGTCAGTATCAGCGTCAGGTGTCCAGCGAATCTCCCAGAAGAGCCCTGTAGGTCAGGCAGTAATAGGCCATGTTGTGGGCGACGAGGTAATCGTGAAGATACCCCGAGGAACGCGAAGGCTCAGGATTACGGCGATAGAGAAATGACACGATACCCTGAAATTCTGCCCGTGATTGACGGCACTCATCATTGGCTTGTTACGGGTGCAGGAGGCTTTATCGGCTCTCACCTCACGGAAGCGTTGTTGTCGCTCGGACAGAAAGTTACCGGCCTCGACAACTTCAGCACAGGTTACCCGGAAAATATCAGCCTTGCAGTTGAAGCATCAGGGCACGGTGAAAATTTCTCGTTCATTGAGAGGGACATAACAGACCCACAAGCCTGCCGTGAAGTAATGAGGGGTATAGATTACGTTCTTCATCATGCGGCGTTTGTCTCAGTTCCTGCGTCAATGAATGACCCTTCAGGCTGTTTTGCCTCGAACGCGTCAGGGTTCATGAATATTCTTGAGGCCGCGAGGATTAACGGGGTTAAGCGCGTGGTATATGCCTCGTCGAGCGCGGTATATGGCGACAATGAGACGATGCCCAAAATTGAGGCTGAAACAGGAAGATCACTATCACCCTATGCAATGACGAAATACATCAACGAGTTATGCGCCGAGTTCTACACTAGGGTTTACGGGCTTGAATGCGCGGGCTTGAGGTACTTCAACGTTTTTGGGGTGAGGCAAGACCCTAATGGTGCATATGCCGCAGTGATACCCAGATGGATAGACGCTGTAACTTCGGGGAAAACTCCCATCATCTACGGGGATGGTACGCAGTCGAGGGATTTCTGCGCCGTCCAGAATGTCGTGAAGGCCAACATACTTGCGGCACTGAGCCCGTCATCACCGGGAAAAGTTTTCAACATAGGCTGTGGTGTTGAGACGAGCCTTAACGAGCTACTAGGGAAGATTTACGCCGTCTTTGCTCCTGAACGCAAGCCTGAAGCACTCCACGAAAAACCCAGAGAAGGGGATATACTCCATTCGTCAGCATCAACTGAATATGCCCGTGAAGTCCTGAAGTATGAGCCTGCCGTTTACCTTGAGGAAGGCTTGAGGATAATGCAGGAAGTGATGACACAATGATAATCAGGCCGAGAAGGTTACGAGTTACACAGGCAGTCCGGGACATGACCGCAGAGACGAGGCTATCACCCTCAATGCTGGTTTACCCCGTCTTCATCCGTGAGGGTCATGGCATCATTGAGGACATTCCGGCAATGCCAGGACAAAAACGCTACAGCCCCGACACATTGCCCCGAATACTTGAACGCGCCATGAAGTGCCACATTGGGGGCGTTCTCTTCTTCGGAATACCTGAGCACAAAGACGATTCAGGCTCTCAGGCATGGGCAGATGACGGGGTGATACAGCAGGCAATACGGACAGCAAAGCGTGAGTTCCCAGACTTGACGGTTATCGGTGATGTCTGCTTGTGTGAGTACACTTCACACGGACATTGCGGGCTAATTCGCGGCGGCCATGTCGAAAATGACCCAACCCTTGAGGTTTTGGCACGTGTTGCGGTCTCACAGTCCGAGGCTGGGGCAGATATAGTAGCTCCTTCGGCCATGATGGACGGGCAGACTGGGGCAATACGCAGCTGGCTTGACGCGTCAGGCTGTAATGACACGCTCATAATGTCATATGCCGTGAAGTATGCTAGTGCGTTCTACGGGCCCTTCAGGGAGGCGGCAGGGTCAGCACCTTCATTCGGGGACAGGAAAACCTACCAGATGGATCCCCGGAATGTCCGTGAGGCCGTGAAGGAGGCATTGCTTGACGTTCAGGAGGGAGCTGATATTGTCATCGTGAAACCAGGACTGCCGTATCTTGATGTCTTGAAGACCGTCAAGGGGAGCGTGAATGTACCTGTAGCGTCGTATTCTGTGAGCGGTGAATATTCCATGATGAAGGCTACCTGTGCTAATGGCTGGCTCAACGAGAGGAATATAGCCACTGAGGCAACAATATGCCTTGCACGTTCGGGAGCGGATATTATCATCACATATTATGCCCTTGAGCTTTCTGAATGGATGCTTGAAGGCTGGCTGTAGTCGCAAAAAAATTCCCCCCTGTCGCTAATGTCAGAGGGGTTTCTTTTCACTTTCTACATGTTCATGATGCTCATTACTGCCTGTGAGTTCTGGTTGGCCTGTGAGAGCATTGAGCTTCCCGTCTGGTTCAGTATTCGGAGCTTCACGAACTCCATGTATTCGGTGGCCATGTCTGCATCTTTCAGGCGGCTTTCACTCTCCTGCATGTTAAGGCTCGTCTGCGTGAGGCTGTTCATGTTGTACTCAAGCTCATTCATGTATGTACCGAGCTTGTCCCGCTGTGAGCTCACCTTGTGCATTGCCGCGTCAATAATGCCTATCGACCTTGAGGCATTCTCCCTTGTTGTTACGTCAACAGCATCAAGCCCCAATGACTGGGCCCCCATGTCGCCGATGTTGATGAATATATCCTCACCGCGTCCCTGCCCAATCTGGAAGGCCGTGCTCCTGTCCTGAACATGGAGCGTCGTAGTGTAGGGCTTGGCTTCCTCTGTGAGAACGTAGCGTTTCGTGTCATCATCCCATCTTGCTTTTACGTTGGCCATGCTGTCAAACTCTATGCTTGCGTTGGGGTGAAGTCCTCCGTTTATGGTGTTGCCGTCAGTGTCTACGTTCTTCCTCAGTGCCCGGCCGGTATGAGCGTCATACACTGAGGCAGTGAACGTGTTTTCTTCTGCTTCCTGAATTGTGTTGAGGCCAAGTGCCTTGATGATGTCCTCGTTTTCGGAGCTGAATGCAAGAGTGCCTGCTTTCCCGGCAACTGCACTACGTACCACGATAGAGCCCCTTTCGGCCTTTGCGGGTGTTCGTATCTCTATGGGTTCACCGTCAGAGCCAAGCACTAATTTTCCGTCAGCGTCCCTCTGGTAGGTTACTTCCTCGACCTCTTCAGATGAGTACATTGCTTCCGAGCTCATGGCCGTACCGTCTGAGAGCGTGCAGAAGTTCTCCCTGTTGTCGGTGTATGCTCCCTGCCCCAAGTCATCGGCTATAGCGTCGTTGATCTTACGGCGGACATCGTAGATTGTATCTCCCCCGTAGACTACTATATCTGCTGTTTTTCCGTCCCCTTGGGTAATCCTTATCATCTGGGGTTCTGTGAAGTATGACACACCGCTTGCTGACCTGAAGGCTTTTATCTCCTCAAGGCTGGCAGGGTGAAGTTTCTTTTCCGTTACGGTCTTGACTTCATTGGTGGTTGAGCCGGATACTTCATCGGTTGAGGTCTCTTCCTTCAGAACTGTGAAGTCGATCACGTTGGACTTCTGAACCTGACCTCTACCTGCCTTTGCGGTTATCTCGACCTTGTAGTTTCCTTCGGTGGCATTCTTCTGCCCGAACTGGTCGGTTACTGAGATTGCCCCCGTAAGCCTGAGCTTTGTGCTGGCATTGTCTGATGTCCATTGTGCCGCCGAACTGCCATCAAGCAGCCTCTTCCGGTTGAATGTCGTTGTGTTCGTAACGCTGTCTATATTCCTCTGGAGTTCCTCTATTTCCGTCTGAACATAGCTCCTGTCCTGATAGGTGAGCGAGTCATTTGCCGCCTGAACTGAAAGCTCCCTCATCCTCTGGAGCATGTCATTAATGCGGCTAAGTCCTCCTTCAGCCGTCTGGAGCATAGATATTCCGTCCTGAGTGTTCCGTACCGCCCTGTCAAGCCCTGTAACCTGAGCCGACATGTTCATGCCCATCGCGAAGCCTGCCGCATCATCAGCCGCCGTTGCCGCCTTGAGGCCGGTAGAGAGTGCACGGGCTGTGTTCTCTATGGCCTTGTTCGTTGAGTTCAGGGCATTGTAGGCTAAGTTGATGATGTTGTTGTTGTTTATCATCATGATAGTTTGCTGCCTCCTGCCTAAAGTTATAGCTCCGTTTCAATTTTCGGCGGGTAACAGGAAAGTTTTTACAGCCCGAAGATTTTATGAGCCTCCTTCATGTTCTCCCTGATGCTCACACCAAACGGGCAACGTCTCTCACATGAGCCGCACTGTATACATTCTCCGGCGTGATGCTCAAGTACCCTGTAATGCTCCCTCACTGTCTCAGGTATCGACTTCCCGGCCTGTGCAAGGTTGAGGAATTTCGTTACTGTCGCAATATCTATCTTCACGGGGCAGGGCTGGCAGTGTGAACAGTACATGCAATGACCCTTCCAGCTTATGCGCGGGAATGACGCAAGGGCAGGGGCATAATCCCTCTCACTTTCGGGGGCAGTCTCGTAGTTCACGCACTCCTGCAACTGCTCGACACTATGAGCACCGCAAAGGACGCATGACACTGCCGGGCGGCTCAATGCGTAGGCTATGCACTGGTTGACTGTGAGGGCGGCACCTGCAGGGGACATCTCGGCACTGAGGAGGTCTCCACCACCGAAGCACTTCATGACGGTGATACCCACACCCATGCGCTGGCAGGTCTCGTAGAGTTTCTCACGTTCGGGGTTCATGTTCGTGAGGTGTGCGGCGTAATTCTCGTCGGCCCAGAGCTGCTCGACATCCTCACTTGCGGGCTGGAGGTCATAGCATGGGTTGACGCTGAACATGAGGACCTCGATTGCTTGGCTCTCTACTGCCTTTAGTGCAACTTGGGGGTTGTGGGAGCTGAGGCCGATATGCTGGATTTTCCCGGAGGCTTTGAGTTCGCGGGCGTAATCAAGAATGCCGTTGCTGATGATCTCGTCCCAGTCGCCCAGAGCATCACAGTAATGTATCATCCCAACGTCTATATAGCTGACCTGTAACAGCCTGAGCATCTCATCAAAGCCTGCCTTCACCTCCGCAAGGTTACGTGTTCGTTCGTATTGCCCGTTCTTCCAGACTGAGCAAAGGTGAGACTGAATGATGAACTTTTCGCGCCGTCCATTGAGTGCATGGCCGATTGCTGAGCGTAATTCAGGGTTGGGTGAATAGAGGTCGAAATAGTTGATGCCGTTCTTGTCTGCAAGGTCAAAGAGTTTTCCGCACATTGAGCAATTCTCTTCGGTCATTCCCTCACAGCCCATAGCTATCTCGCTGACTTTGAGGCCGGTTGTGCCTAGTTCACGGTAATTCATGATGGATAAATTTTCCCCCTCATTATGGAAAGTTTCAGGGGATTATAGCGCGTTAAAGGGAGGGTTAAGCAATTTGCTCTTGTAGAATTTCCCCCAGCTCTCCATTTCCGACAGTAAGGGCTTAAGCGTCAGGCCAAGTTCTGTGAGTGAGTATTCGACCATTGGCGGCCTAGTATCGTAAACCTTCCGGGAGATTATGCCGTCATTCTCCATTGAGCGGAGGGACGAGGCTAGTACCTTGTGGCTTATCCCCTCAAGGCTTCGTTTGAGCTCGTTGAACCTGTGGGGACGCTGGAGGAGGTTGCGGAGGATCAACAGCTTCCATTTGCTGCCGATTAACTCAATTGCTGTAGCTGCCGGGCATTCAGGGAGTTCTTCACGTCTAATCATAATGTCCGAATTATAACCCGCCGTGAAAATTTCAGGTACAGGTTACATTTTTGTGCGTCCTTGTTTTTGCGCGGGGTTATGGCTATCATTCAGTCATCCCAAAACTCAAAGGAGGAAGTATATTCATGGCACTCAAGGATTTAGCGGAATGGGGAAGCAAGGCATCATCATGCGGAGGAACTAAGCCCTCGTCATGTGGTGGCACCAAACCGTCATCATGTGGTGGCGACAAGAAATAGCACCAATAACCGACACAATGCCCCGTGAAGTCCTGCGGGGTATATTCATGCCTTGATGCGATACTTTTCGTTCCAGTGGCACATCACCGACGACTGCGACCAACGTTGCCGGCACTGCTACATATATTCCGGCGGCACTGAACACATCCCCCAAGCCATGAACCTCAAGGACATTCACGCCGTCCTCATGAACTGCCTCAATTTCTGCGGGACTTTCGGGCGCATCCCATACTTCTACATTACGGGAGGAGACCCGATACTTCACCCTAACTTCTGGGAGCTCCTCAAGGAACTTTACGACAGGGGTATATCATTCTCGATACTGGGCAACCCGTTTCACATTGACGGTGAAATATGCAGGGAGTTGAAGGCTCTAGGCTGTGAGAAGTACCAGCTTTCACTTGACGGGATGAAGGACACTCACGACTACTTCAGGAAGCCCGGTTCATTCACTGAGACGCTCGCGAAGATCAAGCCCATTAACGACGCGGGCATATGCTCGGTCATAATGTCGACTGTCTCAAGCCTGAACATTCATGAGATTCCGGCTGTCATTGATGCTGTCGTTGAACATGAGGCTGAAGTGTATTCGTTCGCACGATACTGCCCCACTGGTTCAGGAGTGGGGACGGGGATAACGCCCTCAGAATATCGGGAGTTCCTGCGCGTCTGTGATGGGAAGTTCAGGAGCTGCGAGGCTCAGGGCTGCCGGACATACTTTGACCGCAAGGATCACCTCTGGACACTCTACGACTACGAGGCCGGGAGGTTCCGCGTTCCTGATGACGCAGAGACGGGGAAGATTTACGGCGGGTGCAACTGTGGGAATGCCCACCTGACCATATTACCATCAGGGGACGTTTACGCCTGCCGTAGGGTTCGGGGCAGCAAGGCAGGGAATGCCCTCACTGAAAGGCTGTCGGATATATGGCTCGGAAGAATGGAGGATTACCGCGAGTATGGCAGGTTCGTGAAGTGCTCAAGGTGTGAGCTGTTGCCATATTGCCGGGGGTGTCCTGCGGTCGCAATGGGAACATACGGGGATTTTTACGCGGAAGACCCCCAATGCTGGAAGGAGATATAGACATGGACATAATGGAAGTCATAAAGTCGCGGCGTTCAATAAGGAAGTACCAGAGCAGGCAAATAGATCGTGAAGACCTCGAACGAATAATAGATGCCGGTCTTTTCGCGCCCAATGCTGGTGGCCGTCAAGGGAGCATCATAGTCGGAGTACACAACGCCAGGCTAACGGAACAGATCGGGAAACTCAACATCGCCAAGTTCGACAGGTCAGCACTATTAGGGTCTTACGTCTCGGACGAACAGCCAAGCATCATTGACGACCCAACCATAAAGAGCGGGTTCTACGGTGCTCCGTCTGTGTGTATCGTATTCGGGCCTGAAGAGTTCATGTACAGCGTGCCGGATGCTTTCTGCTGTGCCGAGAACATGACGCTTGAGGCTCATTCACTGGGTATCTCGTCATGCATCATTGCGCGGGCTGAAGAGACGTTCGACAACCCCGACGGCCGTAAATTCATGGAGGAGTGGGGAATACCTGAAGGGTATATAGCACGTTGCTTTGTGTTGCTGGGCTATCTTGATGGCAAAGAGCCGTCCCCCAAGGCAATACATGAGGGACGGAAGAAGATTATCGCTTAGGGTTGCAACCGCTGTGCAGTGTTTCCCGCGCCTTCCTGAAACGTTCAGGGACATCATCGCACTTCAAGCCCTTCATGACTTCCTCAGTCCCGGCCTTGCAGGCTGTCTCGTAGTACCAGCACTTGTATTCTATTATGCTGAGAACTTCTTTTAGTGTTTCGAGCTCACCCCTGAGAACTTCCCTGCGTCTGTGAAATATCTTGAGCCTCTCACCAAGTGCCTCGTCTCCTCTTCCGGCCATGTCGATAAAGCTCTTTATGTCCTTGATTGAGAGCCCGGACCTCTTGAGGCAGTTTATGAGCTTGAGGCTCCTGTAGTCGTCTTCGGTGAATGTCCTGACGTTATTTCCGTCCCTCTTCAGGTTAGGCAGCAGGCCCTGCTTGTCGTAATATCTCAGTGTCGAGGCAGGAAGCCCGGTTAATTCCGACATGTCTTTAATCGTATAAGGCAAAAATCATTCCTCCTTTAGATGCTTGGTTATTATACCGTCAACCTCAGCAGGACTCTTCACGACCTCACACGACCATTTGCCGAAAGTCTTTACCGTGTTCACAGCCTCAACCCATGTCTGCAAAGCCTCGTGTTTCGCCCGGCTCTCGTCCGTCTCAATGCCCTTCACCTCAAGCACAAGCATCTTGCCGTTCATCAGCCTCACCAGGAAATCAGGAAGGTAACGCCGCGGGACTCCCCCGTAAACATACCTCACACAGAATCCCAGATGGTCATTCTTCGCCCACGCCTGAACGTCCGGGTTATGGTCGAGCTGGTACGCCGCTGATGCCTCCCATGTAGAGTCGAACGTGCACAGGTTGATGTGTGATTTCTCCGTGATGTGATGGGGGCGTGAGGTCATCCACGTAATCATTTCCCCCGTTGAACGCTGGTACTTGCCTTGCGGGAAAATCGGGAGTACCGCCTCGCTGTTGTGGCTCCTTATGCCCTGCCACATGTGGGTGATTATGCGCTCCATGTTGAAGCCGAGAAGTATCTTGCGCCTTCGGTTGTCCGTAAGAAAACGTTCAGGCCTGACAATGATATTCCCCCCCGCTATGTATTCCTCTGTCAGCCTCACTATTTCCCCAAGAAGGTGAAACCTTGCGCTCTCATTCTGCCACTGGTACACGCCCTCACTCTGCATCCTCGTGAAGACATTAGCCGCCGCCCGGAAAATCAGCCTCTGCATCCTCACGCGGGAATATATCCTCTCAAGGTCAATGTCATTCACAGCGTCAAGGTTCTCTTTTCCGTCAAGAACAGGTGCAAGCTCCGCACTGATTCTCGTTGACGAGGCATCAAGGACAATCTCAGGAATAACGGACGCATCAAGGCTCAAGTTCTGGCTCATGACGTACCTTATGCCTTCGACTTCCGGCCATGTTATCGCGTATTCCCCACGCTCTGGAAGCACCCTAACTTCAGCGGCAGGCTTTCTCGGAATTGGCTCGCCCGGCTCGATTTCCTCAGTCAGCAAGTACGAGAACGGTATACCGAACACATTGACATACTCAGGCGGGAACAATTCACCATCACCGACAGCCTCATATGACGAACGCCGCAAGCCCCGCCCCACAACCTGCTCACACAAAAGCTGGCTCGTGAAAGCCCGGAGTCCCATGATCTGCGTAACGTTACGAGCGTCCCAGCCTTCGGATAACATGCCGACTGATATTATGTTCCTGAGACTGCCGCCCAATTCGCCCGCCTTGCCGACTGTGTCAGACATTTCACGCAACGTTTCAGCCCGTGAGGCCGACTCCTTCTTCAGACGCTCCGAGTCAATCCTCAGCATGTGTTCTTTCCCGGCAAGTTCGGGAATGTCTATGCCCCCTCCGCTGAAGGCATGTTCGATTCTCGCGGCGGTATTGGTGCTGTTTGCGACCGTAATCATCACTGGCGGTACAGGATGCCCGTCATCACTCCATATCCTGAACGTCTCCTGCCAGTTGCCGCCGAGCATCATATACGCGTTGCGCACAAGGTCAGGCAGTGGGGCATCGGGGCAGTTCGTGCGGTTGAGGTCAGCCTTCACGTCATCATTGCCGTAAATGTGCCAGAGCTTCGATTTCTCCGTCCTTATGTCGGGAGGGGCATTGTCGCGCACAACCACGCAGGGAGTCTTCACGATGCCTGCCTCGATTCCGTCATCAAGGGAAAAATCGCTTACTATCCATGAGAACAGACCGTCCTCGTCATTCCTGCCCCGGCCCGGAACAAACGGTGTCGCTGTGAAGTCATAGCACGTCCTTATCCCCCGCGCACTGTGCAGCCTGTCCAGCCCCCTCATCCAGACGGTAGCGGCCTTCTGTTCGTCCTTCTCCTCCTGAGTCCTAGCCTTCCTGTCTTCCGGCCTGACCCTGTACGCGTGGTGAGCCTCGTCATTTATCACCATGATGTCCCGCATGTCCCCCGCAAATTCCCGGCAGTAAGAATCATCACCCCTTGCAGGCTTCTTCACGACACTCTTATTCCTAGCAGGGTCATCCTCAGTTGAAGGGTCATAGAGCATCTGCCAGTTGCACACCTCAATACATGTCTGGTTCAGAATCCCCCGCATATTCTCAGGCACTACCGAAAACTTGTCGTAATAGTTACCCGGCTCATTAGGCTTCAGGACATCAAGGCGTTTCTTCACCGTGATATTCGGCGCGACAACTAGGACATTCCGCGTGTAACGTTCACTCAGTCCGGGATAACTCACACAGTTGCAGACCTGCCACGCAATAAGCATAGACATCACGATAGTCTTTCCCCCGCCAGTGCAGAGCTTCGTGCAGAGCCTCCGAAACGCGCTCCCGTCATCAGGAAGAAATGCCAGAGTCGCCCGGCCCTCCTTAGTCTCAGCAAGAAATATCAGCGTCTCTATTGCCTCAAGCTGACACCAGAAGAACGGCGTATCCTCCCTTGCTGTCCTGTCGTGCCAGTGAGTGAGGAGCTCCCGCGTTATGTTGGTCGACTCAGGATACCCGGCCATGCGCCACGCCCTGACCTTCCCGCGGATTTCGTCAACCCTCGGAATCTCCTTGAACTCCCGGACAATCCCCCGCCTGGTCTCACGCTCAAACCAGAACCCCGCAGGCCGCCTCCCCGGTTCAGTCTTGAAATGCCCTTCCCCCTTGTAGTCCAGGTGCTGGGACGGCTCAACATACGGCGAATTGATTACTACCCTTCCTTTCTCCTGAGTCATTGCGCGTTCCTCACTTCAAGTATCCTCATCGACTCAATCCCCCGGTCATCGATAATCTTCACGGCAATCTTCTTCCCCTCGTCAGCCTTGAAGGGTAATGACACAGTCCCCGAATACTGCCCTATAATCTCCGGGTCAATCTCAGCCTTCAGGGTCTTCGTGAGCTTGCTCCATCCCCCCGATTTGCCCTCCATCGGGAAAAATATTTGCGATGGTGCAAACGTCATCCCGTCATAATTCGGATCAACGCCCCACATCGCTATCCTGTCAGCATCCCCCGAAACCAGCTCATCCTTCGACACGCTGAAATAGTCATAGCCCAGCACTCTCACCCGGTACTCTCCCGGCTTCTTGTCCCTCAAAAGCTCAACGTCAGGCTGACCGACAAGCCAGAACGATTCATCAGTGTTGACTTTCCGCTTCAAGTCCTCCGTCATGAGGTCATCATTCATCTCTACCTGCAGCAGTGAGACCCCCGGCCAGTTCAGCGAGTTTATATACATCTGGGCTTCGGGCGAAAACTGGAACGCACAGAACACCACCATCGACGGCGCGGGCTTCTGCTTCGTTGCCTCGTCAACAGTCAGTGATACCCTCCTGCTGTCCATGAGCGTGCTGCTGTCGGCGAAACACACAAGCACCCTCCGCGGTTCAGCCTCATCCGTCCATGCCTCAGAGTGAATCCAGCGTGTCCCGGTAATCTTCTCATGCCGCGAAAACCTGACGCGCTCGCCGTTCCTGCCCCGTATTCCCGTCGCCATAAGCTGGGACATGAACCCGTCCTGCCTGTCCTTTTCGTCCGGGTCAAGGGCCGCGGCCTCCTCAAGGCTCATCACTGACGGTGCGGGCAATGACTCAATCGTGAAGGGCCCGGACACTCTCACTTTCCCCGCGTCAACTTCGGGCTGGTCATAGAGAATCTCGCGGGC
>JAFRAH010000028.1 GCA_017405525.1 Synergistaceae bacterium
GCGTAATCTATCACCTTCGGACATGTCTTATAGCGTCCCAACGGCAGGCAGTCCCAGATGAAGCGTGTTATCACTATCGGGGTGAAGAACTGTCCTTCATTCTGCCTGAAGCCCTTATCGAGGAGCTGCTCGAACAAGTCGCCGAGTAACTGGTTCTTGTCGTTGTGAACTATCCTGTAACGCTGGAAGAGCTGTACGACCTCAACGAGTATCTTTCCGTTCTGGTAGAAGAGCTCCTCATTGTGTACGTCCTTGAAGGCAAAATCATTGTTCGTGAAGTATTTGAGCTTCCTGAATGCGTCAGAGAGTTCACGGATTGCTTGGGAGCGTTTCCTGCCCTTGTAGTTCGAGAATAGCAGTTCGGGGTAATCCGCCGGAATGTAGGTTATCTCCTCCTTCATGAACTCGCTCATTCCTTCGTGGTAGAGCTTCTGCAATCTGTCCTGCAGATCCTCGTAGCTGTCCCTACGTGGCATGTAATGGAACGAAAGCTCATCATCATCACCCTTCCTGATCTCATCGACCAATTTGCAGATGAAGAGTGCTGTCAATCGGTTGAAAGCGTTTTCCTTGTCGCTTACGTTGTTGTGCCTGAGTATCTCCTCAAAGGCATTGATGATTCCCTTCTTGTCCTCGTCGGTTAAGGGCTTCAGGTCTTTCTTCCTGAGCGGCCTTGTCCCGATGTCATAGGCTGTGCTTTCGTCCGAGAATATCACGCCTTCATGTGTCTCAAGGTTATAGGTTTCGCGCCAGGCAGTGAACTTTTCCTGTGCAGTGTGGGCATTGACGTAGAGCCTCAACGTGTCGTCATGGCCGGAACGCTTCAGGAGGTTGCTGTCGTCCTTGCAGTCTATCGCGGGAGCTGAGTAGGTTATTGCGCCGTCCTTGATGTCTGAGGTGTAGAGGACGAGCCATTCAGTGGAGCTCTCCTGCTGCCAGTAAGAGAAGAGCTGTGCGCCGTCAGTCCTTGTGTCGTTGAGTGCCTTTGTGTATTCGCCTCCGTAGGTCTTGCACTCAATGATCATCAATACGTCATCAGAGCCTTTCTTGTAGACGCAAATATCAGCCCTTCCGCCCTTCTGTGAACGCCCTAACTGCCAGGCCTTCTCCAGATGTATATCTTCGGGAGCATAGCCCTTCATCAGGAGACGGTGAACGCACTCGAAGACCACAAAGTTTTCGTTGGCATCAAAGCCTGAATTGCGCTCGCGTCCCTGAACTTTTGGAGGGTAAATGAGCTTTTTCCCGTTGAGGTCAGCGGACATTGAGCAAGTCTCGAAGTTGTAGGTGAAGAATGAGCCTGTTATGTCGTGAGTGTAGCCTAGAATTTCGAGCAAGGCGGTAAAATTTTCCTGAGTAATCATGTAATCAGCCCTCAAATTTTCAACTGGTAATATAATATCTCAATCACCACAAAAATTTATTGACGGAGGAGAGATTACATTTGCCCCCTGAATATGACAATGAGCTCGAATATTTTTATGACCCCGACGAGTTTCACAGGGAAGTTGTTTATGTCGGAGTGAGTTCCCCGGAGGCATATTCACGTCAGCAGTCCCGTGATGCCGACAAGAGAGCCATAGAGACGTTCGGCATCCCCAGCATCCTGCTCATGGAGAACGCCGCCCTTGCAGTAGTCCGGGAGATGAAGGAGTATGCAGTGTTCGCGATAGTCTGCTCACCAGGAAGCAACGGAGGGGACGGACTGGCCATTGCCCGGCATCTCTGCATCATGGGCAAAGATGTACGCGTCTACATACTTGGCGACCCCAACAAGGGAAGCGAGGACTTCCGCACCAACCTCAAGATAATGAGCCGCTTAGCCCCTGAAGTCCTGAACACGGTCAATGATGAGAATTTCCCGGAGTTCGAGAGCGCGCTCAAAGGATGCGAGGCCTGCATAGATGCGATATTCGGCACGGGGCTTAACCGTCCAGTGGAGGGCATCTTCAGGCGGGCAATCGAGGCCATGAACTCCCTGACGGCTCATATTGTGGCTGTCGACATTCCTTCGGGGCTCGACTGCGATACGGGCGAGGAGTTAGGCGTAGCAGTGAGGGCGGCAAGGACAGTAACCTTTCACCGCATGAAGAAGGGACTAGACATTTCCCCACAGTTCGGGGGGGATGTTACGGTGTCATACATAGGAATACCAAACTAAGGAGGATTACTATTCACATGTTCAAACGTTCGGCGGCATTGGTATTGCTGCTCTTTGTGTTCTGCGGAACTTCATGGGCAGCTACAACAGACTATGACCCTTTCAGGCTTCATTCATGGTACGTTTCCTCAAGTGATGAGGCGGCGGTCTACAGGACTTACGGGAACAGCACGGCAAACTTCTTCTACCAGCTCAGGGACGTAGCAGGTGCAACGCGTTCGGAGCTTGTTGGCGGCCCCCAGTGGTTCGCAACGGTCTACGAGAACTACAGGTACAGGTTCTTCGCCAACACAGGGACAACAACCAACGTAAGCTCAGACATATACAGGCGCACAATGGGCGGGGAAATCCCGGATATTTCGTTCTCGACAGTCGGTGATATTATTGACGGCTTCAATTTCGTGTTTGCCGAGGAGCCTCAGCCCTATTCAGCATGGACAGGTCTCATAAACAGCCGGGTATATGACGTTTACCCTGACCCGCTGGAGACGCTCTGCATAGTTACGACCAACGGAATGGCTACCGTGAATGTCAGGCTAGGCAACCCGTACGCTAGGCACTTCCCGTTTTGGTGGAACTTCACGCGCTCGGTTACGTCTGGAACTTGGAGCTGGTGGCGGAACAATTACGACTGGCGGAACTCAAGCTATGCCACAGTAGAGCCTATAGAGTACATATACAGCCCTTCAGACAGGGGGATTTACACGAGCGGGAGCAGCGGGCTCTATGAGAGGACGTACAATTTAGTGTCGTCAAATGACCTTTCGGGTGATGTAGTGCTCAGGACTCACCACTACATTAAGGATCTTTCGGGCAATACACTTCTCACAGTATCGGGCGACATTTCCGGCGATGTACATTACTACCTTAATGCTTCGGGAGATATAGCCTACACCGTTTCGGGCGACAGTATCTATGACTCAAGCAACAGCCTGAAATACGCAATAGTTACCGACGGGACGGACACATTCATTTGCGGGATAAGGAACATAGGCGAGTCCATTACTATGACCGGCCTTGATGGCTACTACAACGTCAATATATCCCCTGCCGCTGAGCAGTCGGTATCTTCCGGGAACTACCTTGATGCTACGGTGAGGCTGAACAGTTCGGGCTCTCAGGTATACGGCAGCCGCTTGGGGTGGCTTGCGTTCAGACAGAGGGCTAGCTTCCTTCCGGGCTACACGAACTACAGGGAGTCCTCACCTGTCCCGGTGGTTGTCGCGAACGTCTCGAACGGTGGCGCGTCAGACAACCCCCTGATTTTTGACATGACAATATACGAGCAAAAGAGCGAAAGGATCATCAACAGGGTAAAATTCACGTGGGACGTTCAGGCAGACAAGACCCAAGATATAGGAACGTTCTTCATGATACAGTCTCCTGATGCAACGATGCCGACCTATGACCTCGAAACAAGAATTACGAACAGGACAGGGACACGCTACAAGCTCTACCGCTACGACATGGACGGCTCGATACCCACGAACGGCAACCCTGATTACCGGGACAACTACAGGAACATACTGCCCGACTACTGGAAGTATGACCTCACGCCTGACGAATACGGGACATTGCCGGAGTACTTCCTTCTTGGTGCACAGAGCCAGATTGCTCCGGGACTGGTTACGGTTTACGGGGCTCCTGGACGGACGAATGCATCAAGCGGCTACACCACCTTGAACACAACGAGCGACACCAGCGCATCATTCAGGCTCTATGACTACGCCATGAACACCCCTCGGAATCTCAGGCTCAGCTACAGGCGCATAAGGGGCATGGAGAGCATAGGCCAACCCATGAGCGTCTCATCATCTGACAGCGGGGTAAACGTCCAGAGGTTCAGCCTTGAGTTCGTTGACGTTGTGAGCAATGACGAGAACACACGGCAGGAACTTACCCGGATTATGGGCAAGCCTCCCGTCATGGCCACACCTGAATCTTTCGCGTCCTCAAATTTCACGGGGGCATCACAGGAACTTGAGGCCTCCTATGTCAGGGGCATAAACTTGGGGAGCTCAGCTATAGGGGCGTTCCAGATTGCCGATTACGTCCCGGCTGACCTCGTTAATGTCGTGGTTACCTCAGAAGATACAGCTTCGGATGACAACACTACCCCGTCGCCTTCCCCCGATTCCGATGATACTTCGTCGTCTTCGGCCATGTTCACAGCAAGCAGCCAGAGAGTGAGCCAGGACATTCCGCTTCTTCCTGTCTATGTGAGGATGACGATACCGAGAAACATCGGGCTAATAGTCGACCACTGGGAGGAACTCGACAATGCCGGGAGCTCTCAGGAACTACTCACTATACTTGCGCGTTATGCCACAGTTTGGGTTCGTTCAGCAGCAACGGCAGAGATGGACACAAACCTATTCACGGCCATAAACAACAAGGGCAGCGAAAAGGGAGTAACCTTCACCGATTGTGTGAGAGCGTTCCTGTATGACGACAAACTATATATAGACTTCATCGCTGTGATGGCTGACGGGAAGAGCACAACTTCAGGGAAGACAGCCTATATTGACATCTTCAAGGATGACAATGTGCCCTACGTCCTTATAGGGGACGGGAGCGAAAACGGCATCTGGGATCTCTCATTCTGCGTTGACAGCGTAACGAGGACATCAAGCGGCGGCACTACGACAGACCCAACTCCTACACAGAACAATACTGAAGGAGGAGGA